>JAJBTC010000093.1 GCA_020861095.1 Bacteroides sp.
TTCGGGGTGTAGCGCAGTCCGGTTAGCGCACCTGCTTTGGGAGCAGGGGGTCCCAGGTTCGAATCCTGGTACCCCGACAAAAGAAAGAAACGACCTGACAAATGAGTTCAGGTCGTTTTTTATATTGCCCCAATTCGCCTGCCTGCTATCTTTATACAAGAAGATACATAAAAACAAACTAAACGATCAGACCCAACCTTCATTAACAAACTGTCATTCCCGGGTCTGGGATGACATAAACTATAGGTAGATATGAATAAATTATTCTTATTGCCTTTGTGGGCTTTGTTTGCTCTTACCGGATACCGCATCGAGGTTCCTGAATTTAAATATTTTGATACAGAAGAGGAAGAATATATCGATTCACAGTTTCTAATGATCTATCATTCGGGACAGATACACATCACCCTCACCAGAGACTGGACCAACGGTATAGAAACCAGAGAAATTAAATCTGTTAAATGATTATGATCTGACAGACTTTTTTGGACTTACATTCATTTAAACCTCATTCCGGTAACGGAGGGAGGTTTTTTATTGTTTCTCATTCCTGCATTGTACATGTGAATTTATGGGGGATAGCCGGAGATATGGAGTCCTTTCTCTATTCTTCTACGGGTTCTGTCTCCACTTCTATGCCACGGATGATGGCGACTTCACGCACAAGTTCCGGATTGTGACGTTTATGGCCTACTTTGCGCCAGTTGTTATCAAACAGATCGATCCATTCTATTTCAACCCGTTTACCTGCCATCAGGCTGTCTATAAGCATACCGCTTACAAGTACGAAAGGAAGATTGTCGTAGATAACGGCATCCTGTGACAGGTCTATGGGGCGAATGGTCTTATTGGCTTCGTACACCAGCTCCATACGCAGCAAGCCCTCTGCGGGATTATAGAAGAAGGGCAATCCGGCCACTTGTTCGTTGTCTCTGAGCATGCGTATGCTGTGACGCTCTTCGTTGATAAACATATCTCCGATCGGGATAAGACATACGGCCTCTATCAGGATCATGGTCAGGATGATGGCTACAAACACTCCTTTTACCTGGATACCGCTTCTGTTGTAGATAGAGAGGAAGATGAACAGAGCCAGTCCCCAGCTAAGTACCCCTGTTATACTTAGCATCAGTAAAGACATTTCTCCCTGTTTGAAGAACATCAGGTAGAGTGCTACAGGCATTCCCAACAGGATGATGGCTATGACGAAAGCATTGAGACGGAACAGGAATTTCTCTCCTTTGGACAGGCTGCATTTGATCTGATAATAGATGTAGAAGGCAACAGACAGCGCAGCGGGTACAAGGATCGGCAGCAGATAGCGGGTCTTCTTCTCCGGGATCAGCGACAACAGGATCAGGGATAGGATCAGCCACAACATAGAGAAAGTATATTCTCTGCGGTACTCCTGTTTTTTGTATGTAAAATAATAGAAGATGGAAGTGACCAGAAACAGGGCCCATATTCCGGCTTCGGCCGGGAATTGCCAGTAATAGTACCAGGGGCGTACGTTGTGATTGATCCAGGAGGTGGATTCTTTCTGAGCGATGGCAATGGCCATGTCGGAATGAAAAATAAGGATATATATCATCCACCAGCAGGATACGATCACGGCGATCAGGATCATACAGAAGAACGGGGCTTTCTTCCCTCTCAGGGAAGGGTGTAGTACAAGAATGTAACTGATCAGGAACGGCAGTAGCAAGGCGTAGAAAGCGACCGGCCCTTTGCTCAGGAACGATAGTCCCAGAAAAAGTCCGGCGGCAAGGAAATGGCCCCATTGTTTTCCCCTTTCACCAAAAGCGACTAAGAAGAAATAGATGGCCCCTGTCATGAAGCTGTGGCAATAGATATCCCAGGTAGCTGTCCTGCCCATCAGTACAACGTTGAAACAGGTAGCGAGGATCAGAGCGGTGAGCAGACCGATGTTGCGGTTGCGTGTCAGGTAGGTGCCTGTCAGATACAGAAAAATGACCATCAGCGTGGCAGACAGTCCGGCCATACAGCGTTGTACACTGAGGTTGCCGGGGATCAGGTTTTCCACTCCTGCCGCGATCCATGTAGGCAAAGGAGGTTTTTCCAGGCGCAATTCACCATTCATTGTCGGTACCAGATAGTTCCCTTCCCGAACCATTTCCTGAGCAGTGGCCAGGTTTCGCGACTCCATCAGGTCTGCCGGGATCACCTGATTATTTATGATAAACGCGAAACAACATACTATCAGAAGGATGAGATAATAGACTGCCGGATGGAAAGAAGAGATCACTTCTTTTTTTCGATAACTGCCGTAGGATGTATACATAATCAAGGCGATTAGCTGGTTTATGATTCGATAAGCCCTTGCCATACAGGGAGGTGTTCTCTATATGATAGAACCGTTTGTTCAGGAAAAAGGCGAAAACTGTTTTTTCAGGGAGTAAATATAGTAATTATGATAAGAAAAAAATGTTTCTCCTTATCAATAATTGGTATTTTATTTAATATTTCTTTGTTTGAAACAGAGAATCGGCGGGATTCACTATCTTTGTCAGCATTTAGAGCCTGTTTCCATTTTGCTTGTTTCTTTATTCAGGTTTATTTTTAGTCACGTCTTTCTATTTTTAAGGCGATTAAAGCTATGTACGATGTACGGATCTACGATTGAACATACAGTTATCCTCATCGTATCATCCACTTGTAGAGACGCATATTTGCGTCTCCGTATTTGCATCTCCGTATTTGCGTCTGAAAACAGGAAAAGATGGCAACCGACGGTCAGTGAAACTAAAAAGACGCGGAAAGAAAGAGCGAAGATATTTTATAATATATCTTCCGTGGACCCCACGGTCGACGCAGTCAGAATGTAGACAGACTCTTGGATAACAAAGAAACTTTCAACTGACCCTATCAGATAAAAGAAGTCAGATACGCAGCAGATAGCAGGATCCTTTGTGTATATTCAGAAAAAAGTCGTTATGAAAATAAATATATATCCCAAATACTCCTTTCTTGAATCATTCATTCGTTCTGTTCCCGATATCTTCCAGAAAGAGGGAGAAAGTATTTATAAAGGTAGAAATGAGGTGAAGGTATTTGAAGTGGAAGGTGTTCGGGTAAACATAAAATCTTTCCGCATCCCACACCTGATCAATCGTGTGGTATATAGTTCGGTCCGGAAATCCAAAGCAGCCCGCTCCTATGTATATGCCCTTCGCTGTTTAGAATCCGGAGTGCCGACCCCGGAGCCGATTGCATATGTGGAGACCTACAGGTATGGATGGATAGGTCACTCCTATTACCTCTCGATCCATGAAGCGGATATGCGCCCTATGAAGTATGTGTATGCTGTTGCGGATGAAGAAACGAAGACCCTGCTGGAAGCATACGCGCGTTTTACAGCCTTTATTCATAAACAGGGTATCTATCATAGAGACTATTCCCTGGGGAATGTACTCTTTGATAAGACTCCTGAGGAGGGATATCGTTTCAGTATGATAGACTTGAACCGGATCGATTTCGGACCTGTAAGCCCGGAAAAGGGATGCCACGCTTTTGAACGTAGCAACCTGCACGACGACCAGCTCGACTGGGTGGTATGCTGTTGCGGATGAAGAAACGAAGACCCTGCTGGAAGCATACGCGCGTTTTACAGCCTTTATTCATAAACAGGGTATCTATCATAGAGACTATTCCCTGGGGAATGTACTCTTTGATAAGACTCCTGAGGAGGGATATCGTTTCAGTATGATAGACTTGAACCGGATCGATTTCGGACCTGTAAGCCCGGAAAAGGGATGCCACGCTTTTGAACGTAGCAACCTGCACGACGACCAGCTCGACTGGGTGGCCCGCGTATACGCAGAAGAACGTGGTATGGACCCCGATGTGTGTAAAAGCCTTATTAAAAGTTACCACGATAGCTACTGGCGGAGTTTTCTGAAAAGGCATCCGGAGTGGGAACGGGTATACATATAAACAGGCTCTGTACTGTCTATGAATGATGTGAGACGGCATCTAAGAAGGATGATCTCGTGAGGGCTTGTACTAAGCCTATATAAGCCCTGCACAAGCCATTATGGGGAGAAGAACAACTGTCTGTATCTGTCCGTGTTTTAAACCTATTATTCTGAGATCTTTTTATTCGGACATCACATTGCCTTCTGTAATCCCACTGTCATTGTAGGTATCTATGCGATAATGGTACTTCACCCCTTTGGTGAGGATATGCAACAGGAGTTCGGTTGTCTCATTTCCTTTCACCTGTATGCATTGATTCAGGAAATCCGGCTGATAGCCAAAGCGAACCAGATAACCGTCGGCATCAGCCACTCTGTTCCAGGCCAGTGAAGCATATCTTTCGTCTTGCTGGTCTCTTTTCACGGAAAGTCTGTTCACCTGCCGGGCTGGAATGAGTTGACTCTACAGAGAGTAAAGACATACCATACAGGAGAGATCCAGGTTGATTTCTTGCAACTAAAGTGAAGAATAACCCAAATAGTAACTGTTATTTTGCTAATTTATACCAGATTGTCTCCATCCTGTATAGGATTTATTCTTGTTTTTCATTTTTCCTGTCTATATTACTTTCATTTTCTTTATCTATAAGTTTGTTCAAACCTCTTGTCTATCTCACTTATACCAGCGATCTTAATAGCTTCCGCTTTGTGGTCTAAGGGGCTGTCTATATTATATTAGGTGTTTTTTCCTGTATATTTAGTTGGGCTCACAGATATAGGCTCATCAGCCCACAATTGTGGGCCCATCGGCCTACAATTGTAAACCCATTGGCCCACATCTGTGGGCCCAACTAAGATTCATGGAAAAAGAGGTTGATGCTTCTGGATTTGTATAGTAAAGGAGGTAGTCTGTAGGCTTAGTTATAATGTCTTATCTTTTATAAGTAAGGCTTATAAATATATACATTCAATGGAAAAGTTTGTTTTATAGAGGTAAAATAGAGTAGCCTGCGGATGTCGCAATGTATAAAAAGAATTTCACTGGAAACAAACAACCTTCGTGTGATAGTATAGTATTGATTATTAATATTATAACGTTATGATCGATAAAATAACGTGTGAAAGCGTGAATGCAGGTGAAAGCAAAAAATATCATACGCCTTCACACTTAATAAGCTATTAAATAGATTTTTATGAATAAGCGTGAAGGCGTGAAAGCAAAAATGCAAAAACCTTAAGTAAAACCCAACAGGGTTTAAGTCGTATGGTTTCCGCCGGTCACTCCATAAACCTCGGCAGTTACATAACTGGACTCCTGAGAAGCGAGTAATACGTATATGGCAGCCAGTTCCACCGGCTGTCCGGCACGTTTGAGCGGAGTATCCTTTCCGAATTTGGGCAGTTTTTCCTGGGGTTGCCCACCACTCACCTGCAGAGCAGTCCAGATAGGACCCGGCGCTACACTATTTACACGGATACCTTTAGGGGCCAGCTGCTTGGCCAGTGCACGGGTGAATGCCACGATCGCACTTTTTGTAGCAGCATAGTCTACTAATGTAGGACTGGGCTGGAAAGCCTGAATAGAAGATGTAGTGATGATAGTAGCTCCTTCCGGCAGATAGGGAATGGCCGCTTTCACGATCCAGAACAGAGAAAAAACATTGGCTGTGAAAGTTGCGGTCAACTGCTCGGTTGTAATTTCCAGTATATCTTCTTTGGCAACCTGCTTTCCGGCTACCAGTGCCAGAATGTCTAACCCTCCCAGACTGGCGTTGGCTTCCTCGATCATTTCCTTGCAGAATTCTTCATCACTGATGTCCCCGGGTATCAGAATGGCTTTTTGCCCGGCTTTTTCTATCACCTTCGCTACATCTTCCGCATCTTTTTGTTCGGATGGCAGGTAATTGATAGCCACATCCGCTCCCTCTTTGGCATAGGCAATGGCCGCGGCACGTCCGATCCCGGAGTCTCCCCCTGTTACCAATGCTTTCCGGCCTTTCAGGCGTCCATGTCCGACATAGGTCTCTTCTCCGCAATCGGGTACAGGATTCATTTCTTTCTGTATACCCGGAGCTTTCTGTAATTGTTCGGGATAACCCTCTTCACGATATTCATGCAAAGGATTCTGCATTTCTTCATACGATTTTGAACTCATGTCTTTTTTCTTTATAGTTGAACAATATATTTAATGCAGTCTTTCGAAACCGAAGACTGATTCTCTTTCGTCTTTGATGCCCTGGATCTTGCAACGGATAAGCTGGGCCGCTATCATACTGAAAGTGATCCCGTTGCCACCGTATCCTAAGGCATATAACATTCTTTCTTTTCCGGGCCATGCCCCGATAAGGGGCAATCCGTCTTCTGTGGAGCTAAATGTACCACACCAGGCCATATCTGTCCGGAAGGGAATATCCGGAAACAGCTTCCTGATCTTTCTTTCGAGGATGGATACCTTCTTCCGTAAAAGCTGATCGCGCTTCGCCGGATCCCTGAATTCTTCATCCTCCCCTCCTGCAAGGATGCGATTCCGGTTGTTTGTATGTATATACAGATAAGGCTCCTGGGTTTCCCAGATCAGACTGTGTCCCGGCCAGATGTATTTTTTTCCACAGGTTCGGATAGGATAGCATAAGTAGAAGTGAGCTTCATGACCTTTCCGGGCAAAAACCTGCCGGCTTCGAAACCGGTGGCCACCACTACATACCGGCAATGGATGGTGTTGCCAGTTGCGGTGACCAATTTATATCCTCCCTCTTCTTCCTCCCATTGGCTGATCTCCGTATGCGTATATACCTCCAATTGCTTTTTGTCGAGATAATGACGGATGATCTCTGTCGCGGCTTTGTAAGGATCGACCTGAGCAGCACTGTAATTGACCAACGCTCCGGGTGCCCTGAGGTTGTATTTCTCTGACAGTTCGTTTTTCGAGAAATAGATGACCGGAAGTCTGAAACGGTTGCGGATCTCCAACTCTTCCCGGATGAGCGAAAGTCCTTTCCGGTCGCTGGCATAATAGATACTGGGAACCCGCATAAAATCCGGTGAGATATTCAGCTCCATGAATACATGTTCCAGATCGTTGATAGATTGCAGGCACGAATGGTAGGTCCTGACTGCCGCGGCCTCTCCTATCTTTCCGACCAACTTGCACAGAGGTGTATCTATTTCGTATTGCAACAAGGCTGTACTGGCAACGGTACTTCCGGTGGCTGGTGTTCTCTTGTCGAAAATCGTACATCCGATACCCACCTTACATAATTCATGGGCCACCAACGCACCGGTGATCCCGGAACCGATGATGGCCACCTCCGTGCGCAAGTCGGCAGATAAGGGATTGTAATCATCGTACAATGGATTTTTCACCATCCAATAGGGTAAACCCGAGTAGAGATCCATATGTGGCCTGTTATAGATTTATGCCTTACAGCTATTTTGTTTCAACTGTTTTAGATACAATTCCCTCCTTTTTATGTTCATCAGGAAGAGGGGATTAACATAAATAAAATCATTTTGTTATTTTCGGAATGGATAAAATAGCATACTTATCATACAAATCTTTGGCATCTAAAAATATAAGACACGTATTAAAGATCTTTTTTTCAATATCAAGGCTTACAAAATGAGAATAATTCATAACTTTATATACATTATGAAATAAAAATGAGAACAGTGAATACCTTTACCTGGTCGTGAGTCTATAATTCTAACTGGCTGAATTCTCCCAAATACAGAGTTGCAATCTGATTCAACCTATAGGTCAAAAGCTTAGTCTCAAAATTAGTTTACTGTAACTCTGCTGTTCCAATATATTAATTGTATATCGGTTAGTTTAATACTGCAAGATAAATGTCTCCAAATATGAAGTGCACCACAAAAGTTTTTTGTCCAACTTTTGTGGTGCACTTCAAAATAGCTTTTATTTTTTAGATTCTAACTGTTTTTAACCTCTTTCAGATAAGAAGGG
>JAJBTC010000037.1 GCA_020861095.1 Bacteroides sp.
TACAACTACCAAACGTTACTTCCGGAAGATATACTGACACCGTGTTTGCCATATTTTATTATAAAGTAATTTTTTCGTTGTTCCGGCCTTTTTTCTTCCTCTTTTTATAAAATACGAGAGTGGTTTTTAATGGAACTTTCAGTTCCTGCTCAGTGCTGGTTCATAAAAGATGAAATTCTTGTTACAGAGAAGAGGGACAATCTTAAAATGTTCTTATTTATCCATCTTTCCTGATAGAAATTAAAGTTTTGGTTTCGTTGACTCATTTCCCTTTTTCATTATTAATTCTTTACTTTTTATTCAACCTCTTCTCTCCCCGTTTGTTTTATGGAAAACCAAAAACAGAAAGATTATGATTTTACTGGAACCTTTTCATACAGATGCATTGGATCTGAAAAACAGGGTGGTTATGGCTCCGATGACACGTACACGGGCAGATAATCCCGAACTGGCTGCTACGGATCTGATTGCCGAATATTACGTACAACGGGCAACGGCAGGGCTGATTATTACTGAAGGTACACACGTGAGCCGTATGGCAAGAGGGGCTATCCGTGTACCGGGCATTTATACCAGCCAACAGATTGAAGGGTGGAGAAAATCGACGGATGCGGTACACGCCAAAGGGGGTAAGATCTTTGCACAGATCTGGCACGAAGGCAGACTGAGTCTTCGGGAGGTACTCGACGGGCATCTGCCGATGGCTCCTTCGGCTATCAATCCGGGAACGAAAGTGTTTTCACCGGAGGGAATGTTTGTCGACACACCTACTCCACACACCATGACAGTGGAGGAGATCCGGCAGACGATCGATGATTTTGCACAGGCGACACAGAACGCAATGAAGGCGGGTTTTGATGGTGTGGAAATCCATGCGGCCAATGGCTATCTCTTCCATCAGTTCTTTATGAAGTGTTCCAATACCCGTACAGATGAGTATGGGGGAAATATAGAGAACAGGAGCCGTTTTCTTTTCGATGTTCTGGAAGCGATTCGGGCACAAACGGATCTGAAACGGGTAGGGGTACGGCTTTCACCGATCCTGAACCATATTCAGGGGATCGTGAAGGATGACGAAACGGATCAACTTTTTACAGAAATGATCGGCAGGTTGAATGATTATCCGCTGGCATATGTACATCTGTCGGGGGTGACAGGAGATCAAGTGGACGATCCGCTGAAACAGGTACTTGATAGTGCGCGGTATTACCGGAAGATTTACCGTGGGACACTGATGATCAATAAAGGGTTTACACGTGATACGGCCAATCTGGCTATCGAAGAAGGTATTGCCGATCTGATTTCATTCGGAAATCTCTATATCAGTAACCCCGATCTGATAGAGCGGTTCCGGTTGAATGCTCTCTTGAATGAGAGTGACAGGGACACCTTTTATACTACTGGCCCGCAGGGGTACACGGATTATCCTTTTTTATAAAGGATAGGAGGTAGCCTGGTTTGTAAAGAGACGCCAAGGGATTTACGATGTACTGATTTACGATATAAGATTGAACATACAGAAAAGATACGTAGGTAAATCTTTCGTAAACCTCAACAGGCGAATCTTATATGCAAACAAACGAGATGGATAGTTGCGTTTCTGATAGTTTCGTTTTGTTGTTTGTATCTTCTGATGTGTGTTTGATCCTATGTGGATATAGACCGGGAGATCTTGTCTAAAAAGAGTTGAAAATTAAGGTTTGAGGTTTGAAATCTGATATGTAAGTATGCGTCTTTACATTCATTAAAAAAGGAGGACATTTTATGTATTACAGCAGTGGTAATTACGAGGCTTTTGCCCGGCCGGAAAAACCGGCAGATGTAGACAACAAATCGGCGTATCTGGTAGGGGCGGGACTGGCCTCTCTGGCAGCAGCTACTTTCATGGTGCGCGATGCACAGATGAAGGGTGACAAGATCCATATTTTTGAAGAATTGGCTGTGCCCGGTGGTAGCATGGACGGTATCTGGAGTGAACAGAAAGGATATATCGTGCGGGGAGGACGCGAGATGGAGAATCATTTTGAAACACTATGGGATCTGTTCCGTTCCGTCCCTTCTCTGGAAACAGAAGGACTTTCCGTGTTGGATGAGTTCTATCGGTTAAATAAAAAAGATCCCAGTTTTTCCAAGGCCCGTGTAATCGAAAACCGGGGGCAACGTCTGGCTACTGACGGGGAACTGACCCTGACGGAGAAAGCAATGAATGAATTGGTCCATCTGGCACTGACCCCGGAAGAGCAGTTGCAGGATGTGAAGATCAATGACATCTTTTCCGAAGAGTTCCTACAGTCTAACTTCTGGCTCTATTGGTGTACGATGTTTGCATTCGAACCGTGGGCGAGTGCGTTGGAAATGCGTCGTTATATCCTGCGTTTTATCCATCATGTAGGTACATTGTCTACTATGTCCTCACTGCGCTTTACAAAGTACAATCAATACGAATCCCTGATCCTGCCGTTGGTGAAGTATCTGGAAAGTGCGGGTGTACAGTTTCATTATAACACACAGGTCAGGAATATTCTGATGAACACAGGAGGAGATAAGAAAGTAGCTATGAAAATAGAGTTTGTGAGCAACGGTCAGGAGCAAAGTCTGGAGTTGACAGAAAATGATCTGGTGTTTGTGACCAACGGTTCCATCACGGAAAGTAGTACGTATGGTGATAATACACATCCGGCTCCTGTGACACGTGAACTGGGTGGTAGCTGGCAATTGTGGAAAAAACTTGCCGAACAGGATGCTGCGTTTGGAAGACCGGAGAAATTCTGTGAGAATATTCCGGAGGCTAACTGGGTGATTTCCGGAACGATCACCCTGACAGATGACAAGGTGACACCTTATATCGAAAAAATTAGTAAAAAAGATCCGCGCAGTGGTTCTATCGTCACCAGTGGTCCGGTGACGGTCAGGGATTCTAACTGGCTGCTGGGCTATTCAATCAGTCGTCAGCCTCATTTTCATACACAAAAACCGAATGAGTTGATCGTTTGGGTGTATGGTTTGTTTTCCGATAAGCCGGGGAATTATGTGAAGAAGCGGACCACAGAGTGTACGGGGATTGAACTGTGCGAAGAATGGCTGTACCATATTGGAGTACCGGAGGCTGAGATCGCAGAGATGGCTACCCATTCGGCGAGCACTATTCCGTGTTATATGCCTTATATCACTTCTTATTTCATGCCCCGTGCCTTGGGCGACAGGCCGCTGGTAGTGCCGCAGGGTTCAAAGAATCTGGCATTTGTAGGAAATTTTGCGGAGACGGAACGGGATACGGTATTTACTACGGAATATTCTGTGCGTACTGCGATGGAGGCGGTGTATACCTTACTGAATGTGGATCGGGGAGTGCCGGAAGTGTTTGGCTCATGCTTTGATGTGCGGGTTCTCCTGAATGCGGTTTATTATCTGAATGACAAAAAACAACTGAAAGATATTCAATTGCCTTGGCTGGCATTGAGAGTGGAAAAGTTTGCACTGAATAAGAGTAAAGGAACTTATCTGGAAGAGTTGTTGCGGGAGGCGAAGTTGATCGATTGAGGAATAGTTGTTGGCTTTCGGGAAATAGGCGTATAGGCATTTCTTATGGGACTATCCATCATGGATAGTCCCTTTAACATGTATTTATATATTGCTTCTTTTTCAGAACAGTACGATACCCCCTTCGAAGATAGCACCTTTATCAAATGTTTTGGATCTGCTATAATACCGGGTGGTTCCATATCCACCTGTGGCGAAGATAGCAAATTTTCTGGTGAACTTATATTCGAGATTCAGACGTGCTGCCAGTTCATATACCTCTCCGGGTATGCCTGCTTCCTTATCTTTATTGTTGATCAGAAAGATATTCTGATAACCGAGGTCTCCGCTGATATAGAGTTTGCGATAGATAGGAAGTTCCAGACCGGCCCGATAGGAAGTACTGAATGTAAATTTGTCCAGATCGCGGTAGTAACCACCAACACCCAGGATGGTGTAGAAAAGTTCATTTTTGAAGCGGGCGGCTACATTGCCTTTGGTATTGTTGCCACCATATACCATCAGTTGTACCCTGGTGTCGGGATTTGCATTCACAAGTCCCAACTGCAAGCCGTCGAAGTTTTCTTTGTAGTAGTTCAGAAGACCGATCTGTAGTCCGGAACCGTTAGTCGCATAGTTCAGGGGAGCAAGCTGCAGACCCATCATGTGCACTCCAACTACATTTCCTAACCCTGATAGCTGCAGGCCGCGCATGGTACCACCGGTGATGTTGCCCAGACCGGCCATTTGAACACCACTCATGTTACCGCCTACTACATTCAATGCTCCGGAGGTCATGAGACCTGAAAGTTGTTCTCCCGTGATGCTGGCGAGTCCGCCCACCTGCCATCCTTTCGTTGTGGTCCCGGTCAGGTTGATCAGTCCGCTGACAGAGACCCCGCGGTTGGTATCTCCTGTGATATTGGCCAGGCCGGATACCTGGATCCCTCTGGCGTTACGACCGGATATATTCACCAGGCTGGTTACAGAGATCCCCCGCATATCTTCGCCATTTATATTGGCAAATCCGGAAAATTGCAATCCCTGCATATTTCCGTCTACCCGGTTGTAGAAGCCTGATAATTGCATGCCTTTGGCGTCTTCTACGACCCGGCTACCTACTACGTTCATTGATATACCTCTGAGTTGATTCATTTTAGAGACAAATCCTATATTCAGGTATGTTGTCTGCAGGGAATCATAAGGTTGGGTAGCTACTTTGGGAGTGAGGGAAAGATTGATACCCGCACTTTTATTCTGTGCCTGCAGGGTACAACTTATCAATAATCCTGTCAGTACCAGGCTACATCCTCTTTTCCAGAGGAGTTGCATATGTTTCTCAGCTTTTTTCTTTATCATGATCAGTAAATGTATTAATGAGATCCCACGTAATTTTATTTACGATTTACAAATTTACGATTTACGATTGAAATAACATCTATATATGGCCTTTGTTTATTTCCGTTCTTTGGGAAACTCTTGTACATTCAAAGGATAAGCAGATCCCTTAGATCCCATTTGTACGTGCGATTACAGGGTGCAATGCAGGTAAAGTAATTTCAACCGTAAATCCCTTTGCCAACCGCCTGGTTGGCTACGCCGATCTTCGATTGACTCTGTCTACCGTTTGCTCGTGAGTCCGTAAATCATAAATGATAAACAGATACTCTACACCCATTTCATAGCGATTACGAGGTGTAGATAAAGTAATTTCAATCGTCAATCGTAAATCCGTCAATCGTAAATCCCTTTATCCTTTGGCTTCCTGATAGAGGAAACGTTTGATATTTTTCTTGGGAGTCTTTTCAAATTCTTCCGGATAGATCTTCATCTTGGCAATCTGGCTGTAGACCGGAAGTGTGGCATTCAATGCGGTACGGTTCTCTTCCATCACGCCTTCGAGGTCTTCCTGTTTGAGTCCATTGGCAAACGCGTCGTCGAAATCGGGATATACCAGGCCTACCAGTTTGCCGTTCTGCTGTACGATGATACTTTCGGCCACGTAGGGCATGTTGTTCAACTTATCTTCGATCTCTTCGGGGTATATGTTCTGACCGCTGGGACCGAGCAACAGGTTTTTACTGCGTCCGCGGATGGTCACATTGCCCGCGGCATCCATCACGGCCAGGTCACCGGTATGCAGCCAGCCTTCCTCGTCGATCACCTCGGCAGTTGCTTCTTCGTTTTTGTAGTATCCCAGCATCACATTCGGGCCCCGGCATACGATCTCACCCACCACGTTTTCCGGATCCGGAGAGAGTATTTTCACTTCCATACGCGGAGCAGCTTTTCCGCAGGAACCGGCTTTGAATCTCCGCCAGCCTTCATAGGTGATGATCGGTCCGCATTCGGTCATACCATATCCTACGGTATAAGGGAATTCGATCATTTGCAGGAATTGTTCGATCTCCTGGTTGAAGGCTGTCCCTCCGATGATCACTTCCACGAAATTGCCGCCAAAGGCCTGTATCATCTGTTCGCGGATGGTAGATTTGATCTTATCGTTGATCACAGGAACCTTCATCAACAGTTTCATCGCGGGAGTTTCGAGCCTGGGCAATATACTCTTCTTGATGATCTTTTCAATGATCAGAGGGACCGCTACGATCAGGTTGGGTTTTACTTCCGAGAAGGCTTCGAAGATGATCTTCGGGCTTGGCATACGGGTGAGGAAGTAGATCTGGCACCCTACGGCAAATTCATACAGGAACTCAAAAGCCAGTCCGTACATATGTGCCATAGGCAGCATGGATACGATCTTGTCGCCCGGTTTCAGTTCGAGGACTTCAAATGCGAATCTGGTGTTGGACCAGAGGCTGCGATAGGGCAGCATCACTCCTTTGGAATAGCTGGTGGTTCCGGAGGTATAGTTGATCGCGGCCAGTTCTTCGGGCTCGTCTTTGTGATAGTTGACATGTTCCTTGCGGAAATTCTTGGGGAATTTCTTTCCGAACATTTCATTGAGATGTTCACGCGCATAGGTGAGTTTTTCACTGCGTGAGACCAGCACAGAGAAGTCCGTCATCAACAGGGTCCCTTCGAGCAACGGCATCGCTGCTTCGTCCAGGTTTTCCCACACGACATCGCCGACAAAAAGGAGTTTGGCTTCCGAATGGTTCACTATGTTGTGTACATTGTCTGCTTTGAATTCATGCAGGATAGGCACGATCACAGCACCATACGTGAGGGTTGCCATGAAAGTAACTCCCCAGTGCGAACTGTTGCGGCCGCAGACAGCGATTTTATCGCCTTTTTTTATACCGCTTTCTTCAAAGATGATATGGAGTTTTTCGATCTTACGTGCTACATCTTTATATTGGAGGGTAGCCCCTTTGTAGTCTGTCAGTGAAGGAAGGTCCCAGTGCTCTTTGATACTGGACTCGACATAAGCATTAAAACTTTGTTCCATGTGTTGCACAATTGATGTATATTTGTGCAAATATAATTCATTCTTTATATTATGCAAACAAATAAAACGGAAAAAGTAAAATGAGTTTTCTGCTTATTCTTCCAGGTACCACCTGTACAATTTCCCTACTCCTTCCCGTACAGAAATACGGTGATGCCATCCCAGGGCGTGTAAACGGCTGACATCCGTAAGCTTACGCGGTGTGCCATCCGGTTTGCCGGGATCGAAATTCACTTCCCCTTTATAACCGACGGTCTGGGCAGTGAGGTATGCCAGGTCGCGGATCGAGATCTCTTCTCCGGTACCGATATTGATGTGGCAGTTGCGTATTTCAGTTCCATCTCCCGTCAGATCCGTGAAATTGACCTTCTCCATGATGTAGATACAGGCATCTGCCATCTCTTCGCTCCAGAGGAATTCCCGGAGCGGTGTTCCGGTCCCCCATAGGGTCACCCGGTCTTCGTCGATCCCGTACTTTCTCAGCAGGGTAAGTATCTGTTCCCAGGAGTCATTACCATCTATGCCTTCTACGGGACGTCGGTGCAGATCGGCCCGTATAGCCAGCCTGTCACCTATCATCAGGTGATGGGCCAGGTGTATTTTCCGGATCATAGCCGGGAGTACGTGGCTCCGCTGCAGATCGAAATTGTCATGAGGGCCATACAGATTGGTGGGCATCACCGCCAGAAAGTTGGTGCCGTATTGCAGGTTGAAGCTTTCACAAAGTTTCAGTCCGGCTATTTTGGCAATGGCATACGGTTCGTTGGTATACTCCAGCGGAGAGGTCAGCAGCGCATCTTCCCGCATGGGTTGCGGTGCGCAGCGCGGATATACACAGGTGCTTCCCAGGAAGAGTAGCTTCTTCACACCGTGCCGGTAGCTTTCCCCGATAACATTCTGTTGGATCTGCAGGTTGTTGTAGATAAAATCGGCCCGGTACGTGTGGTTGGCCAGGATACCTCCTACGTGGGCAGCCGCCAGAAATACATATTCGGGTTGTTCTTTCTCAAAAAAGTCCCTTACCGCTACCGGGTCCATCAGGTCCAGTTCGGCATGTGTGCGGCCCGTGAGGTGAGTATATCCTTTATCCTGCAGCGAATTCCAGAGGGCCGATCCTACCAGTCCGCGGTGTCCGGCTATATAGATCTTGGAATCTTTGTTCATCGTTCCGGTTGTTGTGCGTGTAGCTTGCGTACATATTCCAGGTCGTGTCGCACCATCAGGCTCACCAACTCTTCAAAGGAGGTCTGACGGGGATCCCATCCCAACAGTTCACGTGCTTTGGTGGGGTCACCCAATAACTGTTCCACCTCCGCCGGGCGGAAGTATCTGGCGTCTACTTCTACCAATATCTTTCCGGTAGCCCGATCGATACCCTTTTCATGTATCCCTTCTCCCTGCCAGTTGAGTTCGATCCCTGCCTGGCGGAAAGCCAGTGTCGCGAATTCGCGTACCGAATGAAATTCCCCTGTGGCAATCACAAAATCTTCCGGTTGCGGGTGTTGCAACATGAGCCACATACATTCTACATAATCCCGGGCATATCCCCAGTCGCGGAGGGCACTCAGGTTGCCCAGGTAGAGTTTGTCCTGCAATCCCTGTGCGATACGGGCGGCAGCCAGGGTGATCTTGCGGGTAACGAAAGTCTCTCCGCGCCGTTCGCTCTCGTGGTTGAACAGGATGCCGTTGACGGCAAACATCCCGTAACTCTCCCGGTAATTCTTTGTGATCCAGAAGCCGTACTGTTTGGCTACCCCGTAGGAAGACCGGGGATAAAAAGGAGTAGTCTCTTTCTGGGGTACTTCCTGCACCAGCCCATACAGTTCGGAGGTAGAGGCCTGGTAGATGCGGGTCTTTTTTTCCATTCCCAGGATGCGCACAGCTTCGAGAATGCGGAGCGTACCTATGCCATCGGTCTCGGCGGTATATTCGGGTACTTCGAAAGAGACTTTGACGTGGCTTTGTGCGGCCAGGTTGTATATCTCATCGGGTTGCACCTGCTGGATGATGCGGATTAGTGAACTACTGTCTGTCATATCGCCATAGTGCAGGTTGATCTGGCGTTTTCTCTTCATGTCACGTACCCACTCCTCGAAATACAGGTGTTCGATGCGCGCGGTATTGAATGAGGACGAACGACGTAGAATGCCGTGTACTTCATACTCTTTCTGCAACAGGAATTCTGCCAGGAACGATCCGTCCTGGCCGGTGATACCGGTGATAAGGGCTACTTTCATAAATTGGTCTGATCTTTTGTAAGCGTCCGGATCTGTCCGGACGAAGGCGCGCTGTATGAGGCTCTGTGACTACATACATTTAGCAGATGCAATATTCGATATTTTTGAGGAGATAAGCAAGCTTTTTGTGTTTTTCCCGATGCAAAACTTTCTTGATACCTTCTTGTAAACATTCTTTCCTTTTCTCCTGTTCTCTTATAAATTAAAATTTATAGTAAAGAAGATATGAAAAACGGAATCATGATCCAGTACTTTGAATGGAACCTGCCTGCTGATGGGAACCTGTGGAAAAAACTCAAGAACGATGCCAGACATCTGCACGAGATAGGAGTCACTTCTGTCTGGATCCCTCCTGCCTGCAAAGCAACAGGGCCCAATGATCCGGGATATGGCATCTATGACCTGTATGATCTGGGCGAGTTTGACCAGAAAGGTGCGGTGCGTACCAAATACGGTACCAAAAAAGAGTTGATCGCTGCCATCGAGGAACTGCACAAATACCAGATCAGTGTCTATCTGGATGCTGTGATGAACCATAAAGCGGGAGCCGACTATACGGAGAAATTCAAAGTCCGGGAGGTAGATCCGAACAACCGGAGTAAACCCATCAGTGATGTGTATGAGATCGAAGGGTGGACTGGGTTTAACTTTCCGGGACGCAACAATACCTATTCCGATTTCAAATGGCATTGGTATCACTTTTCCGGTACCGACTTCAACAATGCCAACGGTAAAAAAGCCATCTATCAGATCATGGGCGATGGCAAATCCTGGAGCGATGGGGTAGACAGTGAAAATGGGAATTACGACTACCTGATGTTTGCGGATATTGATTTCGACCATCCGCAGGTAGTAGAGGAGGTGATCAAATGGGGAGCCTGGGTCTCCAAAGAATTAAATCTCAATGGCATGCGTCTGGACGCGATCAAGCATATCAACGATCAGTTTATCGAACGCTTTTTGTCGGGAGTCCGGGAAGTGATGGAGCAGGAGTTCTATGCGGTAGGTGAGTATTGGAAACAGGATATCAATTCGCTGAATGCCTATCTGAAAGATGTCAAATACAAGGTAGATCTGTTTGATGTTCCTTTGCATTATAATATGTATCAGGCCTCCAAACAGGGCCGCTCGTACGATATGAGTAAACTGTTTGACGGTACGCTGGTGAGCCAGCACGCCGATCTGGCAGTTACGTTTGTAGATAATCACGATTCGCAATGGGGCAGTTCGTTGCAGTCTCAGGTAGAAGACTGGTTCAAGCCGCTGGCCTATGGCCTGATCCTGCTGATGGAGCAAGGGTATCCCTGTGTATTTTACGGAGATTACTACGGGGTCGGAGGAAAAGAGTCTATGCATCGCGGAGTAATAGATACCTTGTTGCAGGCACGTACCAACTATGCTTTTGGTGAGCAACGCGATTATTTCGACCATCCCAATACGGTGGGTTTGGTACGTACCGGAGATGAATTCCATCCCAATTCCGGAGTGGCCTTGTTGCTTTCCAACGGTGAGGATGGAGATAAAGTGATGAATGTGGGCGAAACCCATAAAGGTGAGGTCTGGCACGAGATCACCGGTAGCATGACGGATGTAGTGACTATTGACGATCAGGGAAACGGCACATTCAAGGTACATGGCGGGAAGGTGGCAGTCTGGGTGAAAAAGACAGATTAAAGTAGCCGGGTATTAAGTATGTTTCGTAGTAGTGAATCGTTGATATATATTCCGAACGAACCTGAAAATGATTTTTTGAAATTACATATTGTCAGAAATTAGTTAATTTTCCTGATAAAATTCTGCTAAATGAGGTTTTTCACTAATTATGACAAATCATTTTTATCCACTTTCAGAGAATTGACTTTGAAAGATATGAATATTTATACTCTGTTTTTTATATTTATGTAATAAATTGAGTAAAAATAAATATTTATGCGGATATATTATGCACAGTTTACTACTATTTTATGCACAGTCTACAAATAATCTGTGCATAAAATAGTAGTAAACTATGTAATGTTTATCTGGTGGATATGATTGAACGTTTAATTTCTCATTCAGAAAGAGCAATTTTTCTCTGGAAGGGATAAATGGAAAGTGTTTTTTTAAATAATAAATTGCTGGATATTGAGGCTTGGTGAGGTCAAAAAGAGAAGCTATTTCTCTTTTTTAGAGCTATTGTATAATTGACTGGGAGATTTGGTGATAATATGTTTTTATGAAATTTTGTTCCCTGAGTTTTTTTCTGTGAAAGAGAAAGTTTCCTTTGAATAAACGATTCCTGGACAATTTGACTATCATTTTGTCTATTTGTCAGATCTGTTTTTCATTTTGCTTATTTATAGACTTTGTAACTTATTTATATATTTTTCTATATAACGGAAGACTGGTTCTAAGAACCTATATACCACTGCCGGATCTTTCAATTTGCCGCACCCATATACAATGATTGCTCCGATAGAGATTCCCAATAACATATTCATCATAGCTGACATTTCTGAGTGATGGGTATTTTCGTGAGTATGAATTTCCAATAAGGCTCCTGATAAAGAGATAGAACAAATAAAAAGCGGTTTATTCAGATAATAAACCGCCTTTTCTTACTCGGACAGAATGGCTCTTACCTCTGTCTTTATATCATCTCTGCTTCCAGTAAAAGCCAGATAGCCGGACGGTACATCCGTGTACCGTCTTCTGATTCCTGGTTGTTACCGGGAATTCTTTTTCGCGGTGCTGCCTTCTGATTCGGAGCGGCCGTAGAGCTGGTCGTCTGAATGTTTGTTGGCCTGATTTTCTGTACTGCTCTCAGCAGTGATATCTTTTTTCGTCCGGGTATCATTTTTATCCTGGGCGGAAGTGCTGTTTGCACACGATTGGTTTTCACTTTTACCTTTCATACTTATAAGTTTTAAATGAGTTATTCAGTAGCTGGCTTATACACGCTCCAATAGGCTTCTCCAACCGGATTGGCCTCATTCACTTCTTTGCTGCGCTGTTTGCCGATCTCTTTTTCCATTTTCCGGATCTTCTCTTCCGTACGGTCTGTACCCTGAGGTTCCACGGTTGTGAGCCCCTCGGTTGCTTGTACATAAGATTTCGGATCTTCCACATACTGCCATTCTTCTTTCAGGCGACTGCTTTCTCCTTCGTTCCACGGACCTCTGGCATCTTCTCCGCAAGACATATTGAAATACATATTGCTATACCGGGGATCACCTTGCAGGATAGCCGGTGGGAAGTTGGGCACAATGGTGTCTAATGCGGCTTCGAACTGCTGGAAGTGAGTGATCTCACGCGTCATCAGGAAACCGAGTGTTTCTTTTACATACGGATCATCTGTAAATTGCAGCAAGTATTCGTATACGATTTTGGCACGTGATTCCGCGGCAATGTTAGACCGGAGGTCTACTGTCAGGTCACCGTTTGCATTGATATAGGCTCCGGTCCAGGGAGTGCCGTTGCTGTCGGTCACATTGGGTCCACCTCCTGTCAATACACAGAACTGTGGATTGTACGGAGCCTGGTGGATGTATTCTTCCTTGGTGGCTTTTCCTTTCAGCATATCCATGATGCTCTCCTCTTCGGAGGCATCTTTCAGTTTGCCGTTCACACCGTTCAGGAGCATTTGTATCGTGGCACCTACGATCTCCAGGTGGCTGAACTCTTCGGTAGCAATATCCATCAACATATCGTATTTGTCCGGATACGTATGCCGGCAACTGAAAGCCTGTACAAAATACTGCATAGCTGCTTTCAATTCTCCGTTTCCTCCTCCGAACTGTTCGAGCAACAGTCTGGCAAAACGCGGGTCTGGTTTGGATACCCGTGCGTTGAATTGTAATTCTTTGGAATGGTAAAACATATCAATAATTTATTGAGGTTAATTTTTTATTCGAACACAGAAATCAGGTTACACAAAAAAATGGGGTTACATATTATAATCGTGGATTCTATCCTCTGCACTTCCCATCATGTCTTTTGCATGTTTTTTGCCTTTATGCATCTCTTTTTTCAGGGAGTGCATGGCATCATCCATGTAGTCCCAGGCTTCATCATAAAATTTAGAGATCTTTTTCCGGTTTTCTTTCCGACTGAGTGCATAGGCAACCACTGCTCCGGCCGCGATACCTATAAGATACTTGTACATCATATTTTTTGGATTTTAAAATGTTATTCCTTTTTATAAGACTCTTTATAAACGGGATAACACAGGTGAGAGTTTAGAGATGCATAGCCGGGTTTTGCCAAATTCTGATAATAAACTGTGAATTTATATAAGATAAACATTTAGAAGCGCGTTCCGGTAAGTCCGGTATGCTCTGTGACAGGCTGTAGTGGCATCTATAAAACAGCAATGCCCTGTTGACGAAAGCAACAAGGCATTAGCCAAACCGAAGGAAAGACAGTGGTTGGTCTTACTCTTCGATCTCGTCGTGGATCATCTGGTCCAGCTCTCCAATCCGCTTTTCGCGGTCGAGCTGGATCTCTCTTTCATACATATCTTTGTGAAAAGCGTTTACATCCGTTTCTATGCAACCGCACATGACATCTTCCATAGCGGTTGGAATATCGCTGCAGCCACATGAGAAGGGAGTATCGGGTTCCTGATCCGCAGAACCCATAGGTCTCCTGTCGGCAGGTATCTCCGGACCGGAGGACATTTTCTTTTCTCCGAAATGATGGAGGTTGGAATATTTAGTTGTCATACCTGTGAAATTTGATTTATTCCGGTAAGACGTTTCCGACTTGTCAATTGTTTACGGATTTAATGTAGTTTGCGGTTTTCAAATACATATTTTATAAACGGATCTGGTTTTCCGAAGGTCCCGCGAATTTCCATGGAAGAGTATACGCGGAATTTTCTTTCATCCAGGTAATTCTTTTCTCCATAGTAAAAGTTCATGGATACCGCTGCTATCTATTGCTACAGAGAACATATTATTGTAAGTAGAGTGCATAATCCTCTTTCCGGCAGATTCTTCAGAGAGTAGTTCCGAAAAGAGAATATGGTATTTTTATTTAAGGAAAAAAGAGTGGGAGATGATCCGGTAATCAGTCTGGGTTCCGGTGTGAAGGGAAGTCCTTTTGTTTGGTATCTCTTTCTATCTGTACGTGTTTTTTCTTTTTATCTAAACTTCCTGCTTTAATTCTTCGCATATTGGCAATAAATAGTTAATTTTGCCCCTTACATACGTTGCGTTGTCAAAACCCGTTCCGGAGAGTGGAACCGTTCTCTTGCCGGATCCTGGAAAAGGCAGATCAGCAGAAGCCAAAGATATAGGTACAACGCCGTGAATAAAGGTCCATACTGTTATGACAACAACAGCCAAATTATTGCTTCACTGTCCCGATCGGCCGGGTATCCTGGCCGAAGTCACGGATTTTATCACAGTGAACAAAGGAAATATCATCTATCTGGATCAATATGTAGACCGGGTAGAGAATATCTTTTTTATGCGGATCGAGTGGGAACTTGCCGGTTTCCTGGTCCCTCAGGAGAAGATAGAAGATTACTTCGAAACATTGTATGCTCAGAAATATGATATGAACTTCCGGTTGTATTTTTCTGACCACAAGCCTCGCATGGCTATATTCGTTTCGAAGATGTCGCACTGTCTGTTCGATCTGCTGGCCCGCTATACGGCCGGAGAGTGGAATGTAGAGATTCCGCTGATCATCAGCAATCATCCCGATATGCAGCATGTGGCCGAACGATTTGGTATTCCTTACCATGTCTTTCCGATTACCAGGGAGAACAAAGCCGAACAGGAGCAGAAAGAGATGGAACTCCTGGCCCAACACCGGGTCCATTTTATTGTACTGGCCCGCTATATGCAGGTGATTTCCCAGCAGATGATCCATGCCTACCCCAACCGCATCATCAATATTCATCATTCCTTTCTGCCGGCTTTTGTGGGAGCCAAACTCTATCATGCTGCTTTTGAGAGAGGAGTAAAGATCATCGGTGCCACCAGCCATTATGTAACTACCGAACTGGATGCCGGACCTATCATCGAACAGGATGTGGTGCGTATTACCCATAAAGACTCTGTGCAGGATCTGGTTAACAAAGGAAAAGACTTGGAAAAGATTGTACTCTCCAGGGCCGTACAGAAACATATTGAACGTAAAGTACTTGCTTATAAAAACAAGACGGTGATCTTTAATTAGATAAACACCGTCGGACTGAATGTATGAATGTAGCTATTATCAAATACAATGCGGGAAATATCTATTCCGTAGAGTATGCCCTCAGAAGATTGGGAGTGGAAGCGAAGGTAACTTCCGATGCGCAGGAGTTACTGGCTGCCGATAAAGTGATCTTTCCCGGAGTGGGAGAGGCAGAGACTACCATGAACCACCTGAAAGCGGCGGGGATGGACCGGCTGATCTTAGATCTGCGTCAGCCTGTATTAGGCATCTGTCTGGGGATGCAGGTGATGTGCCGACGTTCGGAAGAAGGAAACGGAACCATCAATTGCCTGGGCATCTTTGAGGTGGATGTGAAGCGATTCCAGCCTCAGCAACCTACGGAGAAAGTGCCGCATATGGGATGGAATACCTTGACGAAGACCCAAAGTGGCCTTTTCAAGGGTTTCACCGAAGAAGAATATGTCTATTTTGTACATAGCTACTATGTACCGCTTTGCCCATGGACAGCAGCAGAGACTGATTATATTCTTCCTTTCAGCGCGGCTTTGCATAAAGACAACTATTATGCTACCCAGTTCCACCCCGAAAAGAGTGGATCGGTAGGAGAGAGGATATTGAAGAATTTTCTGGAAATCTGAAGGGATTTACGATTAAACGATTTACTATTTACGATTGAAATTACCTTATAGAATATGAGTAATTATCTGTCTGATAGTAAATATGTATAATATTGTAGATCTGAAGTTATTTAAATCGTTAAATTGTAAATTGTAAATGGAATTGGTTCCTGCTATAGATATCATCGACGGAAAGTGTGTGAGACTTTCCCAGGGCGACTATGATACCAAGAAAGTATACAACGAAGATCCTGTGGAGGTGGCCCGTGAGATGGAAGACCATGGTATCCGCCGGCTGCACGTTGTGGATCTGGACGGAGCCGCTTCGCAACACATTGTCAACTACAAGACCCTGGAGAAAATAGCAACCGCAACTTCGTTGGTCATTGACTTCGGAGGTGGAGTCAAGGGTGATGAAGACCTCAGGATCGCTTTTGAAAGTGGTGCTGCTATGGTGACCGGAGGAAGCATTGCCGTCAGGGATCCGCAGGTGTTTTGCGGATGGATCGATCGGTACGGTAGTGATAAGATCATCCTTGGGGCCGATGTGCGTGACAAAAAGATTGCCGTGCACGGCTGGAAAGACGAAAGTACCGAAGAGTTGTTCCCTTTCCTGCAAAACTACCGGGAGAAGGGCATACGGAAAGTGATCTGCACCGATATCAGTTGCGACGGTATGTTGCAGGGACCCTCTCTGGAATTGTATCAGGAGATGTTGCAGGTCTTTCCCGATCTCTACCTGATTGCCAGTGGAGGAGTCAGTAAGATAGAAGATATCTACAGGCTGGAAGAGGCCGGAGTACCTGCGGTGATCTTCGGGAAAGCATTGCATGAAGGGCATATCACCCTGAAACAGCTGGCTGTTTTTCTTGGATAGAAGGTCAGAAAGATCGTATCTGCTTCCGGTGTGTTACCCATGTGTATTAAGCCGGAGACGAACCATATAAAAATAAAAAAGAAGAGAGTGTTAGCGAAAAGAATAGTGTCTTGTCTGGATATCAAAGATGGACAGACGGTAAAGGGAACCAATTTTGTGAATCTGCGTCAGGCCGGAGATCCGGTGGAGTTGGGACGCGCCTACAGTGAACAGGGAGCCGATGAACTGGTCTTTCTGGATATTACCGCCAGCCACGAAGGGCGCAAGACTTTTACGGAACTGGTGCGGCGCATCGCTGCCAACATCAGTATCCCTTTTACCGTGGGAGGAGGGATCCATGAATTGCAGGATGTAGACCGGCTACTGAATGCCGGAGCAGACAAGATCTCTGTCAACTCTTCCGCGCTGCGCCGTCCGCAACTGATCGATGAGATCGCGAAAAACTTTGGTTCGCAGGTATGTGTCGTTGCCGTAGATGCCCGGCAGACTCCGGAGGGCTGGAAATGCTACCTCAACGGAGGCCGTGTGGAGACCGATAGGGAACTCTTTGAATGGACCCGCGAAGCCCAGCAACGGGGAGCAGGAGAGATCCTGTTTACCAGTATGGACCACGACGGAGTGAAAGAGGGATATGCCAATGAAGCGCTGGCTACGCTTTCCGGGCAACTTACTATACCCATTATCGCTTCCGGAGGCGCAGGCAGCCGTGAGCACTTCCGGGATGTTTTCCTGGAAGGCAGGGCAGACGCGGCACTGGCAGCCAGCGTTTTTCATTTCGGAGAAATCAAAATTCCCGAATTAAAATCGTATCTTTGCGACCAGGGGATCTCCGTGCGTATCTGAACCGGAGGGAATCCCGAAAAACAACCTTTAGAAAATCATAGAAATGAATATAGACTTCGATAAAATGGGTGGTCTCGTACCGGCCATCATACAGGATCAGCATACGCGTAAAGTGCTTATGCTGGGTTTTATGAACCGGGAAGCGTATGAGAAGACTGTGGAGACCGGAAAGGTAACGTTCTTCAGCCGTACCAGAAACCGTCTGTGGACGAAAGGCGAAGAGAGCGGTAATTTCCTGCATGTATTGGATATCCGGGAAGACTGTGATCACGACACCCTGCTGATCCAGGTGTCTCCCGTGGGACCGGTGTGCCATACCGGCGAAGATACCTGCTGGGGCGAAAAGAACGACGAGCCTCTGATGTTCCTGAAACATCTGCAACAGTTCATAAACCAGCGCCACGAAGAGATGCCGGAGAAATCGTATACCACCAGCCTGTTCCGGGATGGAGTGAACCGCATGGCACAGAAAGTAGGGGAAGAGGCTGTGGAGATGATTATTGAAGCAACAAACGGAAGCGGCGAACGGATGATCTATGAAGGATCCGATATGATCTATCACCTGATCGTGTTGCTCACTTCCAAAGGATATAGTATTGAAGATCTCGCGCGTGAATTGCAGGTAAGACACAGCGACACATGGACGAAACACTGATCCGATACGAGCAGGTAGCTGTTTGCCAACAGGAGTTGTGTGTACTGGAGCAGGTAGATTTCCGGTTGCACAAAGGAGAATTTGTCTACCTCATCGGAAAGGTAGGCTCCGGTAAGACCACCCTGCTGAAAACGTTCTACGGCGAACTGGCCGTGACGGAGGGAACCGCGGAGGTACTGGGGTACAACATGCGTAAGATCAGACGCAAACACATTCCGCAGTTGCGGCGCAAGCTGGGGATCGTGTTCCAGGATTTTCAGTTGCTCACCGACCGGTCGGTGTACGACAATCTCGAGTTTGTATTGCGGGCTACCGGGTGGAAACACAAACGGGAGATTCGGGATCGTATCGAGGAGGTACTGCAACAGGTAGGGATGGACAACAAGGGGTATAAATTCCCCAACGAACTATCCGGAGGAGAACAACAACGCATCGTGATCGCGCGGGCCATCCTCAACAGACCGGAGATCATTCTGGCAGATGAGCCTACGGGCAATCTGGATGCGGAGACAGGCCGGGAGATCACCACCCTGTTGCACAACATTTGTGAGGCCGGATCGGCAGTGGTGATGACCACACACAACCAGTTGTTGTTGCAGGAGTTTCCGGGGATCGTATACCGATGTGCCGATCATCGCATCGTGAATGTGACGGAGCGGTACCGGACGGTGGCTGATGCGACAGAAGAAACGGGGTGGGAAGCTGTAGAAGAGGCCGTGGAAGAACAAGTGAACAATAAACAAGAGATAATAAATTAGGAAAGAGGAGAGGCTGCTCTTTTCCGGCGGGGAGAAACGCCGGACGGAAAAGAGAAATAAGAACGGCTGTCGAATCGTAAATCATTTAATTCAGTTACGACAGATGAAAATTTTAAAGTTTGGAGGTACCTCGGTAGGGTCGGCTCAGCGGATGAGAGAGGTAGCCAAATTGATTACCGATGGGGAAAAGAACATTGTAGTGCTCTCCGCCATGTCGGGCACCACAAACGCATTGGTAGAGATCTCGGACTATCTGTATAAGAAGAATCCGGAGGGTGCCAACGAGATCATCAACAGACTGGAAAATACCTACCGGAAACATGTGGAAGAATTGTATGAGACAACTGAATATAAACAGAAAGTCCTGGAAGTGATCCGTTCCCATTTCGACTATATACGTTCGTACACCAAAGACCTGTTTACTTTGTTCGAAGAGAAGGTGGTGCTGGCACAGGGAGAGTTGATCTCTACTGCCATGATGAACTATTATCTGCAGGAGAGCGGAGTGAAGTCTGTACTGCTACCCGCGCTTGAGTTTATGCGTACGGATAAGAACGCCGAACCCGATCCGGTATATATCAAAGAAAAACTACAGGCACAACTGGAACTCCATCCGGATGCCGATATCTATATCACACAGGGATTCATCTGCCGCAATGCCTATGGAGAGATCGATAATCTCCAGCGCGGAGGCAGCGACTATACCGCTTCCCTGATCGGTGCTGCCCTGAATGCTTCGGAAATACAGATCTGGACCGATATCGACGGGATGCACAACAACGATCCGCGCATCGTAGACAAAACTTCTCCCGTGCGTCAGCTTCATTTTGAAGAGGCTGCCGAACTGGCCTATTTCGGAGCGAAGATCCTGCATCCGACCTGTGTGCAGCCTGCCAAGTATGCCAATATACCGGTAAGGCTGCTGAATACCATGGACCCGACGGCGCCCGGTACGATCATCTCCAACGAAACCGAAAAGGGGAAGATCAAAGCGGTTGCAGCCAAAGAAAATATCACTGCCATCAAGATCAAGTCCAGCCGTATGCTGCTGGCTCATGGCTTCCTGCGCAAAGTATTTGAGATCTTTGAAAGCTATCAGACTTCCATCGATATGATCTGTACCTCAGAGGTCGGAGTATCGGTTTCTGTAGACAATACCAAGCATCTCAATGAGATTGTAGACGATCTGAAAAAATACGGTACGGTGACGGTAGACAAAGACATGTGTATCATCTGTGTGGCAGGCGATCTCGACTGGGAGAACATTGGTTTTGAAGCCAGTGTGGTAGAAGCACTGAAAGATATACCTGTACGTATGATCTCCTACGGAGGCAGCAACTACAACATCTCTATTCTGGTGCGTGAACAGGATAAAAAACTGGCACTACAGGCGCTGAGTCGCGTGCTCTTTAACGAAAATTGAAGATAACATATACCAGGCGCTTTGTTCAGCAATGAGAAAGCGCTTTTTTAAGAGCCTGTTTTAAAAAACAAAGAAATAAGACATAACATATGAAAGGTACATTTCCTGTAAGTAAATTCCGGGAGTTGCAGACTCCATTCTATTATTACGATACAGACTTGTTGCGGGAAACGTTGGAAGTCGTGAAAAATGAATCGGACAGATATGGCAATTATGTAGTACATTATGCGGTCAAGGCCAATGCCAACCCCAAGATCCTGGAGGTGATCCGCGATAGCGGTATGGGAGCTGACTGCGTAAGCGGCGGGGAGATCAAGGCTTGTCTCGACGCGGGCTTTCCCGCGGAGAAGGTGGTTTTTGCCGGAGTTGGGAAAGCAGATTGGGAGATCGAACTGGGGCTGGATCACGATATATTCTGTTTCAATGTAGAATCCATTCCCGAACTGGAAGTTATCAATGAACTTGCAGCAGCAAAAGGGAAGACCGCGAATGTTGCCTTTCGTATCAATCCGGACGTAGCAGCGCATACCCATGCCAATATCACTACCGGACTGGCCGAAAACAAATTTGGTATCAGCATGGAAGATATGGATCATGTGATCGATGTGGCACTCGGAATGGATCATGTGAAATTTATCGGACTGCATTTCCATATCGGATCCCAGATACTCGATATGGGAGATTTTGTAGCTCTTTGCCACCGGGTGAACGAGTTACAGGATCGTCTGGAAGCCCGTGGTATCACTTTCGGACATGTGAATGTCGGAGGCGGGCTGGGGATCGATTACGATCATCCCAACGAGCAGCCGATACCGGAATTCCAGAGTTATTTCGTGACTTATGCCGAGCATCTGAAACTGCGACCCGGACAGACGCTGTATTTCGAACTGGGACGTTCGATCGTGGGACAATGTGGTAATCTGATCTCGAAAGTCTTGTATGTCAAACAAGGAGCGAAGAAGCAATTTGCCATTCTGGATGCCGGGATGACCGATCTGATCCGTCCGGCTCTTTACGACGCATATCACCAGATGGAGAATATCACTTCCGAAGCAGCCGTAGAAAGTTACGATGTGGTAGGGCCGATCTGCGAATCTTCCGATGTATTCGGAAAAGAGGTAAAACTCAATCAGGTAAAGCGCGGAGACTATATCGCCATGCGTTCTGCCGGTGCCTACGGAGAGATCATGGCTTCCGGATACAACTGCCGCCAATTGCCACAGGGATATACTTCGGACGAACTATCCTGACACCCTCATTCCCATGTAGAGACGCAAAGAGATTTACGATTTTACGATTTACAATTTACGATTGAAATTACAGAAAGAATATGTTTGTAAATCCTTATGCGTAACATTTTATATGCAAACATACGAGACGCATATTTGCGTCTTCACGAGGTATGTCTGATACAGTTCTGTATCTGATAGAAACTTATCTGATTGCCCGGTTTCCATTCAATGGATGATCGGGCATTCTTGTATGAAATCCGGATTTGTATGTTATGGTATCTTATAAGATGAATTATTTATAGTGAGCGTCTATATTGAGTTGGCACCGTGGAGACGCAACTATGCGTCTCGTATGTTTGCATATATAATGTTACGCATAAGGATTTACAAACATATTCTTTCTGCAATTTCAATCGTAAATTGTAAATCCCTTTGCTGACCGTTGGTTGACTTCGTCGACCGTTGGTTCGTCCAATCGTAAATCCCTTTGCGTCTCTACAAGTGGATGATGGCGTCAGGATTACCTGTATTACCCCATACAAATCAGTAATTAAACGCAGCCATTGCCATCCGTAACATGCACATGGTACAGGCATTGGCCCACCTCTGGTCTCGCAGCGTCAAGCGTAGTGCAGTTTTACGCCGAACCGGAAGCAGGATCTGTCTGATAGGAGCGAGTTTATCCTGCTCGTCGCCGTATATCAAACGGAGTAGTGAAGTCACGTAAATCATACGGGATGCGATGTATTTTCAATCGTACATCGTAAATCAGTAAATCGTAAATCTCTTGGCGTCTCTACAGGAGAATGAGGGCTTTGGAATATGGGAACGAAAAGAATTTAAGCGAAACAAAAAGGAGGCAGAAGACAGAATTAAGTGATTTGTGGGGCCACATCTGGCGTAATTTAAGGTCAAAAATAATTCCTGAAATTACTATAGAAAACGAGAGGATCCCGGAAGGATAAATTTATACTTTTCTCTACGAACAATGGAGAAGTGTGGTTGTTGTAAGTTCAGTATCTAATAAATAAAAAATAGTGAATTATGATGACTGAAAAATTACAAACCGCACTCAACGATCAGCTCAATGCAGAGTTGTGGTCTTCCAATCTCTACCTTTCTATGGCCTTCCATATGGAAAAAATGGGTTATAACGGTCTTTGCTGCAAATTCAAAAAGATGGCACAGAAAGAGACCGACGATGCGTGTGAAATAGCCAGTTATCTGGCCAAAAAAGGGTGTGATGCCAAGATCGATAAGATCAATGTGGCGCCTACCGATTGGGGAACTGCCTCACAGGTTTGTGAGCATCTTTACAAGCATACCGTACATCTGGCCAAAATGACCGATAAACTGTTGGACATAGCCATGGAAGAAAAAGACCATGCCACTAAAATATTTCTGGACGAATTTGTTGCCTGTCAGATGGAAGAAGAAGCAATGGCTCATGATCTGTACAAGAAAGCTAAGAATGCCGGAGACGCCGGAATGATGATCATAGATGCACAATTGCATATGGCACATAAAGTGATGTGCAAATGCTGTGAGTGCAAAGCGGAAAAAAGGAAATGAGAGAACTTCTCATACGGATTTTCCGACAGACAAGTTCCTGGTAGGGTTGTCCGGATCTTCCCCGGAAAACAGATCCGGATACAGCAACGGCCCACATCCTGACCATCAATTAGGGAATATCCGTATCCATAGTTAAATGTGAGAGACAATAAAAAGGAAACTTCCGGTGGAGGTTTCCTTTTTTATGGGAGCTCAGCAAAGGGATATCTTATTGTATATCCTTGCCTTTTTCCATGGTACTCAGGTAGATGTCTAAAGAGCGTGTAGAGATCAGTATCTCATGTATGGAAACTCCTAAGGAAGAAATGAGCAGTAAAAGAGCCAGACCGAATACGATCACAGAGGCCATTTTCAGTCCGATATAGATCAGGAACATGCTGATCACACAAAAAACAGGCTGGATATACCCAGTACCTGCATGGTGCGGGTCAGCGATAAGCGTTTCCGCAGATTCTCGATCTGTGCCACTGTCACATCAGAAGGTTTTTCCATGTACCTGTCGCGCAACGTACGTACCAGCTGGGCATACGAAAGAAAACGGTTGGTATAAGCCAGTAAAATGAGCGATACAGCCGAAAACAGAAAAGTGGGAGTGATCAGATTAAATTCTTCCATAGATTATGTATTTATATACAATTACAAATGTGGGTGTGGCACGGATATATCTTTAACAAAGTTCCATATATTATTTCGTAACAGCATCCGTGCGGTGAATGTTTCAAAAAAAGCCTCCGGAAATGTCATAAATAAAATAACCCGGAAGATTTTGCCTCTCCAGGTTATTTTATATCAGATCGTAAATTACTTACTGTATGACATTCAGTTTTTCCCAACCTTAATAAATGCCCCGATACACCGATCCAGATGCTCCTGTGTATGTCCCGCGGATAGTTGTACCCGGATGCGGGCTTGTCCTTTCGGTACTACCGGGTAGTAGAACCCGGTGACATAAATGCCTTCCCGCTGCAAAAGTGCCGCATAGTCCTGTGAAAGACGGGCATCGTATAGCATCACCGCGCAGATCGCACTCTGTGTCGGTTTGATGTCAAATCCCGCTTTCAGCATTTTCTCACGGAAGTAGTGTACATTCTCTACCAGACGGTCGTGGAGTTCGTTGCTCTCTTTGAGCATGCGGAATACTTCCAGACTGGCACCGACCACTGCCGGAGCTACCGAGTTGGAAAAAAGATAGGGGCGACTCCGTTGGCGCAGCAGGTCTATGATCTCCCGGCGTCCCGTAGTGAAACCACCCATGGCACCTCCGAATGCTTTTCCCAGCGTACCTGTATAGATATCCACCCGTTCGTAGGTCTGGAACAATTCACTCACTCCCCGACCTGTAGGTCCTACCACACCTGCCGAATGAGACTCGTCTACCATCACCAACGCGTCGTACTTTTCTGCCAGGTCACAGATCTGATCCATGGGAGCCACATTGCCATCCATAGAGAATACGCCGTCTGTCACGACGATCCGGAATCGCTGGTTCTGTGCCTCCTGCAGGCAGCGTTCCAGGTCTTCCATATCCGCGTTTGCGTAGCGGTAACGTCTGGCTTTACACAGACGCACCCCATCGATGATGGAGGCATGGTTCAGGGAATCTGAGATAATAGCATCTTCCTCGGTGAAAAGAGGTTCGAATACTCCTCCGTTGGCATCGAAACAAGCCGCATACAGAATGGTGTCTTCTGTCCGGAAGTATGCCGCGATAGCAGCCTCCAGTTCTTTGTGAATGTCCTGTGTTCCACAGATAAAACGTACGGATGACATACCGTATCCGCGTTGTTCCAGGGTCTCCTTAGCCGCGGCAATAAGCCTGGGATGGTTGGAGAGTCCCAGATAATTGTTGGCACAGAAATTCAGGACTTCTTTCCCGTTCACAGTGATCACCGCCTGTTGCGGACTTTCGATCAGGCGTTCTTCTTTGTAGAGGCCGGCTTCCCGGATCTCGGTGAGCGTCTGGCTCAGGTGTTCTTTCATTTTACCGTACATAGTGGTAAGGTTTTTAGTTACTACACAAAGGACACCATTTTCTATGAATAATCCATATCTTTTTGGCAGAAAAATGAAAAAAAGTGCTTACTTTGCCCGGCTAAGTTGCCTGAGTAAAATAGAATTCAGAGGAGATAGAGGACTTTCTGTCAAGTGAAATAGTTGGCCTGCCATTCCATGTTATAAGGGGGTAAGGGTAATGTGACTATGTACTGAAAAAATTGACGGGCTTGTGACAGCATGAACGAAACCGCAGATAGTCTTTGTCCCCGTGTAAGTGATAAAGATTGTTCTTATACAAGATCTGTCTGACAGAGAGAAAATAAATACACAACCTGTGGAATAAGCCGGCAGATAGGCCAGATATAAAATGAGAAGATTACTGATTGCGGTTGTAGGAATGATAGGGATTGCACTGTGTAGCTCCTGTGCGGAGCAGAAGAAACAGCAGCAACCTGCACAGGAAGTAGAGATCGTAACAGATACAGTGTTTCCTGAAGAAGAGACACGCCCGGAAACAGAGGAAGAAGAGCCTGTAGAGGCTGTACCTGACGGATCTTTCTTTGATTTTATTTATACTTTCGCTACAGACAGCTTGTTTCAGCGGACTCGTGTTGTTTTTCCCTTACCCTATTATTTTCTGGATGAAGCTTTGCGAATAGAAGAAGCAGAATGGGAATATGATCCGCTTTTTTTCGATCAGTCTTATTATACCCTTCTTTTTGATCGGGAAGGAGAGATGGAACTGGCCGGAGATGAAGACGAAGAAGAACATACGTCTGTGCAGGTGGAATGGTGGTTCCTGAACAAGCAACAGGTCAAACGGTATTATTTTGAGCGCAAAGAGGGCTTCTGGATCCTGGAAGCGATCAATGTACGTCCGGTAGAAGAAGACAGGCAGGAGAATTTCGGAGACTTCTTTGTCCGGTTCGCCACAGATAGCCTTTTCCAGGGCGAACGCGTTCGTCAGCCTCTGAAGTTTGTAACCGCCGATCCGGATGATGATTTCTCCATTTTTGAAACCACCCTTGATCTCGAACAGTGGTATGCGTTCAGACCTCCCTTACCTTCTGAACGTCTCTCTAATATCAATTACGGCCAGCACAATGAAGACAAAGCTGCTACCAAGATCGTAGCCCTGAAGGGGATTGGCAACGGCTTCTCTAATATCCTGTATTTTCATCGCAAACGCGGCGAATGGGAGTTGTATAAGTTTGAAGATACAAGTATATAACAAGGTTTAATCAGTGAGAAATATATGATCCGGGAAAATTATTCATTACTTACATACAATACATTCGGTATCGAAGCAACTGCCTGTCGGTTTGTAGAATACCATAGCGAGAATGAATTGATCGCGTTTCTGCAAGGGGATACGATTGCAGCTCCCTATCTGCATATCGGAGGAGGCAGCAATCTGCTTTTTCTTGAAAAGTTCTACCCCGGTACGGTCTTTCATTCTTGTATAAAGGGGATAGAGATTGTAGAAGAAACCGGATCAGAGGTATATGTACGTGTGGGAGCGGGTGTCACATGGGACGATTTTGTAGCCTATAGTGTATCTCAACGCTGGTATGGTGCTGAGAATCTTTCTCATATTCCCGGTGAAGTAGGTGCAAGTGCGATTCAGAATATCGGGGCCTATGGGGTAGAAGCAAAAGATCTGATCACGAAAGTGGAGACAGTGAACATCCGGGGAGAGAAAATAGTTTTCCTTGTAGATGAATGTGGCTATGGATACCGCAACAGTATCTTCAAAGGCGAAGAGAGAAAAGATCTGTTTGTTACCTATGTTACTTATCGGTTGAACAAACAGGAACATTATACCCTGGAATATGGAAATATCCGGAAACAGCTTGACCGGTATCTGGAGTTGACGCTGGAGAATGTGCGGAAAGCGGTGATTGCCATACGTGAAAGCAAACTTCCCGATCCGAAACAGTGGGGCAACGGGGGAAGTTTCTTTATGAATCCGGTAGTCTCCCGGGAGAGATTTCAGGAGATCTGCGCGCGCTATCCGGATATGCCATTCTATGAGGTAGGTGAAGAAAAGATAAAGATACCTGCCGGATGGATGATTGAACAATGTGGATGGAAAGGAAAAAGTCTGGGTGCTGCCGGTGTCTATGAGAAGCAGGCGTTGGTGCTTGTGAACCTGGGAGGTGCCACCGGAGAAGATATCCTGAGGCTGTCAGATGCCATACGCGCGTCCATACAACAAGAGTTTGGTCTGGATCTTCATCCGGAAGTCTGTATGATCGGTCTGGCCGGGAAATAATATACAAGAAAGAATAATTGATGAAGGTTACTGTATTGGGAAGCGGAACTTCGACAGGAGTTCCGGAAATAGGTTGTACCTGTGAAGTCTGTCTGTCACCGGACCCGCGGGATCATCGTTTGCGTACTTCTGCTCTGGTAGAAACACAGAATGCCAGGATACTGATTGATTGCGGGCCCGACTTCCGGCAGCAAATGCTTCCTCTTCCGTTTGAAAAACTGAATGCGGTGCTGCTTACGCATGAACATTACGATCATGTGGGAGGAGTGGATGATCTGCGTCCGTTTTGTCGCTTCGGAGAGATCCCTGTATATGCCGAGAAAGTGACAGCCGACCGGTTGAGAGCCCGGCTTCCTTACTGTTTTGCCGAACATCGTTACCCGGGAGTACCCGCCATTTTTTTGCAGCATATAGAGATCGGTGAGCCTTTTGAGGTAAACACCACACAGATTCTGCCTCTGCGTGCTATGCACGGCAGATTGCCGGTCGTGGGGTTTCGTATCGGAGAAATGGGCTATGTGACCGATATGTCCTCTCTGCCGGAAGAGACTGTCTTGCAGCTTCAGGGAGTAAAATTGCTTTTTATCAATGCGTTGCGTCTTGCTCCTCATGATACTCACCAGAACCTCGGAGAGGCATTGAAGACCGCTTCCCAGATCGGGGCGGAACAGACATGGTTTATACACATGAGCCATCAGATGGGTCTGCACGCGGTGCGGGAGAAAGAACTTCCGGAACATATTCATCTGGCTTACGATGGCTTGGAAATCACCTGGAAAGAAAGGTAAAAGTAAGAGCTGAAGATGAGTTACATAGATATAGCATGTGAATAAAGTGAAATACGATCTGTCGGCACGGGAATACCTCATCTGATACGGGTTGGGTTTGTAGGGTATAAAAGTGTAAATGTGCAGGTTCCGGTAGATAATCCATTCGTGAATGAAAGTTTATATATATCAAATTTTGTTTTTTTGATAAAAGGTGCTATTTTTGTTCAATGGGAGAAAATAGCAGATCATGAAACTACATATTTGGGTGAAGATTATACTTTTTACGTTGATTCTTGTATTCTGTCTGGGAATAGGCACTTATTCTTACAGGCGTTTGTCTGCTGTGGAACAGACAGAGAATTTTGACCTATACACGTTGGTCCCTGTAAGTACAACTGCTATTCTGGAAACCGATCATATGGTGGGATTTATCCAGGAGGTAAATGACCTGAGTTGCAGCAGAGAAGATCGATTCCTTTTTATCTCCAAATTATTTTCTTACCTCAAATTGCATTTACATACGCTGGTCGAACAAACCCCTCATGGACTGAGTAAACAGATGAACAAACTGCTGATCAGTTTCCATGCACCCGATAACGATAGAAATCAGGTACTTTACTGTACGTTGGGCAACGGAGATTATGAACTTGTGGAAAGGTTTATAAAGGAGTACTGTATCAGTACATTCCCTTCTAAGATATTTGACTACAAAGGGCAGGAGATACGGATATATCCGATGCCTGATAATAATTTTCTGGCCTGTTATTTTACTACACAATTCATAGCGATCAGTTATCAGAAAAAATTGATTGAAGAGGTGATCGATGCGCGTCTGTCGGGGGAAAGTCTGATAAATGATAAGACTTTTGAAAGGGTACACGCGGGCAGGAGAACCAATATCCCTGCTACCATATATGTACGTATGCATTCGGTAGATCTGGGAAAGACAACAGATGGTATCCCTTCTCAATCGCAGTTGGGAGGATGGACAGAATTTGATATGAAGATGAACGGAGATGTCATCTATTTCTCCGGTGTCAGTCATGAAAACGATAGTACAACCATTAGTTTTACCAATGCGCTGCGATGTCAGGAACCTGTGGAGGGTTTCCCGGGAGATATACTACCTGCTTCCACTTTCTTCTTCAATAAGTGGGCTGTTTCCGATCTGCATGCTATGTTCCGGTTCACCTCTTCTCATGAATATGCTACAGCCACCTATTCCAATTACATCAGGGAAAGAGATGAAGAAATGTTGAGTTTCTTCATGGAATATGCCGGAGATAACCTGGTGACTTCTCTTTTTCATCCGGCTGATACACTGGAGCAGCTATGTGCAGTCATGAGTTTTCCCGTACAAGATGTAACACAGGCAGAGCGTCGGCTTCGCAACCTGATACAAACGACTCCGGCCGAAGACACATCATTGCCGGCAAAGCCGAGGGAGTATTACCATTCCCTGGGATGGACGTATACTTTTTATCCGCTTCCCCGCAATACCCTGTTCACTCAGCTGACGGGCATCACAGAGTCGGCATTGCATACCTATGCTGCTTTCTATAAAGGGCGCTTGCTGATCGCTCCGGACACGGAAAGTCTGTCTTCTTATATTCATTTCTTAGATAGAGGAGAGATCCTCGACGATACACCGGCTTATGAAGAAGGGATTTCCAGTCTGTCTGCTACTTACAATTTTATGCAGATGGTTGATTTCGGGGATATATTCATTCAGCCTGAAAACTACGTAAGACTGGTCCCTAATTTCTTTTTCCGTAATCAGGATTTTTTCAGACATTTTATCCTGGCCACTCAGTTTACCTGTTCCAATGGTGTAATCTACCCCAATATTGTATTGATCTATAAAGGGTCCTGAATAAACCTATATCTAAAGGATGACCGGGGAAATAAAAACGGTCCTGAACACTTTTGTACAAGACCGTTAAGTAATATTCTCTAAATTAGATCCCTGATCAGAAAGGCAGGTCGTCTTTAACATCGCCAGGGATAAACTCCGGCGCGGAAGCAGCGGGAGGAGGAACCGGTGAGCCGGCATCAAACGATGCACCGGCAGCTACACGTTCTACTTTCCATACACGTATACTATTGAACCAACGATCCTGCCACTGACGGGCATCGATATCAAAGGATACGGTAAGTTCTTCACCCATCTGGATATTAAACTGACTGAGTTTATCTTCACCAAACACATCGAAGCACATCTTACGTGGATATTGATCATGACTTTCAATCACAAATTCCTGAGCTTTCCATTCATTGCCCTGTTTGGATACACCTCCTCTGGGCGGGAGGATTGCAATTATTTTTCCTGTAAATTCCATTATGATTAATTTATTTGATGGTGCGAAGTTACAATTTTCCAGGGGATAATTCAAGGAGTTGCAATGGTTTTTCCTATCGTTTTTTGCTGCAACCGAATCTTTTTTTGTAACTTTGTCGTTTAAGATATAATAAACATTAAAATACACGGAATATATGAAATTTATCGTTTCGAGTACTGCGCTTTTTAGCCATTTACAGGCAGTTAGCCGCGTGATAAATTCAAAGAACGCGTTACCTATACTGGATTGTTTCCTTTTTCAGCTGGAAGACGGCACGTTGACCATTACAGTATCGGATAGCGAGACCACCATGGTTACCTCCATAGAAGTGAACGAAAGTGACAGTAACGGTAAGATCGCGGTCACCGCCAAGACTCTGTTGGATGCGTTGAAAGAGATCCCGGAACAACCTCTTTCTTTTACAATCAATCCGGAGACAAAAGAGATCACGGTAGAGTACATGAACGGTAAATACAGCCTGATGGGGCAGAATGCGGATGAATTCCCGCTTTCGGCTACCTTGGGAGAAAGTGCGGTACAAGTAGAGATGAATGCGGAAATACTGCTTGCCGGGATCAATCGTTCGGTATTTGCTACGGCGGATGATGAACTACGGCCGGTGATGAATGGTATCTATTTCGATATTACCACCGAAGACATTACGTTGGTGGCTTCCGACGGTCACAAACTCGTTCGTTGCAAGACGTTGGCTGCCAGAGGAACTGAAAGAGCTGCGTTTATTTTACCTAAAAAGCCATCCAACCTGTTGAAAAATCTGCTTCCGAAAGAGGCCGGAATGGTAAAAATAGAGTTTGACGAACGCAACGCTATGTTTACGATGGAGAATTATCGTATGGTATGTCGTCTGATCGAAGGACGCTATCCCAACTACAATTCGGTGATCCCACAGAACAATCCGCATAAGGTGACAGTGGATCGTCAACAATTGATCGGTGCGCTCAGACGTGTATCTATCTTTTCTTCCCAGGCAAGCAGCCTGATCAAATTACGTGTACAGGAGAATCAGATGGTAATCTCGGCACAGGATATAGATTTCTCTACTTCCGCGGAGGAAACACAGGTTTGTCAGTATGCCGGTAATCCCATGAGCATCGGATTTAAATCCACCTTCCTGATCGATATATTGAATAACATTTCTTCGAATGAAGTGATCATTGAACTGGCAGATCCTTCCCGCGCAGGAGTGATCATTCCGGTCGAACAGGCACAGGAAGAAGATCTGTTGATGCTTCTGATGCCGATGATGCTGAACGATTGATACAGGTAAATCCATCTTTGTTTCGGTTCGCGAATCTTACTCATAGGATACACAAACTCCATAAGAATGAAATTAAATCTTAAAAATCCCCTTGTCTTCTTTGATCTGGAGACGACGGGGATTAATATAAATACCGACAGGATAGTCGAGATCTGTTACCTGAAAGTCTATCCCAACGGTAACGAAGAATTAAAAACATTCCGGATCAATCCGGAAATGCCTATACCGGCCACTTCGTCAGCTATTCATGGTATCTATGATGACGATGTGGCCGATTGTCCTACTTTCAGGGAGGTTGCACGTACCATTGCCAATGACATAGAAGGATGTGACCTGGCTGGGTTTAACTCGAACCGGTTCGATATCCCCGTACTCGCCGAAGAGTTTTTGCGTGCAGGGGTAGATATGGATATGTCACGCCGGAAAATGGTAGATGTACAGGTGATTTTCCATAAAATGGAACAACGCACGTTGTCGGCTGCTTATAAATTTTATTGTGAAAAAGATCTTCATGAAGCTCATACCGCTGAAGCAGATACCCGTGCTACTTATGAGGTATTGATGTCTCAACTGGATCGCTATCCGGATCTGGCGAACGATGTGGCCGCTCTGGCCGAATTCTCCAGTTTCAACCGTAATGTGGATTTTGCCGGTCGGATGGTATACAATGCGGAGGGAGTAGAGGTATTTAATTTCGGAAAATACAAAGGGATACCGGTCAGCCAGGTGCTGCAACGGGACCCCGGCTACTATGGCTGGATGTTGAATGGAGATTTTACATTGAATACCAAAGCCATGTTGACGAAGATACGACTTCGTGAACTGGCAGGAAAACTACTGTAAGAAAAACATGCTCAACGGAAAAAAGATAATACTTGGAATTACAGGCAGTATCGCAGCATATAAGGCTTGTTATATCATACGGGGTCTTATAAAAAAAGGTGCAGAAGTGCAGGTAGTTATTACACCCGCAGGTAAAGAATTTATAACCCCTGTTACATTGTCTGCATTGACCAGTAAGCCGGTTATAAGCGAATTCTTCGCACAACGGGATGGCACATGGAACAGCCATGTAGATCTGGGACTCTGGGCCGATGCGATGCTGATTGCTCCGGCTACAGCCGCTACACTGGGAAAGATGGCTCATGGAGTGGCAGATAATATGCTGATCACTACCTACCTTTCTGCCAAAGCTCCTGTGTTTGTGGCACCTGCTATGGATCTGGATATGTTTGCCCACCCCTCTACACAACAGAATCTGAATATGCTGCGCTCTTATGGGAATCACATCATAGAACCTGCGTCCGGTGAACTGGCCAGTCATCTGGTAGGTAAGGGGCGGATGGAAGAACCGGAACAGATCATTGCGGTGCTGGAAGATTTTTTTGCTGCTTCCGCGCAGTTAAAAGGGAAAAAGATCCTGATCAATGCGGGTCCGACTTATGAGAAAATAGATCCTGTACGTTTTATCGGTAATTATTCTTTCGGGAAAATGGGCTTTGCCCTGGCAGAAGCCTGTGTGGCCAGGGGAGCAGAGGTAACCTTGCTTACAGGTCCTGTGCAGGAACAGATGATTCACCCGGCCATACATCGGGTGGATGTTGAATCTGCCTCAGAGATGTATGAAGTTGCTGTAGATATCTATCCTCAGATGGATGCGGCCATTCTATGTGCGGCAGTGGCAGATTTTACACCGGAGGTAGTGGCTCAGGATAAGATCAGGAGACAGGGAGACGAACTGCTATTAAGGTTGGTACCCACCCGGGATATTGCTGCTGCTCTGGGAAAAATGAAAAGACCAGACCAGGTATTGGTGGGGTTTGCTCTGGAAACACACGACGAACAAAACAATGCAACAGAAAAACGGATACGTAAGAATCTGGACTTTATTGTTCTGAATTCTTTGCAGGATAAAGGAGCTGGTTTTCGTTGTGATACCAATAAGATCTCTATCTTAGACAAAGAGGGTAAAACCGACTACGGTTTGAAGTCAAAGAAAGAGGTGGCCGAAGATATTGTGGCTCGGTTGGTTACCAAACTGGAACAGCCTGCTTCTCAGGAGCGGAAAGACTGATCTTTTAGGAATATAGGTTTTCTGTTATGTAAACCGATCTGATATTTTTAACCCTTTTGTCAAACCAAAAGTAAACCACAACCTTCCATCGTAAATTGTAAATCAGTAAATCGTAAATCTTTTTATGTTACGTTCACTCTACATACAAAACTATGCATTGATCGAGAAACTGGATATCTCCTTCGGATCCGGGTTTTCTGTGGTCACTGGTGAAACAGGGGCGGGAAAGTCGATCATTTTAGGTGCCATAGGTTTACTGTTAGGTCAACGCGCAGATATAAAGTCTTTGCGTCGCGGAGCTTCCAGGTGCATTATAGAAGCTCGTTTTGACATAGCAGGATATGGACTGAATTCCTTTTTCGAAGAGAATGAACTGGAATACGACGACGAATGTATTCTGCGACGGGAGATACAAAGTAATGGAAAAAGTCGCGCATTCATCAACGATACTCCTGCTTCTCTGGCACAGATGAAAGAGCTGGGAGAACAGTTGGTCGACGTTCATTCCCAACACCAGAACTTACTATTAAATAAAGAAGGCTTTCAACTCAATGTATTAGATATTCTCGGACATAATCAGGAGGCGCTGGAGACCTACCACCGGTTGTACCAGGAATGGAAGCAGTTGGGCTGTCAATTGGAGGAGATTGTAGCTCAGGCCGAACAGAGCCGCGCGGATGAAGATTACATTCGTTTTCAACTGGAGCAACTGGAAGAGGCTAACCTACAAGAGGGAGAGCAGGAGCAACTCGAACAGGAGATAGAGCTCCTGACACATGCTGAAGAGATCAAAGCCGGTCTGTATCGTGTAGAACAGATACTCTCTTCCGATGATGGAGGTTTGCTTGCTGCTTTGAAAGAATCTTTGCAAACACTCTTACAACTGCAGAAAGTATATCAGCCGGCTGAAGAACTGGCCGAAAGAGTAGAAAGTACCTATATAGAACTGAAAGATGTGGCTCAGGATGTATCCGGTCGGGGAGAGAGCATAGATTTCAATCCGGTTCGTCTGGAAGAGGTCAATGACCGGCTCAATGTGATCTATTCTCTTCAACAGAAACACCGGGTGCAGACACTGGAAGAGTTGTTGGGGTTGATGACCGGTTTTCAGGAACGTCTTTCTTCTATTACATCCTATGAGGATAAGATCGCACAATTGACCTTACAACAAGACAAGCTATATAAAGAATTGAAAAAGCAGTCTGCTCAACTGACAAAAGGAAGGCAGCATGCTGCCCGTGAGGTCGAGAAGCAAATGGTTGCGCGTCTTTTGCCTCTGGGTATGCCCAATATCCGTTTCAAAGTAGAAATGGGAAGCCGCAAAGAGGTGGGGCCGTGGGGAGAAGATACGGTAAATTTCCTTTTCTCTGCCAATAAAAATGGTCTGTTGCAACCGGTTTCTACGGTTGCCTCCGGTGGTGAGATAGCACGTGTCATGCTTTCTGTGAAAGCAATGATCGCGGGCGCGGTGAAACTCCCCACTATTATTTTCGATGAAATAGATACGGGAGTTTCCGGTGAGATTGCCGACCGTATGGCCGATATCATGCAGGAAATGGGAGATTGCAACCGTCAGGTGATCAGTATTACCCATTTGCCTCAGATCGCTTCCCGGGGAAAAGCCCATTACAGAGTCTATAAATTGGACAATGACGTGGAAACCAACAGCCATATCCGGTGTCTGGACGATAAAGAGCGCGTAGAAGAGATCGCTCATATGTTGAGTGGAGCCACATTGACGGAAGCTGCACTGTCTAATGCTAGGACTTTATTGGGAGACCGGATCGGGAACTGAGAGGTTCTTTAATAAAATCAAATAGTATGTCTGTATATGAACTTACGATTGATCCTGTCATAGTCATGAGAGTATGTAGAATTTACTAAATCATTCCTGACAAAAGACTAATTTCAATCGTAAATCGTACATTTGTGAAATATAAATAACGAAGCGACTCCGATCGTAATTTTGTAAATCGTAAAATCCCTTTATGTTAGATATAAGTGAAATGATATTTGGCGTACGCGCCGTTTTAGAGGCTGTTGAGGCAGGTAAAGAGATAGATAAGATCCTCGTAAAGAAGGATATTCAGAGTGACCTTTCCAAAGAGTTGTTCGCGGCTCTGAAAGGAACCCTGATACCTGTTCAGAGAGTGCCTGTGGAACGTATCAACCGGATTACCCGTAAGAATCATCAGGGTGTGGTGGCTTTTTTATCTTCTGTCACTTATCAGAAAACGGAAGATCTTGTACCTACTCTGTTTGAGATGGGAAAAGCACCCTTCTTTGTGATGCTGGACGGAGTAACGGATGTGCGTAATTTCGGAGCGATAGCACGGACATGTGATTGCGCAGGGGTAGATGCGGTTATTCTTCCGGCCAAAGGAAGTGTGAGTGTGAACGCGGATGCCATGAAAACCTCTGCCGGTGCCCTTCATACATTGTCTGTCTGCCGGGAAAAGAGCCTGAAAACGACATTGCAATACCTGAAAGATAGTGGCTTCCGGCTGATTGCTGCCACCGAAAAGGGTGATTATGATTATACAAAAGGGGAATACACAGGCCCTGTTTGTCTGGTTATGGGAGCAGAGGATACGGGGGTAGCTTATGAGCACCTGGCGCTGTGTGATGAGTGGGTAAGAATACCGGTATTAGGAAAGATCGAATCGCTGAACGTATCTGTTGCCGCTGGTATCCTGATGTATGAAGTAGTCAGACAACGGGCATCTGTAGAAGAGTGATTTCCCGAAGAACCCTCCGGGCACAAATGGAAACAGAAAGCAGATAGAACAGGAAATGAGTATGAAAAGAATCATCATTTGAGATAATAAAGAGATTTACGATTACTCCCTTCGGTCATGGCCATTATCTGATAACTAACACCAGGGAACGTTGGACAAGTTACGAACCAACGATCGACAAAGTCAATCGAAGATGGGCGTAGGCAAACAGGCGGTCAGCAAAGGGATTTGCGATTTGGATGAAGGGAGGGAATATAAGATAATTCCGGACCAATAGCTGGTGAAGATAGTCGCAGGCTATGTAGAGGCGTATATTCACGTTTTATATTTGCGTCTGAAAACAGCAAAAAGGTGTATAAGAGAAGATATAAGAAAAAACAAACCATACAGAATAGTGATCATTCATGGAACCAGCAGTCCACAAAGTCAAAATCAAAATACAGTTTCTTATAGGACCTTCATGTTAAAAATAAATTTTGTACATATGAAAAAGAATTTATTGTTATTCTTACTTTGCATACTTCCTCTCCAATGGAGTGTAGCACAAGCACCTAAATGGGTAGAAAGAGCCAAACGCGCTGTATTCTCGGTTGTTACTTACGATAAAGAAGATAATATGCTCCGGACAGCGAATGGATTCTTTGTCACAGAGGAGGGAGTGGCGCTTTCAGACTTCTCTTTGTTTGAAGGAGCACAGCGTGCCGTGATCATTACCTCTGAAGGAAAACAGATGAATGTGGATGCGATTCTTGGAGCAAATAGTATATATGATGTGGTCAAGTTCCGTGTAGACATCACTGATAAGAGGGTTCCTGCATTGCAATTAGCCAGCACTATCCCGGCAGAAGGAGATCCTGTCTATCTGTTGCCATATTCTACCCAGAAAGACAAACAAGTAACTTCCGGCAAGGTGAAAGAAGTATCTGTACCTGCTGAGGGAAATCAGTATTATACCTTAGATCTGGTTCTTGCGGAGAAAATGGTGAGTTGCCCGGTTACCAATGCTGCAGGTGGAGTTTTTGGTATAGTCCAGAAAGCTACCGGAGCTGATACCACTTCTATTTGTTATGCTGCAAGTGCCTCTTTTGCCTATGCCCAGAGTCTGGGAGCACTTTCGCAGACAGATGTGAACCTGCGTGGAATAGGTATTAAAAAAGGACTTCCCGAAACAGAAGAAGAGGCTTTGGTAGCGTTATTCATGGCTTCCGGATATGCCTCTACAGAGGAATATCTGAATCTGGTCAATGATTTCATAAATCAGTTTCCGCAGAATGCCGATGGTTACATGCGTCGGGCTACTCATTATCTCTACAATGTGGGGGATGAACCAGCCATGAACCTGGCTGCTACCGATCTGGATCGCGCGTTGCAAGTGGCACAGAAAAAAGATGATGTATATTACAATATAGCAAAACTGATCTATAATTACCAATTGGGTCAACCTGAAAAAACGTATAAAGACTGGACCTATGAACGTGCACTAGCAGAAGTACAGAAAGCCTTTGACATAGATCCGTTGCCCGTATATAAGCAACTGGAAGGAGATATACGTTTTGCCATGCAGGATTATACGGGTGCTTTTGCTGCGTATGATGAGGTGAATCGTTCCAATCTGGTATCTCCGGCTACATTCTTTAGCGCGGCAAAGGCAAAAGAGATGATGGGCGACGATCCGGAAGCGGTCATTGCACTTCTGGATAGCTGTGTGGCTCATTGCCCGCAACCCATACTTGAAGAGGATGCTGTGTTCTTGCTGGAAAGAGCTCAGGCAAAAATGAATGCGCTCCAATATAGGCCTGCTCTCTTGGATTATGATGCCTATTACAACGCTGTCAGAGGACGGGTCAATGATGTGTTTTACTATTATCGGGAACAAGCTGCCCTGCAAGGACGTCAATTTCAGCGTGCGCTGGACGATATTGTGAAGGCTATAGAACTGAATCCGACGGAAGTGATGTATCGGGCAGAGTATGGAGCCATTAATTTACGTGTAGGCAGGTATGAAGAGGCTATCAACGGGCTGCAGGAGGCTTTGAAAATTGATCCCGATTATGGAGAAGCTTATCGCCTGATCGGGATGGCGCAGGTGCAACTGGGACATACAGAAGAAGCATGTACCAGTTTCTCAAAGGCGAAAGAACTGGGAGATCAAGCAGTGGATGCACTCATAGAGAAAAACTGTCCATGACAACATACATGTTCGGTATCAAATAAAAACAAACGTGAGTACCTGCACAGGCACTCACGTTTTTGCTTTGAATATGTAACACAACTACTAAAATTTTCAAAGCTAAAATGAAGGTTCAGGTTAGCTTTGAAATAGAATGAGTCTGGTATTTCTGATATCTTTCCATCTATAATAGATAGAATGCGAAAGATAGAGAAATACTGCATAACAAAGATTTTTTGAAACTCATTTGATTTTTGTATCTTCGCTGTAAATTAATAGTAATAATAAAGTAAATAAAATGAAAAGAGTAATCGCAACAGATAAAGCACCTGGTGCTATAGGACCATACAATCAGGCAATTGAAGCGAATGGTATGATATTTATCTCCGGACAGTTACCTATTGATCCTGTAACAGGGGAACTTGCTCAGGGAGTAACCGAACAGGCCCGTCAATCTCTGGAGAATGTAAAAAGTATCCTGGAAAGTGCTGGTCTTTCCATGGTTCATGTGGTAAAGACCACTGTATTTTTGAAAGACATGTCACTTTTTGCGGATATGAATAAAGTATACGAAACCTATTTTGACGGACAATATCCTGCACGTTCCGCTTTCGCAGTGAAAGAACTGCCCAAAGAGGCCTTAATAGAGATAGAGTGCATAGCGGTGCGCTGACAGGTTAGTTACCTATAACTTAAAACTTATAACTTACAACTGATTGAGTATATCGCGGTGCGCTAACAGATCCGCTACAACAAAAGTACTGCCTCCTACGAAGATCAGATCTTCCGGGAGGCTGTTTCGTAAAGCCTCCTCTAAAGCAGTAGGTACATCCGGGTAACTTTTCCCCTGCAAGCCCGTTTTCCGGGCCATAGATAGCAATTGATCTGCCGGAAGTGCACGTTGCACACTGGCCCGGGTAAAATAGTAAGTCGCTTCTCCAGGCAATAACTTCATTATCTTTGTTACATCTTTATCCTCTGCCATTCCTAAGACCATATGTAATTTTCTGTAAGATCGTCTTTGTAGTTGTTCAACAATATAGGTGAATCCTCCCAGATTATGACCCGTATCACACAGTACCGTAGGGTGAGTCTTTAGTTTTTGCCAGCGTCCCATCAGTCCTGTCAACTCGCAAACCTGTGAGAAACCCCGGCGGATGGCCTCGACAGGGATGTGATAACCTGATTTTTGCAGTACCTGCAAAGCGTTCAGTACGGTATTGCTGTTTTTCTGCTGATAGGTGCCTCCTAACTCTCCATATAAACGGCCATACACAGATGTTTCGTAGATCCAGCCCTCTTCTGTATGTTCAGCCGGGAAGGTCCGTAAAATCAGAGGATGCTCTTCCGCAAACAAAATGGGAGCACAAACTTTATTTGCTTTCGCTAGAAATACCGGTTTAGTCTCGATAGTAGATTCTCCGATAACAACAGGGGTATAAGGCTTGATGATCCCGGCCTTTTCCCAGGCGATCTTATCCGGAGTTTCTCCCAGTAGTTGGGTGTGATCGGGGCTGATATTGGTAATGACGCACAGGTCCGGATCAATTATATTTGTACAGTCTAATCTTCCGCCCAGTCCGACCTCTATGACCGCTACATCTACCTGCTTATCTGCGAAATAGCGGAATGCCAGGGCTGTGGTCAGTTCGAAAAAAGAAGGATGCAACGGTTCGAAAAAGTCACGATGCTTCTCTACAAACTCTATTACATATTCCTCGGATACAGGTTTCCCGTTGATACGTATTCTTTCTCTGAAATCCAGCAGGTGAGGCGAAGTATAAAGTCCGGTCTTATACCCCGCTTCCTGCAAAACAGCAGCCAGCGTATGAGAACAGGAACCTTTTCCGTTCGTCCCGGCCACGTGTATGGTAGGATAGGATGTGTGCGGATGGTACAAATAATTATCTAAGGTTACAGTATTAGATAATCCTTCTTTATATGCCTGATTTCCTACTTGTTGGTAAAGTGGGGCACTGTTATATAAATATGTAAGTGTTTCCTGATAGTCCATTTTATATTATTTAACGACGTCAGAGACGGGAGTTATTCACACATTTGTTATATTTAGATACAAATATAAGGAACAGCGATTCCTGATGTGAGATATGGTGCAAATATAGTGAAAGCCGAAAGGCGAACCAAGCTTGCTTAAGTTAGTCTGAGGCGCATCCTATATTCCTGCAAATATAGTGAAAGCCGAAAGGCGAACCAAGTTTGTTTGAGTTAGTCTGAGGTGCATCTTATATGATTGATATATAGTGAAAGCCGATCGCAAAGAAAAAAAACGGGTTTGATTTCTTTGCCAGGGTGTCTCCTATATCCTTAAAGTATCAACAAATAAATCTGAGAAATCATGGGAACAAAGAAAAATTTCGTACTTGACACAAATGTGATACTTCACGACTATCATTGCCTGAGGAATTTTGAGGAAAATGATATCTATCTTCCCATTGCCGTCATAGAAGAACTGGATAAATTCAAGAAAGGGAACGAGCAGATCAATTTCAATGCGCGTGAGTTTATCCGTGAACTGGATTCCATAACGGATGATAATCTGTTTACCAAAGGGGCTTCGATAGGGCCCGGACTGGGAAAGCTGTTCATTATGGCCAATCATATAGAATCTCCTCGTGTATATCAAGCCTTTTCAGCGAATAAACCCGATCATCAGATCCTTGCGGCGGTAGATCATCTGGTGAATACATATCCGAAGAGGAAAACGGTATTGGTAACCAAAGATATCAATTTACGGATGAAAGCCCGGTCGATAGGTCTGTTGTGTGAAGACTATATCAATGATAAAGTGATCAATGTAGATGTCTTTGATAAGATGCACGAGACATTTGAGAATATAGATCCTGCATTGATAGACCGGATCTACTCTTCCAAAGAAGGACTAGAGATAAATGAATTTGATTTCAGAAGCCTGTTCCAACCCAATGATTGTTTTATTCTGAAAAGCGATCGGAACAGTGTATTGGCTCGTTACAACCCTTTTACACATACGGTACAACGTATCCATAAAACCCGGCATTACGGAATTGAACCGCGGAACGCGGAACAAAGTTTTGCTTTTGAGGTATTGAATGATCCGGAAATTAAATTAGTTGCCATTACGGGTAAAGCAGGTACCGGAAAAACATTGTTAGCCCTGGCATCCGCATTGGGAAAACTGACTGACTATAAACAAATCTTGTTGGCGCGCCCCATCGTATCCTTATCTAATAAAGACATCGGTTTCTTGCCGGGAAGTGTGTTGGAAAAAGTATCTCCCTTTATGCAGCCTCTGTTTGATAACCTGAATGTCATCAAGCACCAGTTCGCAGCCAATTCCACGGAAGTGAAACGTATCGAAGATATGCAGAAAAATGAGCAATTGATCATCGAGGCGCTAGCATTTATCCGTGGACGCAGTCTCAGTGAAACGTATTGTATTATAGATGAGGCTCAAAACCTTACCCCTCATGAAGTAAAAACTATTATCACCCGTGCGGGCGAAGGTACTAAGATCGTGTTTACAGGTGATATTCAGCAGATAGATCATCCGTACTTAGATAGTCAATCCAATGGATTGGTATATATGATAGACCGGATGAGAGGACAGGACATCTTTGCTCATGTCAATCTGTTAAAGGGAGAGAGAAGCCAGTTGAGCGAACTGGTCAGTAATTTGATGTGAACAGGTTGTTTGTATATCGAAAAATATATTCTATCTTTGCTTGCGGAATAGACATCTGGTTTGTATAAAAATGTGGTTATTTCATCTGATCCGGTTTCAAACGGATGTAGATGATTCTTTGTGTACTTTTTGCACTGATTTTATCACAGTGAAGATAGTACAGCAAAGTTATTAGAACCTGTTGAAATTTTGCTCGATTCTTTATTTAGTCTTGTTTTCATGTTCTTTTTTCTTTTTTTGAAGCGATGATAGCGGGTTATGTAGAGACGCATAGCTGCGTCTGAAAAGAGAAAAACAAAAAGAAGTCTGAAGAAAAGACGAAGGATACTTGCAATAAATTTTGACTGCATCGACCGTTGGTTCTGCGGAAGATTTAAACAGGCTCTATATTAAAATATAGATTTAAAAAGCTAACAATCGTTATAATGAGACATACAATATTTCATCGATATCTCTCTTCACGGGTACTTCCCATTTGGACTGTTCTGCTGATAGATATCTTTATTACGGTTATCTCCTGTTTACTGGCTTATGCGTTGCGGTATGATTTCCGTAGCATATTTATGGCTCCTTCTACGGTAGATCGTACCATACTGTGGGCTGTTTTTGTGAATTTGGTTTGCTTCCGGTTCTTCCGTACCTATTCCAATGTGCTTCGCTTTTCCTCTTTTGTAGATATCATGCGCATTTTTGTTTCGCTGACAGTCTCTTATGGGATTTTGATGGTAGCCAGTCTGGCTCTGGAAGCCTCTTTAAATATCAGGATTGGTACTCCCAGTGTATTATTCATAGCCTATGTACTGAACTTCGCTATCATGACCTGTTCGCGGGTGATAGTGAAGATGGTGTTTGAACTGCTTAATTTTGATAGTCGCCACAGTTCGAATGTATTTATCTATGGAGCTAAAGAAGCCGGAGTAAATATCGCCAAATCCCTGAAAGTCAATCTACGCAATCATTACCGCTTGAGAGGGTTTGTGACCGATGAGCCGGAGCTTATTGGAAAAGTGATGATGGGGGTCAAAGTATATCCGAATGATGAGACATTGGTCGAGCTTATGAACGATAGAAATGTTCATATCCTTATCGTGTCGCCTGCAAAAATGGATATATTGAAGAAAAGCGAACTGACAGATACATTGCTTGCCAGCAATATCAAACTGCTTACAGCCCCTTCTTTGAGTGAATGGGGAGGTCAGACATTAGACCATACCCAATTGAAGGAGATCCAGATCGAAGACCTTCTTCAGCGCGAGTCTATCGAAGTAGATATTCATAAGATCGCTTCTCATTTAGAAGGAAAACGGGTGATGATAACCGGAGCAGCAGGTTCTATCGGGAGTGAGATCATGCGACAGGTGGCTTCTTTCAATCCGTATCAGATGGTACTGGTGGATCAGGCCGAAACTCCATTGCATGATATACGTCTGGAACTGCAGGAACGCTGGCGCAATCTGGATGCGGAAACCATTGTTGCGGATGTTTCTAATCTCACGCGTATGGAGGCGGTTTTCCGGACCTTCAGACCTCAATATGTATTTCATGCGGCTGCTTATAAACACGTACCTATGATGGAGGATAATGTATCTGAATCCATACAGGTAAATGTATTGGGAAGTTGTATCATGGCAGACCTGGCAGTCAAGTATAAAGCGGAGAAGTTTGTCATGATCTCCACCGATAAAGCGGTGAATCCGACCAATGTAATGGGATGTTCCAAGCGTCTGGCAGAGATCTATATACAATCATTAGCTAAGAAATTGAGTCAGCAGGGAGGAAAACATGTAAAGTTTATCACTACGCGATTTGGAAATGTATTGGGCTCAAACGGATCGGTGATTCCACGTTTTCGTGACCAGATCCAGAAAGGTGGTCCGGTAACGGTTACCCATCCGGAAATTATACGTTATTTCATGACCATCCCCGAAGCGTGTCGGCTGGTATTGGAAGCCGGTAGTATGGGTAACGGAGGAGAGATCTATATTTTTGACATGGGTAAGCCCGTTAAGATCGTAGATCTGGCCAAACGCATGATCAGCCTGTCCGGCAGGCCTGATGTCCGTATCGAATTCACCGGATTGCGTCATGGAGAGAAACTATACGAAGAGTTGCTGAATGCCAAAGAATTGACCAGGCCCACTCATCATGAGAAGATCATGATAGCTACTGTGCGCGAGTATGACCATGATGAAGTAAAAGAGCGTATCGAAACTCTGATCCGGGAGAGTTATACGTACGATCAGATGCGTATCGTTGCCGCGATGAAAGACATTGTTCCGGAATTTATCAGTAAGAACTCCTGCTTTGAGGCATTGGATAGAAAAGAAGTCGATGCATCTATATGTCGTTGATGGAAAAGAATATACTATCTATACAAACAGGCCCTTTCCGATATTATCGGAAAGGGCCTGTTTGTATAATACACCTCTTCTTATGTAGGAGTCCCATTACTGAAATATTTCAGGAACTGAGTACGTTCGAACATGTTTATTCCTCTTATGTCTTTGCTATTGAGAGTCCTGTTGAATTGCGTAAGGTGAGTGAACCCGTGTCTTTCCATCCATTCTTTCAGGAAAGTGAGCATCTCTTCTATATACGCATTACCATGGCGATAAATGGTACTGCATATCTCTACGGCAGAAGCTCCTGCCAATAAAGCTTTGGCTACGTCGGCTGGTGCGTGCACTCCACCCGAAACAGCATAATCCATCTTACTCACTACAGATGAAGCAATCCCTACCCAGCGCAATGAATCTGAGAGATCAGCCGGATGGCTCAATACATCACCTGTTGTATGTGTCAGGTGTTCTATATCAATGTCCACCGGATAAAAACGATTAAATAGTACTACCGCTGCCGCACCATTGGCATATAACTGTTCGATCAATGCTACAGGATTGGTAAAGTTACTTCCTAACTTCATAATTACCGGTATTCCGATACTCTGTTTGATTTTTCTCAAGATATCAATATGAAGCTGCTCAAAGGAACCATATTCATAATTAGCTATGGAGGGCAGACTCAATATATTGATCTCTAACGCATCGGCTCCAGCTTTCTCAATGTGTTTAGCAAATTCTGTCCAGGTATTATTCGTATGACAGTTGATACTGGCAATCACTGGTATGTCACATACCGCTTTACTGTCCCGGATCAGATCCAGGTATTCACTAAGAGCATGTTCCCGTATGTATCCTTCTAAGTATTCCGCTCCTTCCGGATAATAGACCGTATCGATCACTTTTTCGATTTCCAGAACAATCTGTTCTTCAAAAAGAGATTTCAGAACAAGTGCTCCGGCGCCGGCTTCTGCCAGCTTTTGATTTTTTTTCCGCGCTGTTTGTCAATCCCGAGCTACTGATGATAATGGGATTTTTCAGTTGCAACCCTGCAAATTGTGTAGTTATATCTATCATACTATATTAGGTTAGTGTGTACGAATATACTATGTACGGTTTAATAAACCAAATAATTTGTATATTTGTTTGACAAACGTGGGCGCTTTGCTATTTACAGTTGGACGATTTACAATTTAAATGGCATAAGATAATTAAGAGCTTGTGTAAGAGTTTACTTATACCGATCACGGGGATGGCTATGCTGTTCTTTAATCTCCAGTTCGTTTTTTCTTCAGATTTCTTATATCTTTGTTGACCTGTTGATTAGTTTATCTTTAGTCTTTTGAGACGTAAATCCGTGCCTCTATATAGCCCATTAATATCTCTCACAACCGTTGGTTCAGAGTGATGTATTCTCCTATATTATCTCTTTGTATTTTCAAATCGTAAATTGTAAATTGTCCAATCGTAAATAGCGAAGCCTTATGTTCTTTCTCCGAATATCCGGCTTCCCACCCGTATAAGAGTACTTCCTGCCTCTATGGCCAATGGATAGTCATCGGACATTCCAATAGATAACTCCCGGAATTCGGGCCGGTCTTTGAAAAAAGCCTCTTTTATCTCCGTGTAGAAATCACCCAGGCTATGAAATTCTTTACGGATCTGTTGCTCATCGTCTGTGAAAGTGGCCATTCCCATCAGTCCGCATATACGAACGGAGGAGAGTGTTTTCCACTCCCCTTGATTCAACATTTGCCTGCATTCCTCAAAACTGAAACCGAATTTTGTCTCCTCTTCCGCGATATGGAGTTGCAACAAACAATCCAAGGTACGATTTGCTTTGGCCGCCTGTTTATTGACCTCTTCCAATAGTTTGTAAGAATCCACTCCGTGAATAAGAGATACAAAAGGCACGATGTATTTGATCTTATTCGTCTGGAGATGTCCGATGAAATGCCATTCAATATCTCCGGGCAGATTCTGTTGCTTATCTGTCAATTCCTGCACACGACTTTCGCCAAAGATCCGTTGGCCTGCTTCATAAGCCTCCCTAATTGCTTCTGACGGATGGAATTTGGAAACAGCTACTAATCGTACTCCATCGGGAAGAGTGGCCCGGATCTCCCGGATACGATCCCCGATACTCATGTTACACCTCCGGTTTATCGTTGGGCTCACTCTGGAACGGATAGACATCCATGATCGGAGTCTCTGTTACCGAAGCGATCTGATAGTCGGCCATTGTACCCTTCATCCCTTCGTCTAATTTCCGTACCGCGTCACGCAAGTCGGCTGCCTGTACCAGCACCTGTGTAGCTGTTCTTTTTTCCGCGCCGCTTTTTTCATCTAATGTGATAAACAGGATCTTGCATTTAAACCAACGGTCAGCAGATTCTTCATCACTGAAAAACAGTTCACTATAATTGGCTCTCTTTATGTCTGATACGGTAAACTCTCCCGAAATGAACGGAGTGATCTCCTCTATGATCCTTGCTTCTGCCTCAGTGAAGCTGAGCGCATCTACCAGATACGGTTCGGTCACTTTCTTATTCATTCCATTCTCCATCGTTTTATCATACCGTATCTTACATTCAAACCACGTATGCATCATCATTCAATTGTTTTTATAAATTATAATTTCTTGATAATAAACAGATACCTATATAAATGTATATACTATTAACAGGTTTCCTGTTGTTCAGGCAAAGGTAAATCTTTCTTTTCAGAAATAATCTCTCAAGCTTGATTTTTCTCTGAACGAAAAACATTGCCAGGAGAGTTTGTTTGAAGTAAAACAGGATTTTATTTCGCACCCGTGTCAATTTTAGTAAAAGACTACGAAGAGAATTTATTAATAATGAATGGATAAATAACAGAATAAATACGATGAGTAAAATCGAACTCGGCAACTTTTTTCAGAATGATGTCTTCATCGTGGAGGTAAAAGAATAGGATGCCGTTGTATTCGTAAAGTATACTATAGTCACAACAGTTACGTTTATAATGTTTTTTCATATGCGGTATCTGTTATAAGTATTACTTTCTATTACAAAATAAATCTTTATATACTTTGATTAGTGTGTAAGTTTTGATAGATTTTACAACTTAACTGTACAATTCTGTACGTAAAGTCACATAAAGTCACGTAAAGTCACAAAGATGTACATAAAGTCTCAAATCTACCAGTTTGTCGATTTTTCCTTTTTGGCAGCCTGTATCTTTGTCTCACAAGAGTTCCGGAACCTCTTTGCAAACCCTATTTAATTACAAACTTAATTTGAAAAAACAATGGCAGTCGTTTACAAAAAAACATTGAAAAAAAATCCCATCAACCCGGATATAGAAAAGTATTATCCGCAGTTGGTCACCCTTGGTAAAAGTGTGGGTGAGGAGTATATCGCCCATCAGGTCAAAGAACTCAGTTCTCTTTCCAAAGGAGACATTCAGAGTGTGATCACCAACTTCTTAGATGTGGTACGAACCGCTTTGTACAGCGGGCATTCTGTGAATCTGAGGAACTTTGGAGTCTTTAGCTTATCGGCCCGGACAGAAGGTGCTGATACGAAAGAAGAGTGTACGGCCCGAAACATCAAATCCATCCGTATCAACTTCAGGGCTTCGAAAAGCATCCGTCCGGATGTGAATGCCTCACGTGTCGATGATAAGATCGACTTTATCGACCTGGAATCGTACCTCAAACGAATGTCGGGAGTATATCTTCCTGATGGCAACAACAAGGATGAGGATGGAGATAACGACTCAGGCCTGTTAGGATAGTCGCACTTGAGTCAGATCAGTAGAAAAGACCGGAGCATACCCTGTATGTCTCCGGTTTTTTTGTTCTTTTGTTCTTCTCTCTGTTCAATTATCCAGTAACCTAACCGGATTATCCAGTGGTCTGATCAGATTATCTGGTAGTCTGATCAGATTATCTGGTAATGAACCCATGTATAAGCCGTATGGAAACCGGAT
>JAJBTC010000225.1 GCA_020861095.1 Bacteroides sp.
TAATAATCTATACTGTCCAAAAGTACAGGATCCCGTTCGGAACATTCTGTTATTTTATTTTTGAGTGGATTAATGACACGATCATAGAAAAGCCTCTCTTCGTTATGAGAAGTTCCCCCTTTGATCATTTTAGTACCTCCTCCTTCACCGTCAGCTACTCCAAGATCTATCTCGAATGACATATCAGGTTCAGCCTCAAAGTAAAAACCATCCGGCCCCATCTTAGAAAACAAGATATATTGTATCTGCTCATAAGGGATATAATAATTAAATTCTACAAGGTGTTGCCCTTTCGCAACGTATGCAGAATCAAAAATAAAATATTCACTACCAGAAATTACCGTATTGTATCCCCTTATATACACCCATTGCTCTTCACTACAAAGGTAGTCATCCAGATGTAAGGTCACCTTTATATTAGGAGCATTTTGAGAATATACCAAATGAAAAAAAGTATAGTTAAAGAAAATACCAGAAATATCCTTTTCATATAATTATTAATTAAAGAGAACTGCTGTGACTGATATTAGTCACAGCAGAGTACTTATTTATAGAAAGCAATTTACCTTTGCACCAGGATTAGAATCCTTCAACACTTTCTCTGCAGCATGTGGAACAAAATTATCATCCTCTACATATAGATATTGTACAGTATAATCTCCCCAATCCACACTACAGAAGTACCCACCACCTCTCAAGACTTTCATTTCACTCTTTCCTAACTGGAACTTGTCAAATTTATCAAAACTTTTCATGATAAAAAATTTAGTATGTAAATTTCAGTGCGATAATCTTTTTAGCCCAGTATCGCTTTGGGTATCGTTTTGCAAAACAATTTCTTATGTGACATAGTATAGATCCCGGACCTCGTAGCAATCCGGCAATTCATATCCATTTAAGAGAATAGTGGGTGTGTGTTCCGGTCGGATGTACCTGCCATACTCCTGCTGAGCAGTCCACATCCGAAGTGCAGCTTCCGCAGGTAATGCCAGAGAGTCGGTATAGTCCGGAGTAGAGTACCACTTTTCTATATGTGTCAGAGCAACATCCCAGCCCTGTGAAAGATAGAGGGAGATCACTTTCTGCACCCATTCCTTGCCCGTCTCATCCGTAGAAGAAGTAAGAAAAACCAGTTGTAGAGAGAACTGTCCGGACAACCTGCGTAACTCCTTCGAAATTTCCGCGCAGTACCGGCAACGGGGACTCAATAGGATCAATAATGAATTGTCGTGTCCTTCTATGACCGGAGAACAAAGGGTACAATCCGGAGCGGGTAACTCTTTTCGTGGCTGCTGAGAAAGCAACTGAGAAAAAAGAGAAGGATCAAGCAAGGCAGACAAACGCTGTTGCAAACGCCTGGTATTCCGTAACCGGAAAGATAGATTCCGCATAGTTATACCCAGTAAGAACAGACACCCTGCTATCCCTGCCAGAGAAAGAAGTACAGAAAGAGAAAACAAAACTGGTTCTTTAGGCTGGATCAGCAGCCACCCCAGATCTATCCAGACGACCAGATTGATTCCCATACAGATCAGGCACCAGGAACGAACAACGAATGCCTGATAGAACAGAGAATAAATAGTGAAACAACAGGCGATACCCAACAGAACTATTGACATCCACAGATATTCCTGAGGGAAACTACAGGAAAAGACCAACAATACGGTAAATCCCCACCAGGCCACTTCTCCCAATGAAAAAGAGGTGCCAGCCAGCTTTACCCCGGAACGCAATACCCTCCGGCAATTGATCCGTGATCCGATCCGGCAAAAACGACTCGATGTATCCGGATCGCCCTGCTCCTGCAAGATGGCCTGTAGAGCAAGAACGGAACCTGCCCCTGATAAAAACAGATGCAATAAAAAGGCTGCTCCCTGAAAAGGACGCGTGACCAACAGCAAGAATATCCAGCAGATACACACCACCAGCCATAACCGACAGGCAGACAGGGAGTATAGCTTGTCTTTCCACCACGTATATTGTTCGCGAAAGGTCTCTTCCGAAAACTGAGCCACCAATACTCTACCAGTCCACTCGGTACGGAAACGATCCGTATCTACTACCCGCAAGCCCCTCTGGCTCCTATACGTTATCGTATCCGGAGCAATCTTTTCAACGATCACATATTCTTCACCGGAATGAAGTTGTGTCAGAAAAGGAATATCCAATTCTTCCAGACAAGAAGAGGGCAACTGATAGACCCGATGATCCGCACGCATGGCATCCAGCGCGTCACTGAACCCACGCATAGAGAGACCCACAGGAGTATCCAGCAGTTTCCTTATATGGAAATAACTGACTGTCATTCCTGCCATCCTCAGATAACGGGTAAATAGCCGGATCGTCTTGTCTGCAGATAATGTGTTTATCATCGGTATACAGATAGTTTCGTATCATTACTACCAAAGTAAATAGTTTTCTGAAAGAAAATCAATGTCACAAGGAGCAAATATCGGTTTTTTATTTGTATCTTTTTTAATATTGCCCCTCTCCACTCATATCATAATTAATTGATTAAAAAAATAATACATCCAAACATCAACTATATAGAAAGTTCATCGAATGTTCTATAAAATATGGGTTAAACTATGATCTGGACAATGGTGAAAGCCAAAAATCACAACAACAATCACAAAAAATATACATACTCACACATACATTTTTTACTTATCCTCCAATTAGTTTAATAACGAGACACCGCTGCAGTTCAGGAACGAGTGCTCACGCACCCATTCTATAGATAAAGATCAGGAACTATATAGATATCTTTTCAGGACTCCTTTCTTTCTAACCATTCATCCAAAGCTTTCCGTAAATTCGCCGGATCACTGGGACGAGGCAAATCATCATTAAGTACATTTCCTTGTGGATCTAAAAGAAAATAACGAGGAATAAAAAAGTTTTCACCTTTTAATACAGATTCCGAATATTATCTATTAATTCCGAAGAAGCTTGCAAATGATAGCCTTCAAGTTTATAGCTTAGAGTCTGTTTTTTCCAGGCTTCCTCAAAACATTTGTCATCAATGGAGATATAAAGACATGCAACATCCTTATACAAACCCAACAACTCTTTCATTTTATCTTTATGAACAAACTCTGCCTTACATGGCGCACACCAGGTTGCCCAACAATCAATATATAAATATTTGCCTGATAATTCAGGTAAAGCAACCAATTCTAAAAGTGTGGATGGATTATCCGCAAGGAAATGTATGTCATATCCCTCTTCCGATTCGGCTTCGGATTCTCTCAACCGTTTTCCAAACAATTGAACATACTCACTATCCGGGAAACAAGCAGACACATAGGTGTAGAGTTTATCTATATTCGCTTCTGTAGTCACTCCGTAATTGAGCAGAAGAGTACCTAAGTAACTAAAAATAAAACCATGATAGGCATAAGGCAAATTGAGATAATAGGAATAGACTCCGAAATCTTCTTCCGTAATTCCTTCAGGTAATTCTATAACTGGTTTTTCTTGTGTATAACGATACCGCCCTCCACACAAAAATAAATATCTGGGGACTTTCACTAAATCTTCGTCAAACGGAAATACATCACGAAAAAGCTGATCCATTCTTTGCTGAATATACAACGAATCCTGAGAACTCAAGGGATGACGATCACCAAAAATGAGTTCTGCATATTTATCGTAAAGGGTGTCATAAAAAAAGATAGTCCCATATTTCTCCGTATAGTACCGGAACTCCTCTGTATAATTGGTTGATGATTTAAGTGAATCTATATACTGTCGAAATGGCACAACAAAATTCTCCAAAACCTGTTCTTCAATGAAAGGAAGATCACATTCTCCCCTCCTATACTTCTCAAACAGTTTATCTACCGCTATAACACGTTCATAAGACCAGGAAAACTTAAAGATGTCCTGCGCATCAGCATGATTTCCTTCTAATATGGCCTGTTCACCTTCACATATCACATTCAATTTATCTCCGGGAAACAGCAACAAATCCTGACGACCTATACCACTCACATGATATCGTATAAAAGTATATTTATTCACTTCTATACGATATTCAAAGTCTTCATCAGGACTTAAGGATATGACCTCATTGGCTATATAAGGATTATGCACTCCATCAATCGGACGGTATAGGGTCAATGTTCGCTCTATATCTGTGCAAAAACAGATTATGGCTTCACTACATATGGAAGGAAAGCAATAAAAGAATAAAAAGAAAATAATTAAATAAATAGTTCTCATACTTATATTATAACCATGAATATCCTTGACAGGATATTCATGGAATTGTTTATTGGTTAAATGGCTTCGCATGCTCCACCATTTTCACAATGTTTAATGATTAATTTTCCAAGGTTTTCTGTTTCTTTTAAGTCATAAACGGTAAATGTACCGACACCATTACACTGACATTTAAAATCCGCTCCGCCTGTAATCTGATTCAATTCTTTTTTTGAAAGTTGAAAAGCGGAAAAATCATTTGTTTTCATGTTTTACAAATTTAAAAGTTACTAATTAATTTATATCAAACTTTGCAAAGTTTCTTTTTATAAGATATACTCCAGATCTTCAAACTGATACATATCCGGATATCTTTTTCCATGGATAAAGACAACAGGTGTTCCGGAAATTTTTAAACTCCGGCAAAACTCATCCTGTTTCCGAAGCATATCCAGTGTCCGGGAAGAAGGAGTTAGATGGGGTGGCAACTCTCCACTCTGGTACCATTTCTCCAATAAACGCATACTTTGCATCCGCCCTTCACTCAGATAACATTCGGTGATCTGTTGCATCACAGAAAAAACTTTTTGATCCGAGGGGTTCACCTGAAAGATCAATTGTACATTCAAACGGGATTCCATCTTTTGAATGATTTTATGTAACCGCATACAATGTTCACAATTGGGATGAGTGATCAGTAATACGGTTGTTTCTGAAGCAGAATTACCGTTTGTCAAACTCCATTCTGTATATTCCGAAGGTACAGTCGGTTGCTTTTCCAGCAGAAGCTGAAAAAGTTCCGTATCCCGTACCAATACAGAACGGAAGACTTTGTATTTCAGACCTTCGCCACGTAGCAGTAACAATCTTTTCAATACAAGCCATCCATAGGTAATAAGCAAGCCTACACCGGCAAAAACTAAGAAAGAGAGTCCTGTGTGTATAGAAAATGTATAAGATATACTCTTCCAAACTGTAGCCATCATTCCCCATACGGCTACATTTATCACCATACACAAATTACAGATCTTATGCAGAATACCGAATTGATAATAAACAGAATATAGGGTCATCAGAAAAGCTATTGATAAAACACACTGTATAGGAAATACATACTTCTCAGGCATATATACTATAAATGACAAGCAGGAGAGAAAAAAGATCAGCCCTGCTTCGCCCAGTGTCATTCCTCCCGGCAACCGGGCTCCTTTAGAATGTATAACCAGATTACAATCTACCTGTTCCCCTACTTTACAGAATCTTTGCATAAAATCCTTATCTACATATTCTTTGTACAGGATAGCTACAGATGCAGAAATTCCCAGAAAGAGAGCTGTCAGTAGACCTATTCCTTGTATGCTGAAAGGGTAAAAAGGGGCACAACCAGCAATCAACACAAATAAAAGTACCCCTATAATTACCGGCAGAAAAGAGGTTAGAAGATACCATCTGTCCTTCCAGACATGCCAACGATCTTCCGGAATGTTCTGACTTTTTTTCGCCAACAACACGGTTCCGGTCCAGAATTGCAGAAAATTGTCTCTACGCAACCTCACCTGTTTGCGCTTGTGAGTGGTCAAAGTCACATATTCCGTATCTAATGCCTCCACCAGACAAAACGACTCCTCCTGAATATGCATCACTGTCAGAAACGGTGCTTCCAACCGATCCAGATATTCGGTCGGTAGTTGATATACCTCATTAGATACACTTAATTGATCCAACACATCACTGACTCCCCGTATACTATTGCCCACCGGAGTATCCAGCATGTTTTCTACCTGTGATAAACTTACTTTTACAGAAAGTCGATGCAGATACGTGTAAACCACATGTGCTATAGATGCATGGATTTTCATTTGGATCAGAAGGTGTTTTATCTTAGTATGGTTCACAGAAAATGATGAGTCAGAACGATCCATTATCCCCAGGAAGTATTAACTCAAAAGTTTTCACGCTTAGCAGCAAAGAAAACTTTTTTATAGATACGAATGAAGGATACAATGAACAAATATTGGTTTTTATTTCCGTACAAACATAGAAACTCAGACAGAAATAGTACTATAATCATTTGTAAACAAAATATTTACGCTCGGAAATATGTATAGAAAATGTTACTTCCAGATTTATAAAATATTGGTTTTATAATGATTAAAAATAACTTATTCACTCCAGACAAAACGCATTAACCCCAGAAACAGACAACCATTCCACTTCACTCCCACCCTATTTACCCAACTTTCTTATAAAGGAAGAGTCTCCGGCTTTCAACTAACGAAGAATAAGGTTTAACATAGTTCGTGCATGATCTTATATAATGCGTCGTCTGTATTTCAGGTCTCTTCTATAAATAACGTTTTAAGAGATCACGTATTTCAGCAGAAGAAGGTCGCGGTGCGTTATCTTCTACCAATTTTCCATTTTTATCAAAGATCAGGTAACGCGGTATCAGATTCAGCGAAAGATCTCTGAGAAAAGTGGATGTTTTTGAATTTTCAATCAAATAACTATCTTTCAGGCTACTAAGGCCCAGACCTTGAGTAGTTTTGCGCCATGTATCTTCCACATCATTATAAGCGAGATACACAAACACGATCTCTTCATTTTTAAATTCATCATGTAATACAAAGGAAGCCGGAATTTCTTCCCGACAAGGCACACACCAACTGGCCCAGAAATCTACATACACAACTTTACCCTTATAGGTGGAGAGTAGATCTTCCCAGGTAACAGAACGATGGTTAATGTCTTTCAAAAGCAACTGATTCTCATCTGCAAGCAGATTGTATCGATGGATGATCTCCGTATAATACACTGAGTCTCCGGAGATTTCGAGGTATTTGTCTGCGTAAGATTTTATATCCTTTCCGGGAAAATGTTCTCCGATCTCTTCCATATAGTACTTCAAAAGAACATTACGGGTCAGAGGAGGAAAAGATAGATCCTTTTCAGTCTGTTCAAAACCTATCCGGGAATCTACATAGTTACCTTGCCCCGTTTCAATGAGAGGAAGATCTTTTTTAGAAACATCATGGAAGTAATACTTCAGGTAATCATGATAAGAAGGATAATGAATCAAACTGTCCGAAAGGATCAGTTCCGCAGTAACCCGTTCAGTCTCCTCTGCTAAAGTACGCTGTGAACGATATTTCTTTAAATCCAACCCATACTTCAAACGTTGATAGACGGCGTCCGATAATAACTTATTTCTACGATAACTCTCCAAAGAATCTATATATTCATTATAATAGGAATTAAAAACCTGTTGCAAAGAATCTATACGATAATAGTCCCTCTGCATGTTCCAGTTATTTTTTTTTATAACATCAATGGTATGAGCTATTCTATTAAAAGAGGGATCGCCCAAAAAGATCTCCCCCCCCTAACCCCGGGACTGGTTTTCCGGGGCGCCCAGTATAGTTGAGCGGATACGCGTTTTCGATGGAAGTGTTCGGGCTGTTCAGTCGGGGGTTGTGCCGTGAT
>JAJBTC010000089.1 GCA_020861095.1 Bacteroides sp.
GATAACACAAAGTATGACTATTTTGTCAAATCCACCTTAGATTTTAATTTCCAGAAAAGAAAATTTCAGTTCCGGCAACAAAAGGATTATATTTTAATAATCAATTAATTAGATAAATAAAAAGGAAAACTTCATAGCTTTTGATAAATTGTATGATTTTTATTTTGATATAACAGAAAACCTTTTTAGCTTTTCAGGAACATTTGAAACTAAATATTTCTTCTACCAATATTTCACATTCAATAACTAATTCTAAAGCAAAAAACACCGTGGAACCATCAACGTATTCTTACGAAGAGGCTTTTAAAGAATCTTTACAATACTTTCAGGGCGATGAGCTTGCCGCACGCGTGTGGGTCAACAAATACGCAGTCAAAGACTCTTTCGGAAATATTTATGAAAAGTCTCCGGAAGACATGCATTGGCGCATTGCCAATGAAGTAGCACGTATAGAAGCGAAGTATGCCAACCCGCTCACCTCACAGGAATTGTTTGAACTGCTGGACCATTTCAAATACATTGTTCCGCAAGGCAGTCCGATGACAGGGATCGGAAACAATTATCAGATCGCTTCTCTCTCCAACTGTTTTGTGATCGGTATGGAAGGCGAGGCAGACTCCTACGGTGCTATCATTAAAGTGGATGAAGAACAGGTGCAGCTCATGAAAAGACGCGGAGGGGTAGGTCATGACCTTTCACACATCCGCCCCAAAGGATCTCCGGTCAAGAACTCCGCTCTTACTTCCACAGGGCTTGTCCCTTTCATGGAACGCTATTCCAACTCTACCCGCGAAGTCGCACAGGACGGACGGCGCGGTGCTTTGATGCTGAGCGTATCGATCAAACATCCCGACTCCGAATCTTTTATCGATGCCAAAATGACGGAGGGTAAGGTGACAGGTGCCAACGTCTCTGTGAAGCTGGATGATGATTTTATGAAGGCGGCCACAGAAAACACTCCCTATACACAACAATATCCGATCGATGCGGAGAACCCGATGACCTCCAAAGAGATCGATGCAGCTACTCTGTGGAAAAAGATCGTACACAATGCCTGGAAATCCGCGGAACCGGGAGTGTTGTTCTGGGATACGATCATCCGGGAATCCGTTCCCGATTGTTACGCGGATCTCGGATACAAGACCGTATCCACAAACCCTTGCGGTGAGATCCCGCTGTGCCCGTACGACTCCTGTCGCCTGCTGGCCATCAATCTGTATTCGTATGTAGTGGATCCCTTCAAAGAAAACGCATCTTTCGATTTTGAACTGTTTATCAAACATGTCGGACTGGCACAACGGATCATGGATGACATCATTGATCTCGAACTGGAAAAGATAGAGCAGATCCTGCAGAAGATCGACGAAGATCCGGAAGAGGAAGAGGTAAAACGCACGGAACGTATTTTATGGGAAAAGATTTATAAGAAAACCAGTCAGGGAAGACGTACAGGGGTAGGTATCACAGCAGAAGGAGATATGTTGGCCGCACTGGGACTTCGCTACGGAACGGAAGAGGCTACGGATTTTTCCGAGAAAGTACACCGGACGGTGGCTTTGGCTGCCTACCGCTCTTCCGTAGAAATGGCAAAAGAACGGGGAGCCTTTGATATCTACGACACAGAAAAGGAAAAGAACACTCCGTTTATCAATCGCCTGAAAGAGGCAGATCCGGAACTCTATAAGGAAATGGCCAAATACGGTCGTCGCAACATTGCTTGCCTGACCATCGCTCCGACAGGGACCACCAGCCTGATGACACAAACCACTTCAGGTATTGAACCTGTCTTCCTGCCGGTCTACAAACGTCGCCGGAAAGTCAACCCGAACGATACCCAGGTACGGGTAGATTTCGTAGACGATACCGGAGACGCTTTTGAAGAATACATTGTGTTCCACCACAAGTTCGTAACCTGGATGGAAGCCAATGGCTATGATCCGGCACGGCGATATACGCAGGAAGAGATTGATGCCCTGGTAGAGAAATCGCCCTATTACAAAGCGACCTCCAACGATGTAGACTGGTTGATGAAAGTCAAAATGCAGGGACGTATCCAGAAATGGGTAGACCATTCCATCAGCGTGACGATCAACCTGCCCAATGATGTGTCCGAAGAGTTGGTAAACCGCCTGTATGTAGAAGCCTGGAAATCGGGTTGCAAAGGATGTACGGTGTATCGTGACGGTTCCCGTTCGGGAGTACTGATCTCTGCCAAGGCTGATAAAAAAGAGGAACTTCCCCCCTGCAAACCACCCACAGTAGTAGAAGTACGCCCGACTATTCTGGAGGCGGATGTGGTCAAATTCCAGAACAACAAAGAAAAATGGGTAGCTTTCATCGGACTCTTAGATGGAAGACCGTATGAGATCTTCACGGGTCTGCAGGACGACGACGAGGGGATCCTGCTGCCGAAGAGTGTCAACAGCGGATACATCATCAAGAATGTAGATGAGAACGGCAACAAACGGTACGATTTCCAGTTCAAGAACAAACGCGGATACAAAACCACCATTGAAGGACTCTCCGAAAAGTTCAACAAAGAATACTGGAACTATGCCAAGCTCATCTCCGGGGTGTTGCGCTGGAGGATGCCGATAGAACAGGTAATCAAACTGGTAGGATCGCTGCAATTAGACAGTGAGAACATCAATACCTGGAAAAACGGTGTGGAACGCGCACTGAAAAAATACATTCAGGATGGCACGGAGGCGAAAGGGAAAAAGTGTCCGAACTGTGAAAATGAAACTCTGGTCTATCAGGAAGGTTGTCTCATATGTACCACTTGTGGTACTTCGCGTTGTGGATAACCGGCGAAAGCGTCTGATGCTACGATATCCCGATATGCGCATCAAACACGAAGAGGAGCCCTTAAAGCTCCTTTTCATGTTTAACAACATCTTGCACACAAACGTTTGCATACGATTTAAACTATTTAGCGAAAAGAGAACAAACAAATTCCTGAATAATATCTTTATACTTGCAGTAAAGTGTATAGGTACCAGCTTACAGTAATCATCAAATCTAATATATATGATCTTATCATTTCATATCGAATACCGAACCAACTGGGGAGAAGACATACGGTTGATCGGTTCGACACCCGAGACCGGCAGCAATGACCCTTCGCATGCGTTGCCATTAACCACAGTAGATGGTATCCATTGGTTTGTGGAAAAAGAATTCCGGATCACTGACCCTGTCAAGTTTACGTATGCATACGGAGTTTTTCGTGACGGACAAATGATACGGAAAGAGTGGGACAATATCCCCCGGACCCTTTTCCTGCCCAACGATCCGAAAAAAAAATACTATGTAGATGATAGCTGGAAAACCATACCGGAAGACCAGTACTTTTACAGTTCGGCTTTTACCGAGTCGCTGCTTGCTCACCACGAACGTTCGGAAATGCCCGGATCCTATAAGAAGAGTCTTATCATCAAGGCTTATGCGCCCCGCCTGACACAGGACTATTGCCTGGCCATTTGTGGTAACCAGAAAGCGTTGGGGAACTGGGATCCTGAAAAGGCCTGTATGATGAGTGATGTATATTTCCCCGAATGGCAGGCTGAACTGGACATCACGAAACTGACGCTTCCCCTGGAATATAAATTTGTTCTGTACAATAAGAAAGAAAAACGGGTAGAAAGCTGGGAAGTGAACCCCAATCGTTATCTGTCTGTTCCTCAGCTGCAGCCAGACGAGTCGTACATCCTGTCAGACAGATATGTTCATTTCGATCTGCCCGAATGGAAAGGCGCGGGAGTGGCCATACCGGTTTTCTCACTGAGATCGAAAAACAGTTTCGGTGTGGGCGATTTCGGTGATATGAAACAGATGATCGACTGGGCAGTCAGTACCCAGCAAAAAGTAGTACAGATCTTGCCGATCAATGATACAACCATGACCGGTACGTGGACCGATTCTTACCCATACAACAGTATTTCCATCTATGCGTTCCACCCGATGTATACGGATATCAGGCAGCTGGGCACACTCAAGGATAAGGAACGCATGAGTGAATTCAATCAGAAACAAAAAGAACTGAACGAACTCCCTGCTATTGATTACGAAGCTGTCAACCGGACCAAATGGGAATATTTCCGTCTGATCTACGAACAGGAAGGAGAGAAAGTACTGGCATCCCAGGGTTTCCGTGAGTTCTTCGTGTCCAACAAAGAGTGGTTGCAGCCCTATGCGGTATTCAGTTACCTGCGCGATACCAACCATACTCCTGATTTCCGGAAATGGCCCACTCACTCCGTTTATCATGCGGAGGAGATCGAAGCACTCAGTCAACCCGGGTCTGCGGCCTATGCTCAGATCGCTCTTTATTTCTATATACAATATAACCTGCATCTGCAGTTGCTCGAAGCCAGCAAATACGCCAGGGAGCACGGAGTTGTGCTGAAAGGTGATATTCCCATCGGCATCAGCCGCAACAGTGTGGAAGCCTGGACAGAGCCTCACTACTTCAATCTGGACGGACAGGCCGGAGCTCCTCCCGATGATTTCTCGGTGAACGGACAGAACTGGGGATTCCCGACCTACAACTGGGATGTCATGGAGAAAGACGGATATAGCTGGTGGATGAAACGCTTCCGGAAAATGTCCGAATACTTCGATGCCTATCGGATCGACCATATTCTCGGGTTCTTCCGGATCTGGCAGATCCCGATGCACGCTGTGCATGGTCTGCTCGGACAATTCGTTCCGGCACTTCCAATGTCTAAAGAAGAAATAGAGAGTTATGGTCTTCCTTTCCGGGAAGAATTCTACCTCAAGCCCTATATCCATGAATATTTCCTCGGACATATATTCGGTCCGCACACCGATTTTGTGAAACAGACTTTTATTGAGACCACAGATACCTGGGAAGTATACCGGATGCGTCCGGAATTCGATACACAACGGGAAGTAGAGCGTTACTTCGCAGGAAAAACAGATCCGGACAGCATATGGATAAGAGACGGTCTGTATGCATTGATCAGTAACGTATTGTTTGTTCCCGATCACAAAGAACCGCATAAGTATCACCCCCGTATCGGTGTACAACACGATTATATCTATCAGGCATTGAACGACTGGGAAAAGGCTGCTTTCAATCGTCTGTACGATCAGTATTACTATCACCGCCGCAATGAATTCTGGCGGGATCAGGCCATGAAAAAGCTTCCACAACTTACTCAATCGACCCGTATGCTCGTATGTGGCGAAGACCTCGGTATGATCCCCGACTGTGTACCCTCGGTCATGAACGATCTGCGTATCCTTAGTCTGGAGATCCAGCGGATGCCTAAGGATCCGACCCTGGAATTCGGACGTACAGATCATTATCCCTATCGTTCCGTATGTACCATATCTACACACGACATGTCTACATTGAGAGGTTGGTGGGAAGAAGACTACCAGCAAACCCAACGATACTACAACACCATGTTGGGACACTATGGAGAAGCACCGGTGGTAGCTACGCCGGAGATCTGCGAAGAGGTCGTACGCAATCACCTCTACAGTAACTCCATGCTTTGTATACTTGCGTTTCAGGATTGGCTTTCCATAGATGGACTATGGCGCAATCCGGATGTACAGGGTGAACGTATCAATGTACCTGCCAACCCCAGACATTATTGGAGATACCGTATGCACATCACTCTGGAAGAACTGATGAAAGCCGATAGCGTGAACGAAAAGATCAGGCAACTGATCCGGCTAACAAACAGAGATCCTCAAAAATAAATTATCTTTTTTTATTTAAAAAAAGCCTCTGCTCTCCCGCTATAAAGGAGAATCAGTGGCTTTTTTTAACTTTTCGTATACTCTACGAAAACATTTCCGCAACCTTCGTAATTACATATGACATATCTTTGTGTCCGAAAAAAAAGGAACCATGACAGATCCCTTGAACAGACGCATCGAATTTGTAGACCTTACCAAAGGCATCTGCATCATACTTGTTGTTATGTCTCACATAGGCGGAGCGTTTGACAAGCTCGACAGCCACTCCATGATTGCGGCATTCCGGATGCCGCTCTATTTTTTTATCTCCGGACTGTTTTTCAAATCCTATGAGGGTTTCCAGGGATTTGCCCTTCGTAAAGTCAATAAATTACTGATCCCTTTTCTTTTTTTCTATGTAGGGGCTTTTCTGCTGAAATATCTCGTCTGGTTGGTGGCACCAGGCACCTTCCAGCAACCGGTCAGCTGGAACGAATTGCTGCTCATCTTCCAGGGACACAGTCTGATCAAATTCAACCCTCCGATCTGGTTCCTGGTGGCCCTGTTCAACTGTAACATCATCTTCTATCTGGTGCATTACCTGAGAAAAAGAGTCGGTCTTATGTTTTTCGCCGTCCTCCTGATCGGTGCCACAGGATTCTACCTGGGAAAAAATCAGATGGTTCTTCCTCTGTACATAGATATTGCCATAACAGCTCTCCCTTTCTATGCCGGAGGGTTCTGGATACGCCGGTACAACTTTTTCCTATTCCCCCATCGCTTAGACAAGTTCATTCCGGTTGTGGTCATTCTCTCTGCCTGTATACTCTACTTTTCTTCCTCTTCACCGGGAATGCGCACAAACAACTACAGCGGGAATATATTCCAGTTATATATAGCCGCGTTCGCAGGGATATTTTCTATCATGCTGCTTTGCAAGAAGATCAAACACATTCCGGTGGTTTCTTACTTAGGCAGGTATTCGATCATTACCCTGAGTATCCATGGTCCTATACTGCATTTCAGCTATCCGCTGGCTATACGTTTCCTGCACAACGAATGGTTACAGGCATTCGGACTACTGGGACTGGTACTTGGGATTTCTCTGATCACGACTCCGATCTTTCTGAAATTAATTCCTCAGGTAGTTGCCCAGAAGAACCTGATCAGGATCACCAATTGTGAATAACGTGAAAAGCTGAGTTTCGCCTCTGCTTTATACAGGCGGTCATACGGCAACTGAGAGCCTGTTTACATGTTAGCTGCGCTGACCGTTGGTTGCTTGTTTTTCTTCTTTTCCGCAAATAGGGAGACGCAAATATGCACTGGTGTCCGGAATAAATCGTTAACATTTGATATAACATGTTTTATTTCAATTTTTTATATCCATTTTTTACTCGGAAGATTTCAAACGATTACATTTCCCCTATCCTATCCAAATGACCTTCATTCTCTCTGAAAGCCCGGAGGGCTTTACTGTGCATAACCCCCAGTGAAGCACATCATAGCGGAGCGACTGGGGGTAGTGATCACATCACTGTCTCCAACCCCAAAGTGGGTTGAATGATTCTATCCTGAAGATAACGAGGTCAAATCATACTCATGCTATGTAGAATGTAGTTTTTCTCTCTTCAACCCACTTTGGGGTTGACTGTATTTGCCTCAGATGTACCCCCAGTCGCTTCGTTACGGGCTATGGCCCTTACTACGCTTCACTGGGGGTTATGCACATTAAACCCTCCGGGTTTTCAGAGAGTTATGCACAGTAAAGCCTTCCGGGCTTTCAGAGTGGATGAGTGACAGTTGGATAGTTCCGTAAATCTTACATTATTTTTCCGGACACTACTGCACGCCGTGCGTCTCGTATGTTTGCATATAAAATGGTACGCATAAGGATTTACA
>JAJBTC010000061.1:0-32178 GCA_020861095.1 Bacteroides sp.
GATCAAGAAATATGTGATAAAACACATTTTTCAATGTTTTTATTTGGTATGTTGTACAACATGTATTTATATTTGTACAGGTAAAAAGAAAAAAACGAATAAAATACCGTTTTCAACAGGTATTAGTTTTCAGATTGTTTTTAGGTATAACAAATTAAAATGTAGGTAATTATGAAACGTTTAGGATTAACACTGGTGGCAGCCATCTGCTTAGCTGCTTCGACTTTTGCAGCAGGAAATCAACCTACAACTGCAAAATGGGAAAGTAACATCAACGTAAAGGGTCTGAGCAGATACCTCAACCTCTCTGCCAATCAGGTAGAAGAAGTGACAAATATCTGTGATTTCTTTACAGTACAAATGAATCGCGCAAACAGCGCTAAGAAAAACAAAGATGCAAAACTGCACAACGCGGTTTACGGAAATCTCAAATTGATGAAAAAGACGCTCACTGAAGAGCAGTATTCAAAGTACATCCGTCTGATCAACGTAACTCTGAACAACAAAGGAATTGTATTGGAATAAGAGGATGTAGTATCCAATAGTAAAGAGGTGTGATCCGCGAAGGATCTCACCTCTTTTTTTCTTCCTCTCTCTCTGCCTCTTTATACGATTGAGAAGTATGTATAATACATTTCTGCATTTTCAACTCATTTTTTCGGGACAACACAAATCCGTTTCAAATGTTATAGGTATATTCAGAGCTTGTTACGTGAGAGGTCAAGACCCGGAATATCTGATTATTGTTTATCCCCAGAATAGAGAGGCTTATGAAATTTATAAAAATATGGATCCCTGTAGTATCTGTGATCATTCTGATCTTAGTGGTACTGATTTCCAGCCCGCGCAACATACACTACCGGCGGGAAATGAAAGAAGGGAATGTGTTTGCGGATAATATAACCAACTATTACCGCCAGTACCATCAACTCCCTTCCGAGACCGATAAAAACACATTGGAAAAACTCAACCCGATACGTCCTTACAGATCCTGGTGGCCACTCTACGAAGCCGGGCCGGATCAGACCTTCACGCTGACATTTGTCGGAGGCAAATCTCCTTATAGTCTGCGCTACTACTCTGAGGATGGAAATTGGGAAAAAGTCTATTCGACCTCTGAAGTGGAGCTGAAAACCATACCGCAACGTATGTCTGCTTCATCGGATGTCATGCGGCTGATGATCACCAATCATTTAAAAACCTCTGTAAGATACGGAAATTCTTATGTACTGGAACACCAACGGGAAGAAGCGTGGCATCCGGTCTACTTTCCATCCAACGATCTGCTTACTTCACCGCTAACCGTTCTGGGAGCCGGGGAGACGAAAGTAGATACGTTGTTCTTCAACTCGCAAGAGTCAGAGTATCCTTCGGGGCACTACCGCGTCAGCAAACTTATCCATTCGAATGATCAGGAGATATGTGCGGTGGCATATTTCGATTTGCATCCATAGCTTTCGTTCAGGAGTACGCAGGAGTGCCGGAGTATATACTACACCTCTTGCCATAGTTTTCTGTGGACTCAGAAAAAGCCTACTTGCCGAGTGTAAGCAAAAAATGTTGCAGATCAGGCATCCCGAAAGAAAAACCATTTTCCACCAGTCGGGCAGGACGTACACACTGTCCTTCCATAAGGCTGACAGCTACCTCACCCATAGCCAGTTTCAGCAGGCTACCCGGTATCTTAAACGGTATATGGGCTCTGTAGTGCTCGCCTACTAACTGACAAAACTGTTTGTTGGTAAGCAACTGAGGAGCTACCAGATTCACCACTCCTTCTACATCAGCCGTACCTATGACGAACGCTATCGCACGCATCAGATCGGTGAGAGCGATCCAGCAAAGGTACTGATCTCCGGGAGCAAACCACGCAGACACGCCCAGACGAGCCGGCAGAGCCAACTTTCCGAAGGCTCCTCCATCTTTGGCAAGCACGATCCCGAACCGAGTAATCACCGTACGAACCGCACCGGATGCACGCCATGCCTCTTTTTCCCACTGTTCACACACATCGGACAGGAAACTGTCTCCTTTGCGGGAGTTATGTTCGTCGAAACACCCCTTATCCGGATAGTATCCCACAGCGGAAGCAGAGACAAACAGAGCAGGTTTTTCAGTGGCCTGTAGTATCGCATCTACTAATGCCCGGGTAGGCTGTACACGGCTACTGATCAGTTCTTTCTTATAAGATTTGCTCCAACGTTTGATAATAGGTGCTCCGGCCAGGTTGATAACGACATCACATCCGGCTACGAGCTCTGCCAGTTGGCGGGAAGCGGAAGGATGGAAATGTTGCCTGGAAAGAGGGATCACCTGATACCCTTTTTCTGTCAGGAACCGGCTCAGGTGGCTACCTATAAATCCACTGGCTCCACTCATGGCTATTTTTCGGAGTTTTTCCATTTTTACGATGAATTGTATTTGATATGAACCCTGAAGAACGTTGAACGAGACCGTCTCCAAATAAAAAATGAAAGTATCTTCTCATGCTGTAAGTACGTACGATCGAAAGAAAAATGACATAAAGAAATTTCGGTCGTACGTACAGCTCCCATCTGGGTATGCGCCTCGCATCCCAGGGTGGCGGCTCGTTCCGTTCCTCTACGCTTCACCCCGCCCTGGGATAGCATCGGTCGTGCTTTCAGCACTTGCAGATATCCTTATTCGTCTAAAGAGATTGAAAAAGGTCAGACTCTAATAAAAGAAAATCTATTTTGAAACAATCTCTTCTCATTATACCTATTTATATCCATTTCATTTAAACACTCTTTTCCGCATAAAAGTTAATTCTTACTCAGACAAAAATACATAAACCTGCTGTTTTATATACATGCAAAGGCCGGAAACATACGCTGCTCCGGCCTTTACATAGGTAAGGAAAGGCGTTTCTGCCTATTTCTCTCCCAGCACTTTGCGTATGCCCTGAAGATTCTCATTGAACTCTGCCAGTTGGGCGATCACAAGCCCGGTCTGGCTATCGGTCTGGATAGCCGCGAACTTATTGTTTTTCATAAACTGTTCACAGATATACTTCCACCTTTCCTGTTCGTCCGGAGAAAGCACACCTGACATCTCTTTCAGTTTCAACAGATTGGCTTCGCTGTCTGAGGTCAGTGTCTGCGACTCATTTTCATAATGCGTCAGGATGAGCCTGTCTACCTCTGCCCGGTTCATCAACGGCACCAGTCGGGAGATCATCTTACTCATATCACGATATGAACCCTGTAATTTGAAGGCCGGTTCTACCCGATAGGCATCCTGCATAGCCGCACTCCGTATATATTGCTTATTCACTTCAAGGACCGTCTGCCGGACCACCAGGGCGTTCCGCAGCACAGCCACAAAGTCGTCTACATCCTGTTGGGTATAGTTCCCTTCCAGATCGGGCATTACCTCGCTGCCATTTTCTACATACTCTACCAGTTTATAGAAATCGGCAAAACTCTTCGAAGCGATCCGCTGAAACCACGTATTCTCGACCACCGCGTTTTCCAACAGGCTCAGGCGGAACAACGCATCGGCATCCCCGATCACATCGCCCAGGTTGTAGACATCCGCGCGGTTGGCAAGCATATCGGGGATCTGGAATTTCTCTCCGCTCTCCGTATAGGGATTACCGGCCATGATCACACAGAAGCGTTTGCCCCGCAGGTCATAGGTACGGCTCTCTCCTTCGAAAATACCATCCATTTTGCGTTGTCCGTCTGCCAGGGAGATGAACTTTTGCAGGAATTCCGAACTGCAATGCTGGATATCATCCAGATAGAGCATCACATTGTCTGCCATTTCAAAGGAGAGGTTTATCTTTTTCAGTTCTTCCCGCGCGCCCGAGGTCCTGGCCTCCGCCGGATCGATGGAGGTGATCGAGTGTCCGATGGTAGGACCGTTGATCTTCACAAACGTGAGTCCCATGACGCTGGCCAGATACTCCATCAGGGTCGTCTTTCCATACCCCGGAGGCGATAGCAACAGCAACATCCCCATACGGGCCGTGCGTTTGTTCTCACCGGCCACACCTAATTGTTTGGCCAGATTGGCCCCGATCAGCGGCAGATAGACTTCATTGATCAGTTTGTTGCGCACAAAAGAGGTCAGCACCCGGGGTTTAAACTCATCCACTTTCAACGTCTTCCGGTAGTCCCGGATCAACTGCTCTTTCAGTTGTGTGAAGGCGTTGTAAGCAGGGACATCTACCTCGGTAAAATACTTCATCTTCGCCACCAGCTCGTGATAGTCTACACGGTAGCGGTTCTTTTCTATCAGCGGATGGCTTCCGCGCAGTTCCTCTGTTTCGATGCGGTCGGAGCTTTTTCTCACCTCAAAACTTTGTCCCCGCAACAGCAGAAGACAGGCTGTCTCTCCGATATACTTCCGGAGGTATGCGTACGATCCGGACAGTTCGATGAAAGAAGACAGCCAGTTTACTACCAGATAGAAACGCTCTACTGAACCGAACGTTTCATCGGCCACGTCGCTGCTGAAGTTATCATATAGTTTCTGACGACGCAGATAACCGGTAAACTCCTTCTCCAGTTCTTTGGCATACTGGCTGATAGTGAACGAATGGTTTCCGGCAAATTCCCGGAAAAGATACAAAGCCACATCGTCCGGAGCCACATCGGTACCGGAAAAATGCCTGTTCCACTTCCCGTACATGTCCCGGATCTGCCGGATCACATACTGATAATTGTCTGAATGGGGAAAAGCGCGCAGCACATTATGGGCTGAAAGGATCAGTTTGTAGAGCAGATCTTTCTCCTGATCCTGCACACTGTTCCAGAACAGTTGGGCAGCTACACGCACCCGCGGTGCGAAGGTAAGTACACCCAACTGTTCGTGTGCTTCCCTGAATTTCCGAAAGAGAGTTAGCGCATCCTGGTCGTGTACTCCTTTGAGGTAAGACTCCGAATAACTCTGCTCTACCCTGCGTGCAATGAATGCCCGGGCATCCAGACCGGGCTGTACCAGACTTTCACAGAAAGCCAGCCAGGCTAAGTATTCGGCACGGTACACCTGTCTGTTCTCAGAGACTATCTCTTGTTCCCAGATCTCCCGGTAGCGATCTACCTCGCCGTGAGCCAGTTCTTTGTAGAAGTTGCTACCCGTCAGGTGGTAGAAAAGTTTCTCGCCCCGGCGCACGACGGTAAGGTCGAGTGACTGACGATTTACGGCAAACTTGTAACTACCCAGCGCGATGATATTCTCCCCATCAACAAACAGTTCGGTCTTATCCTTGAGAATACGCAACGCATCTTCCTGAGAGGTCTTCAGTGAATTCTCGAGGTTTTCCGCTTTCGATACATCTCCCAGTCCGCGCAGTTCCTCAGCCAGCTTCCGCACCTTATCCACCATCAGATCGGCAGAGTAGAATCCATGTATCTCTTCTTTGGTCTTGAAGGATTGAGCCTTGTTTTCTACGTTCTTCAGTACACGCAGACCGATCTGTTCCAGCGAACTGGTGCGCCGGTTGATCTGCTCGATCAGCTGTGCCTTGCGTCCGTCAAAAGCTTTCACCACCTCGGTACGCTTGTCGGCGATCACCAGAATGAAATCGTCGTGATCGGCAAATTTGCTTTCCAGTTCTTCTACCTGTACACTCACTTTGGTGAAGTACTCGTCGCACTTATCCGGTGTGGTAGCCAGTTCCAGGAAATTCACAATGCTCTGCTCCAGCAGGGTCAGCTGGGCACGGAACTCGGCCACCGCCTCTTTGGTGCGAAGCGAATCTACCTTTTTCTTCAGTTGCGCGCGCACTTCGTTCAGTGAAGAGAAGATCAGTGATATTTTCTCTATGATGCGCGTGGTATGGGTCGTATCCTCTATCTTCAGGCTGTTAAGAATGTCTATCAGCAATTCCAGTTCGGCAGAGATCTCCTTGCAGGTGTCTTCGATCTTCCGGGCATCTATCACCTTGGTTACCGTATCCACCTGTTCCCGTTGCAGCTCTACCTTCTGTTCGTAAGGAGCGAGTGCCTCGTCACGGAGCAGGAACTGCACGGTACGTTCCGACAGCCTGCCGGAGGTAGTAGCCAGTGTTTGTTTCATCTCTTCGATCCGTCCGGCATCGATGTATTTCACATCTGCCAGTTCGATGAGTTGTCCCTGCATGCCCCGCGTATCCGCCAGCAGCCTAACTAATGGTTCCAACGAATCGCTCCGCATATTTTTCACCATCAGCAGCAGCTGATCTACCTTCTCCGCGATTGTCTCAAGTACTTCGGCAGCATGCTTCTTCTGCTGTTTCACCTTGACAAACTCATCGATAGCGGTATTGGCTATGTCTTTGATCTGGCGCAACGGATCGGCCAGGGCACAGGTAGAATCGTCCGCGATCCAGAAATAGGCATCTAAGATATCGCCGGACTTTTTCAGGATATCTTCATAGAGTCCTTCGTAGGTATCTTCTTTGTTGATCAGCTGGATCACCTCCTGACATTCGGCCATGGCTTTGACAATGTCCTTGTTACCGATCTTATACAGGATATTATCCGCTTTCTCCCGGTTCTCGGTCATTTCCACCGGATAGGGTGTCTGCCAGATCTGCACCTGGTGATGGCGGGTTGCCTCCTTCTCCGAACGGAAAAAGATCAGTGTACCATCGGGGAACAGGGTGAAGCCGTTGCAGATGATGGGTGTCTCTACCTGCTGACGGATGAGGTTGTACGACATCAATACATACGTGTTGGTGGCGTACTGATAGAAGACATACAGATAGTCTTCTCCGTTGGGCGACTGTATCTTCCGGAGAAATTCCAGACTTTGCAGGTCATTTTCAAAGAGTTTATACTCTCCGTTCTGCAGGTAATAACCGTTGGGGAAGATGACCCCGTGATTGTCGGGCAACAGGATACCGGCATCGTTGAGCGTACGGATATTGACCACCTCTTTGGTACGGGTATTGAATACGAAGGAACGGAAGCTTTCCTGATAGGGTTTGATACGAATCAGGATCAGGTTGCCCAGATCGGCATAGTAATATTCGGCATCGTCGAGCTGCTGATCTTTGTTCTCCACCGCCTCGGCGTAGATCCCTCTGCCGGTCTGTGTATTGTCTTCGATCTTGAAGGTAATGTCCCCTCCAGTGGCTTCGATAAAGACCTTATCCAGAATAGATACGTGCGGAAACTCCCCCATGCGCCGATCTTCCAGGGTAGTCTTTATCCACTGGAATTCATGCTGAGGGGCTTTGACTACCTCATGTATGCTCCGGTCGTCTATATAATGGAGTTTATCGTCCTTGATGAGCCATTTAAAGGCTTTCAGATCTTCTGCATTCCGGCTGGTCTGGAAGATCATATAGAGGTAATTCTCTGTCTTGCGGAATTTGGAGAAGATAGAGTCGCGATAGTATTTATAGAGATTCTTGTAGTCGTTCACAAAGGCCGGGTCCCGGATCAGGTCCAGCGAATGAGGAATAAACTGATTGTCCTCGAACGTATATATACTGAATACATCGCTCAGTTCTATCTCCGACCGCAGGCCGAAGTGTACATTGTATCCGAAGATGCAGTAGTTGCCTAAGGCCATGATGCCCCGGGCCACGCAATTGTTGTCCGTAGTGATGCGTTGGTTGGCTACCAGCGTAAAATCCGTGGAACTGAATACCTCTTTGCGCGACTCGTTCAGTTGATTGAGTCGGCCGGTCAGCAGTTCTTTCTGTGCCAGCAAACGCTTGCGTATGATCTCATACGTACCTGACTCCAGGGTTTCGATATGTTTATCCGGCTCCATATATTTTCAGCGTAGAATAAAAATTGTATATAAGTTGATGTACGATGTCTGATTTATTCCTTCATCCCGACCATTATCAGAGGATGAAAGCGAAGGGACGTTGGACAGACAAATACGAGACAGTGTAAGGTTGTGCAGCTATCCCGACCCTATGATCTACCTGTAGAGACGCATAGTTGCGTCTCCGTGTCACAGATCCCGTATCGAATACACCGTTCAATGTTTTTCGAATGATGGGACGTACACCGCGGAGACGCAACTATGCGTCTCTACAGACTGATCGCGTAGAATGAATGGGAGGGATAATGTGATAATGTCTATAGGTTCCATGATATATCGTCCCATTAAAAACAGCGAAAGGTGTGCGATCGTACATCGTAAATCACTCCATCCCACCTATTCAGAGTTTCCGGTTGGAAACTCCCATCGACTTAGCCATAGACATCAGATCATCCAGAAAACCTTTGTCTTTGTCATTATCCGCCTGCATCCGCATTTTCAGGATCAGAGAGGCAATGCTCAGGTTCTTGATATCTGCTGTAGAGATGTTCAGCCGTCCGGCGATATCACGGATACGCTCCATCAGATCACCTTCCGCTCCATCGTTGCCAAGCAAAGCCTTCTTTACCTGGCTCAGGTTGTCGCTTTCATTCACCAAACAGTCAATACCCCTGGCGTTGGAGATCTGTTTCACAATATTTTCGAAGAACATGGTTTCGCCACCTACGATATCGATATCGGCGTTCCTGAGTGCTTCGCCCAGTACCTGTGCCTGCGCGTCGGCAATATCTTTCTGGATATGGATCTGAGCCAGTTCCACCTCTTTCTCTTTCTGAAGGGTGAGTTTGAACTCTTCGTGCTCCTTGCCCACTCCGTCTAATTTCTTCATGGCGGCCGCCTTCTCTTCGATACCCGCGGCTTCGGCCAGTGCTTTCTCTTTCGTTACTTCGGCCTCTATCAGACCCTCTTTGCGCTTGGCTTCGGCTTTCACTTCGATACCTGTAGCCTCTGCCTGAGCAGTCTTCTCTATGATACTGGATTCGCCAATGGCGGTAGCCAGAACCTTTTCTCTGGAGACTTCCGCTTCTACCAAACCCTCTTTCTTTTTCGCTTCCGCCTTGCGTTCGATCACGGTTGCCTCTACGATGCCCTGTTGTTCGAGAGCTTCTGCCTTGGCCTTGATCACTTCTGCCTCTGCCAATCCGTAAGTGGAGCGAATGGGGGTTATGCACAGTAAAGCCCTTCAGGTTTTCAGAGAAAATCGGGGTAGATCAGAGAAAATCGGAGGAAAAGAGTCTCATCCGGATAGTTCCGGAAATCTTAACCTTTTTTCCGGACAACAATGCATATTTACGTCTCTCTATGTACGCATTCCTGTTTGCCTCTTTCTGTTTGCGTCTCCCTATGATGTGCGCTCCCTATGTGCGTCCCTCTATTTACGCCTTCCTTTTTGCCTCTCCGCGATATACTTTTTATCAGACAAAAGAACATAAGAACAAAAAAAATAAAACCTTTCCAATGAAGTAAAGTAACTACATGGGGTATTTTCAATCGTACATTGTAAATCCCTTTGCTGACCGCCTGGTTGGCTACGCCGATCTTCGATGAACTGTGTCGACCGTTGGCTCGTAAATCACCCAATCGTCAATCATTTGATAATTACCATCGTTGCCCCATACCCATATTCCCGGAACGAAGCGTCCTGATAGCGGCAGGTGGGATATTTGCGGCGCAGTTCGTCAAGGATCGACTTGCGCAGGACACCGTCTCCTTTACCATGAATAAAGACGATCTTCTGTTCACGCTTTCCTTTGTATTGTTCCATTACTTCCCGGAACTTATCCAGCTGATACTGTAGCATATCGGCATTGTTCATACCCGTGGTATCGTCAAGCAGCGCATCTATATGCAGATCCACCTCCAGCAACAAAGGGTGGGAAGAGGGAGCTTTCCTGGTAATCGGCTGACTTCTGGGTTTGTCATGGTTTTTAGGTTGCAAAAGTACTTCCTGTAATTCTTCGGCGGATACATAGACCTGTTTGGTGGGCATATCGTTACGAACAATATCATAGACCAATGCCGGCTCTTCAAAGAAATCGGATTCACGGAAGGTATGTAGTTTGTAGAATTTCACGGTATCGATACGCAACTCTACATTGACCGCGGATTTGAAAGCATAGGTCCTGTCCGTCTTGAAAGGTATACACTGCACAGCTACCCGTTCGAGATCATTTAAGTCAGATTTGGTAAATTCTTCCAGCAACAGTTTGGTATTGGGTTCCACCAATCCGTGAGACCGATTGTGCCACGACTTTCCCTCCGCGCTCAGATAGGTATAATAGAGGTAGTAGTTGCTATCGTTCACCAGATAGGCCTCAAACGGGGTAGTAGTCATCTCTTTCACATTCTCCGGCACGAAAGCCAGAAAGATATTCAGGATATCTCCTCCTTTTATTTCTGTAGGGCGCGCTACAATCTCCGGTTTCTCTGGCCTGGTTGGTTCCTGCGCCACCGGCGCAGGGGCCGGTTTGCGTTTCAGGTTATAATCGTCTGTCTCTACAACCACACAATCCCGTATCAACATCGGAATATCAAAACCATCGGCATCTTCTACCAAGACGATATCTTTTCCCTGGAAACCTTTTACAATACCGCCGCCTACTTCACTCAGGAAACGGACTTTATCACCTATTTTCATGTATCTCTTGTTTTTAGAATCTATTTTCAGTTCAGTTACCGCTGAAGATTGTTCCTATACCCTCTATTCTGTCTTTTCACAGACCCGACTGCCGGGCCGCCTTTTCTGCTGTGAAAGATGAATGTCTGCACAGACAGAACGACTGAGTTTTTCTTCAGTTCAGCAAATATCGTTACTTTTGTCGAAGAAATAAAATCAGATGAAAGAAAACCCCGGACATATACGTATCAGCACATACAATTACACGCTTCCGGAAGAGCGGATCGCCCGCTTTCCACTTCCGCAACGCGACCAGTCGAAACTCTTAGTTTATCGCCAGGGAAAGATCTCCGAAAAGCGTTTTTCCTCTCTTCCTGATTTACTGCCGGCAAACACCCTGTTGGTGTTCAACAACACGCGGGTGATACAGGCACGCCTTCATTTCCGCAAAGAGACCGGCGCACTGATTGAGATCTTCTGCCTCGAGCCGGTGCTGCCGGCAGAGTATGTTCTCAATTTTCAGCAGACCCGGCAGGTAGAATGGCTCTGCATGGTGGGTAATCTGAAAAAATGGAAAGAGGAGCCGCTGCACCGTCAGTTGCAGGTAAAAGGGAAAGCAGTCACCCTCACTGCTACACGCATCGGTACGGAAGGTACCAGCCACCGCATCCGTTTGGAATGGAACGATCCCGGTGTAACGTTTGCCGATATTCTGGAGTTTTTCGGTGAACTGCCCATTCCTCCCTACCTGAACCGGGAAGCAGAAGAGGCAGATAAAGAGACCTACCAGACCGTATATTCACGCGTCCAGGGATCGGTAGCGGCACCTACCGCCGGCCTGCACTTCACACCGGAGGTGTTCAACCGTCTGCGGGAAAAGGGAATCACCTGCGAAGAACTCACCCTGCACGTAGGAGCAGGTACTTTCCGGCCTGTCAAGAGCGAAGAGATTGCCGGGCATGAGATGCACCGGGAGTTTATCTCTGTCTCCCGCTCCACCATAGAGACCCTACTGCTGCACCGGGCCAGAGCCATCGCTGTAGGTACTACCTCCGTACGTACACTGGAAAGTCTCTATCACATCGGGGTCAAGCTCCGCCACCACCCGGATGCCACGGAAGAGGAGTTGCAGGTGAAGCAATGGCAACCTTATGAAGTCACCACGGAACTCACTCCGGAAGAGGCGTTGGAGGAGGTACTGCGCTATATGGACCGAAATCAGTTGGAGACCTTACATACAGGCACACAGATCATCATCGCCCCGGGATATACATACCGGATCGTCAAAGGGATCATTACCAACTTCCATCAGCCTCAGAGTACGTTGTTGCTGCTGGTATCCGCTTTCGTAGGTACAGACTGGAAAAAGATCTACGCATATGCCATGGAGCACGATTTCCGTTTCCTGAGCTATGGAGATTCCTCTTTGCTGCTACCGGAACAGTGAACTAAGCAAAAAACAGGATCCATTTTATCAGTGGAAATTCATACGAAGCAAAGGCTGATCCATAAAAAGACACCTATGTATACAGTAAAAAAATGTTATCACATGGATTGTAATCATCTTATTTCTGTTGTTTGCGGAATATGGATCTATACCATTGAAAAAATTTATCGTTATGTGCTTTCAGATGTAAAGCCGGATACTACTGACGGATCAGAAGCCATATATCGTTTACAGATAATACAATAATAGGTATGCCGAAAGATAATTCCCAGGAGATGTTTCCCCTTGTAGACGAACAAGGTAATATCATAGGAGCAGCCACACGGGGCGAATGCCACAACGGAAGTAAACAATTGCATCCGGTGATCCACCTGCATGTATTCAACGAAGCCGGAGAATTATACCTCCAGAAACGTCCGGTCTGGAAAGATATACAGCCTGATAAATGGGACACGGCCGTAGGCGGCCATATCGATCTGGGGGAAAGTGTAGAAATAGCCCTCCGACGCGAAGCACGCGAGGAACTGAATATCACAGATTTCACTCCGGAGTTCCTGTTCAGTTATGTATTTGAATCGGAGATTGAACGGGAATTAGTATTTGTATACAAAACTGTGTATTCGGGCCTCATCACACCCAGTGAGGAACTGAACGGAGGTGCTTTTTATACCCTTAACTACATCCGGGAAAACCTGGGTAAAGATGTGTTTACTCCGAATTTTGAAGGGGAGATAGAGCGGGTGCTGTCCGTATCGGAAAAAAAGACTAAGAATTCATAGTCAACGAAAAAAGGTAAAAGGTATACATTTCAAAGCTACATATACAACACATCTCCTTCATAAGCTATTTCAGAAGCGAATGAAGGAGATTGCATGTTAAGCCACTTATTTTCCGGATAAATCGTCGGCTTATCAATTGTCCAACCAGTTCAGGATCACCTCACTGAAAGGGCTCTCTCTGGGTTCTACCGTAGCCACCCAATTGCCGTTCTCATCGATCAGGAACTTCTGAAAATTCCACGTAACCGGTGCGTCCTCTTTTCCGTTTTCCGATTTTTGCGTCAGCCACTGGTACAGCGGGTGTATATCCTCCCCATTCACCGAGATCTTGGACATCATAGGAAAAGAGACATCGTAGGTGTTGCGGCAAAAAGCCAGGATTTCCTCGTTGGTACCCGGTTCCTGTTCCCGGAAATTATTGGCCGGGAATCCCAGGATCTCCAGATTGTTCATACCATAGATATCATACAATGCCTGCAACTGTTCGTACTGAGGGGTCAGTCCGCATTTGGAAGCCACATTCACCACCAGCACTTTTTTCCCTTTCAGTTGCGAAAGAGGAAAATCTTTTCCTTCAATGGTTTGTACAGTAAAGTCATGGAAGTTCTTTTGTTGTCCTCTCAGGGAAGTAAAAGCGAGGAGCAGCATACAACCGAGTAAAATAGTTCTCATATATCCTCCTTTGATCTGGGTAAACATCTTCACAGGCTGTCAGAAGCATCCAAGCAATTTGCAACCTGCTTTATCTGATACAAAGTTAAACATTTTTATGGTATTTGCTCTTCACTCTCCTGAAAACACACTTTTGTATGGATACATTTCCCAGGATCTTTCCGGATATATAGCTTCAGAATCACTTCCGCAGGAAAATAGTTGTAGCAAAGAAAGATTGATCTGTGAAGGAACGGGCGGGAACAATCGCCACTGTAATATGTGGATGTATAGTTGCCTGCGCAGGGATCCTCCTTATTTTTCACTATCCTCCGGAGAGGGATAGAGTACCAGTCCTCCGTCGGCAATGATGGTAGTACCTGTAACGTAGCTCGACTCTCCCGAGGCCAGCCATACCGCCACATTGGCGATCTCTTCCGGTGTGCCGACGTATCCGAGCGGAATCCCTGCTCCATCGCCTTTGCGGTACCGTGGACCGGACACCCTCTCTGTATTAATGGGTGTATCTATCCCTCCCGGAGCGACGGAGTTAATACGTATACCCTGAGAGGCATATTCCAGTGCCAGGGTCTGTGTCAGTAATTTCACTCCGCCCTTGCTGGCTGTATAATGAGCATAGGTTGGCCAGGGAATGATCTCATGCACACTGGATATATTGATGATATTGCCCCGTTTGTTTTTACGCAGGAAGTAATTGATGGCTTCGCGGGCACCGATAAAGACACCGGTCAGGTTGATGTCGATCACCCGCTGCCATTCCGTCAGGGAAAGTTTGTGAGAAGGTACCGATTTCTGTACGCCTGCATTGTTGACCCATATATCCAGGTCTCCATACGCCTCCAGCGTCGTATGCAACAAATGGGCAATGTCTTCCTCACTCTTTACATCGGCATAGGCAGCTACTGCCTCTCCGCCTTTCTGTCTGATCTCCTCTACCATCTTCTCAGCAGCCTGCGCATTGTCTAAGTAGTTGATCACGACCTTCATTTCCTCATCAATAAAACGGCGTATAATAGCGGCACCGATCCCTGATGTGGAACCGGTAACTACTCCCACCTTTCCTTTCAGATCTTTATACATATCTTTTTCTCCTTATTTTCTGTTTTTTATAGAGTAAGCAACGCTTCATTGCCTATCTGTATAAAACACACAAAAGAGAAAAGATGTTTGTACGCGGATCGCTATCCTAATACAACCAGGATTTAAAATACCACGTAAGAGAAACTTCCTCCGGAATAGAAGTCGTACAAAGAACTGTTCCCTCTTCTGTCAGGGACACATTGGCATAGGCGTTCCACCCTTTTTCGAAAGAGGCTTCATATGTATAAGTAGAACTATAGCCGGAGAGTGTAAAGGGCCGGTCGGCATAGTGATAGTATACAACGTATTTACCGGCTACAGAACCTTCACCGGACCAGTCTGTAAGGCTGAGCATTCCTACCCGCTGATCGCCTTTGTAAGCGATAATATCTCCCAGCCCTGCGACAAGAGCCTCGGTATCGTCTGAGGTTGCCGGCCAGAAGCCACAATAATCAGTTGAATGGGAACGCACCACCTGGGAAAGTTGCTCCGCAGAAAATTCAGTGGGAAGTTCTAAAGTGATCTTTCCATCCTCATAAGCAGCCTCTACCATTGCTATCATCTCCCAGCAACTGCCACTGATCTCCACTTGCACTTTATCAAAAAAGTCCTTTTCCGGCAGTCCTACGATGTCCGATATTAGGATAGTATTCTCTACCAGGCTGATATGAGGAACTTCCGGCTCAATTTCCGTAGGGGTATCCTCGTCTTTATTACAAGAGAGTAATGACCCTACCAGAAAGAGCCACAACGCAACGATCAACATTTTTTTCATTTGTATACTAATAAAGTAGAGTGTATGTATACTCTGTTACTTGATTACAACATAGAATACCCATCTCAGGAAGCACTTTTCAGTTGGATATACTGTCTCGTAGATAGACACGACAAAGAGCAGTAATAACACTGCTCTTTATCCTTTATTTATCTGAAATCCTTCAACCGGCAAGTTCACGGATCACCTGCATGATCTTCTGAGCAATTTCCTGCGCCGCTTCCGGTGTAGATGCTTCGCTATAGATACGTATGATAGGCTCGGTATTGCTTTTGCGCAGGTGCACCCACTTATCGGCAAAATCAATCTTCACACCGTCTATATCATTGATCTCTTCGCTGGAGTAGATCTCTTTGACTTTGGCCAGGATCGCATCTACATCGATATCCGGGGTCAGGTCTACTTTATCCTTCGCCATATAATAAGCCGGATAGGTAGCACGTATCTCACTCACCTTTTTACCTTCATGGGCCAGATGGCTCAGAAAAAGAGCAATTCCTACTAAGGCATCTCTTCCGTAATGGCTGGCCGGATAGATCACTCCTCCGTTGCCTTCGCCACCGATCACCGCCTGTGTCTCCTTCATTTTGGCCACCACATTCACCTCCCCTACGGCAGAGGCACTGTATGTCATGCCATAACGTTGGGTCACATCGCGCAACGCGCGGGTAGAGCTCAGGTTGGATACCGTATTGCCCGGTGTATGTTTCAGTACATAGTCTGCTACGGTCACTAAAGTATACTCTTCTCCGTACATGCTGCCGTCTTCACTGATCACAGCCAGCCGATCTACATCCGGGTCTACCACAAAAGCCACATCCAGATCCCTTCCTTTCATCAATTGCATGATGTCTGTCAGATTCTTCTCTAAGGGTTCGGGATTGTGGGCAAAATTGCCTGTTGGTTCACAATATAGCTGCTCTACCTCCTGTACACCCAACTGTTCCAGAAGTTGCGGAAGCACGATACCTCCCACAGAGTTGACACAGTCGATGGCCACACGGAACCCGGCCTTGCGGATCGTCTCCGTATCTACCAGATCCAACGCCAGCACACTGTTTATATGTTTCTGATTGTAAGAAAGATCTTGTCTGTAAGTTCCCAGGTGGTCCACATCGGCAAAGTCAAACTCTTCGGCCTCTGCCAGCCGGAGCACCTCTTCTCCCTCCTGCGCATTCAGGAATTCTCCGCGCTCATTGAGCAGTTTGAGAGCGTTCCATTGTCTGGGGTTATGAGAAGCTGTCAGGATAATCCCTCCGGCAGCTCCCTCCATGGTCACCGCCAGCTCGGTAGTAGGGGTGGAAGCCAGATCGATATCTACCACGTCCCAGCCCATACCCATCAGGGTACCCACTACTGTATGCTTTACCATTTCGCCGGAGATCCGGGCATCACGCCCCACAACAATCTTGTTGCTCCGGACCGTACAGGTTTTGCGGATCAGTGTGGCATACGCGGAAGTAAACTTCACAATATCCAGAGGGTTGAGCCCCTCACCTGCTTTTCCTCCGATGGTACCACGTATACCGGAGATCGATTTGATTAGAGTCATAGGTTAAACAATATTAGAAGGTTGAGATAGATTAATATCGTTGGAAATATACATCGTAATAATAGGGATAAACCGCGGCGGAACTGTATGTATGTCCCATTTTGGACGGGATAATCAGTTTTACATGGGACTTATCACGCAAAAACTGTATAGATTGCAGCCAACCGTTCATTACACCTGTTATAGAATACCCATATGCATAATAGTATAATTCAGACAATGTAGGATAAACTCCAGGCTCAGTCAACAGAAAAAGCCCCGATATACTGGAACCACTCCGAACCAACCGGAATCCTTCCGGATAAGACCCATAATGAGTATCCGTAATATCAATGATCGTATCCCCGGTCATGATACTATATTCTACATACCGCGCCAGTACGATATCATTATTCCGGAACGTGTCGGTAACTTCTTCCGTTCCCCGGTCCACGATCTGCATATATACTCCGGTATCAAAATATACATACTCATTCTTAGAAACATCTGTAACCGTATCTTTCAGGAACTCCTCTTCCGGGATCACTTTGATGTTATGATCCGCAATGTATTTATTGATTGCTTTTCGTTCATCAGCCAGTTTTTCCGCGTAAGTCTTTGAATTGTCGCAGCTATAAAATACACTTCCAAGTATGCAAAAAGAGAGTAAAAAGAATATAAGCTTCTTCATTTTGTTCTTTAATGATATAATACGGCACAAAAATATCTGATTTTATCGAAACTACCTCCCATATGCCGGATAAAGTTCCGATCCTTTAACCTTTATCTTTTATCTTTTAACCTTTCCGGTTACTTCAGCAAAGGAGCGAATTTTTCAATCGCCTTCTCATACACCCGGATCGCCTCTTCCATGGTACCGGAAAACTCCCCGCCGGAAGCATTCAGATGACCGCCTCCGTTGAAAAACTCCGCTGCCAGCTGGTTGCACGGAAATTTTCCCGTAGACCGCAGAGAGACCTTGATCATCGGGCGTTCCGTATCTTCACGCAGGAAGCACGACAACCGCATGTTGCGGATAGAAAGAGGCATATTCACAAAACCTTCACTGTCTCCACGGATGTAGCTGAAACGCTTCTGTTCCTCCCCTGTCAGCGTGATGAGCGCCGCATGGCGCTCCGGATACACTTTCATCTGTGTCAGCACATACCCCATCAGCCGGAAGCGGCTCTCCGAATAGGTATTATACACTTTGCGGTAGATCTCATCTTTATCTATCCCTTTGGAAAGAAGCTGGCTGATGATGTAGTAGATCTCCGGATTGTTGGAGTTGAAGGTAAAGCTGCCGGTATCCGTCATCATACCGGTATAGATACAGGCTGCTCCCTGCCGGGTGATCTCATTGAAATAGCCCATGCGACAGATCAGGCGGAATACCAGTTCGGAGGTGGAAGAGATCTCCGGATGAGAGATCACGATGCGACAGAAATCTTCCGGATAGGGATGATGGTCTATCAATATCTTACGGGCCGGCGAGGCTTCTACAGCCGCTGCCATGCGGTCTATCCGTTTCAGGGAATTGAAGTCTGCACAGCAGATCACATCCGCTTCCTGCAACAGTTTATCGGCAAACTCCGCATACCTGTCGTAACACAGGATATCTTTACTACCAGGCATCCAGCGAAGGAAGTCCGGAAAAGCATTGGGCACGATCACATTGGCTACCTTCTCCTGGGAATTGAAAAAATGCCAGAGGCCCAGCGAAGAACCTATCGCATCTCCGTCGGGAGAGGTATGAGAAACAATCACGATTTTTTCGGCACGGTTAAACCATTTGGTGAAATGATCAATAGGAGCCTGATCAATTACTTTCGTCAACATAGTCTGAATTATAATTTCTCTGTCCGGAAACACACTGTCCAGCGCATCCTTCCGGCTCTGTTTGTATAATGTACAAAGTTACAAAATTCCCGGCAATCACAGGGCAATCCGGAGAGATCCTTTTCGGGAAATCGCAAAGTATTCTACCCGACATGTTTCACACGCTGTGATCAGTCTTTGAAGACGGTATTCCGGCAGTGAAGCATCCAGAATGACAGTCTCTGCCCGGAACAGACACAACAACTCTTCCAGGGTACCGGTATAGCCTCCGGAGATATACAGATAGTCCGCTGCATAAGGCTCCGTGCGTTGCATGGACCGCCAGTGATCTTCCCGGACAACGACTATGCTCTTGCCTCCGTAATGCAGCAAGGGATCTTGCCAGCAGATCTCCGCACTGCAATAGGTCTCGTACAGGAACTGTGGCGGAGGAAGCCGCAGCCTGCTCCAATAACGATTTAATGTACGTTTCATCCGCTCTTCGTCCAATCCAGGACTGACGGATACTACCCAGGAAGCACCTTCGGAAGAGACACAGTGTACAGCGGATTCCGGAGAGAGATGATAGAACAACAAACTATTCTCCGCATGCTTCCGGCGGCTTTCCCAGGAATGAAAACAAACCCAGCAGAGAGAAAGGATCAGTATACTCCGCAACACAGAGAAGCGACGACCAGCCACGTACCATCCGACCAGAAAAAGAAGCAGGTAGCAGAGTATTACTTCCGGGAGGGTCACACGGATCTGCTCCCACACTGCCAGAGGCCATCGCTCTATAACGGACAGCACCTGGTGAGTGAGTCCGATCAGCTTCCCCAACGCTGCCGCCACCCACTGCTGCAATCCGGGAAAGGGGGTCAGGAGCAACATACCGACTGCTGTCCATATCCACAGGGAAACCATGGGCACCACCAGCAGGTTGGTCAGCAAGCCCCAGACCGGGAAGCGCGAAAAGTAGTAAAGGATCAGCGGAAGGGTACCGATCTGTGCAGCCACAGAGACCGTCGTCAGCCCCCAGAGATACCGTCCCACCGGATTGTCTATGCGCCATTTGCCATACAACCAGGACTGAATACAGAGAATAGCAGCCACAGCGGAGAAAGAGAGTTGAAAACCAACATCCATCAGCCAGAAGGGTTGGAACAGGAGCATCAGAAATCCGGCAGCCGCCCAGGTATTGAGAGAGAGAGCCTGGCCGGGAAGCAACAACGAGAGCGCCAGCAAGGAAAACATCACCACCGACCGCACCACCGAAGGAGAAAGTCCGGTGAGAAAAGCAAATCCCCACAACAGCAGGATCAGCACCAGCAACCCCGCCACACGGATTCCCGGACGATGCCGCACAGGACGCACCAGCAGGTAATAAAAAAGCAGATAGAGAAAACCGATATGAAGTCCGGAGAGAGCCAGGATATGGCTGGCACCCGTAGCGGCATAGGTATTCCGGATCTCTTCACTCAGTTCCTGCTTGTATCCTAAGGTCACAGCGGCCAGCACGGCATAGGTCTCTCCTTCAAATCCCAGCTTCCGGTACAGGTCCAGTACGCTGCCCCGTACATCGGAGGCTATCTGATACAGGGTGCGCGTATCGGAATGCCTGGCAAGCTGCCACTTTCCCGAAGGAACAAATCCGGTACCGCTGATGCCGCAGCGAAACAGATACCAGGCATAATCAAACTCATCCGGATTGCCCCGGTTGGCCGGGGGTCGGACACGGGCAGAGATCCATAGTTCGTCGCCACGCACCAGGGAGGAAGAAAGAGAATCAACGGCCAGATAGAGCAACACGTGCCGTTCTACGGCAAACTCCCCGGCAGAGTCCCTGCCCACAGGCAGATAGCCTTTGCAGAGCATACTACGGGCCTTCCGCTCCGGTTCTTCGGTCAGACGAAAGTAATATGCGGTTTCTTCATCAGGAAAATCAAAAACGACCTTCCGGGCCTCCTGCTGGAACAGCCATACGCCGGTCCATACCAAAAACAGAGATACGACAACTCCGAAAAGCCAGCGGAGTGCATAGCGACGGGAGAACCACAGGCAACACACAACGATAGCATATCCGGCCAGGAAAGGGAACAAAGAGGAAAAAAGTATCTGTCCGCCATAAACAAACAGCACATAGCCCGCCACGATTCCCAGGATCAAAGGAATCACCAGACGAAGCATCGGATACCGTTGAACAGAGGCAGGCATGTAAGTCTTGTTTATAACTGTTTCATCTGTCGGATCATCTCCGTCGGATCGGGCGCTTTGAAGATGGTACTTCCCGACACCAATATATCCGCTCCGGCAGCCACCAGCCGGGCACCGGTATCCAGATCCACCCCGCCGTCTACTTCGATCAGGGCCTGCGAGCCGGTCTCATCGATCAGCCGCCGTAGTTCTTTCACCTTTTCCACCGAATGTCCAATAAAGGCCTGACCACCGAATCCCGGGTTCACACTCATCACCAGCACCATATATACGTCCTGTATGATGTCGCGCAGCAGGCAGACAGGAGTAGCCGGATTGATGGTGACGGCAGGTTCCATCCCTGCTTCCCGGATCTCCTGTACCACACGGTGCAGGTGGGGGCAGACTTCATAGTGTACATTCATCACATGGGCACCTAACTTTTTCACCTCTCCGATAAACTTCTCGGGATTAACGATCATCAGATGTACGTCTAAAGGTTTACGGGCCAGCTCGGCAACGTATTTCAATACGGGAAAGCCGAAGGAAATATTCGGAACAAACACCCCGTCCATAATATCCAGATGTATCCAGTCCGCTTCACTGGAATTGAGCATTTCCACATCTCTGCCCAGATGAGCAAAGTTTGCCGAAAGCAGAGAAGGAGATATTTTAGGCCTCATATCTTTGGTATTTTCAGGTAGAAGGAATCGTGTTACAAAAATAACTAAAATCGTACATATATCGGCTACGCGCTATGCTTTTTTCGCCACTGAATATGTACATTACAGACTCTTTGTTTTCTGAACACAGGAAACGGCCCAAAAGTTTGTTGTTCTGCGGTTTTAAAAAGAGTAGGGTAGCCTGCTCAAAGAGGTCATAGCCTTTCCGGAAGAAATGTATCTATGGAAGAGAAAAACACCGGGTGGCATCTACCTGTAGAGACGCATATTTGCGTCTCCGCGGTGTACGTCCGACATGGGTAGCATATATCGGTAGATACCCATCGGGTTATCTATCTCTCATACAATACAATATTATGAAACAGCTCTTTTCATTCTGTATCCTCTACCCCCTCATAATCCACTTAATAAATACCGTATGATATAATGGAATCCACATTCTACATCGGACCTATGCAGCGGAGACTTAACTATGCGTCTCGTATGTTTGCATATAAAATGGTACGCATAGGAATTTACAAACCTATTCTTTCTGTAATTTCAATCGTAAATCGTAAATCTGTACATCGTAAATCTCTTTGTGTCTCTACAGGTGGATGTTATCAATCGTTAGTGTATTTATCCTTCCAATCGTACATCGTCAATCGTCAATAGATCTGTTTTCATAAAAGCCTCCGGTGCCATCCGATATCCCCTGAGCACCTCCTGTATAGGAAGTCGTCTCTTTCCGGGAAATTGCAGAGAGGTCACCCTAACATACCCATCTGCTGTAGCCACATGCAGGAAGTTCTTTCCATCTGTCTGTATAGTACCAGGCTTCTGCGGAGCTTCCCCTGTTACTTTTTCACTCTCAAATATCTTCACCACAATGCTTTCTCCCGCGCCGTTGACAAGTTCTGTCCAGGCTGCCGGGTAGGGAGACAAGCCACGGATAAAGTCATATACCTGCCTGGTCGTACGTGTCCAGTCGATCCGGCAAGTCTCCTTAAAGAGTTTGGGAGCAGGCTTCAACTCTCCTTCTACAAGCAATTGGTTCTGAGGGATGCTCTTTACCGTTCCCCGCAGAACATCTTCTACCGTCTCTATGACCAGCGGGCCACCCTCCTTCATCAGGCGGTCATGCACCACTCCTACGTTGTCCTCTTCCGCAATAGGAACCCGCACTTGCCGGATCACCTCACCCGTATCAATCTCATGGGTCAGGAAGAAAGTGGTCAGTCCTGTCTCCGTTTCCCCATTAATTACTGCCCAGTTGATCGGCGCGGCACCCCGGTATTGGGGCAACAGAGAAGCATGCAGATTGAAAGTTCCCTTCGGAGGCATATTCCACACCACCTCCGGCAGCATCCGGAAAGCCACCACGATCTGCAGGTCTGCCTTCCAGGCACGCAACTGCTCCAGAAAACTCTCCTCTTTCAACTTCTCCGGCTGCAGAAGAGGAAGTCCCTGTTGCACGGCATATTTCTTCACGGGCGATTGCTGCAACTGATATCCACGGCCGGCCGGTTTATCCGGCATGGTGATCACACCCACCACATTGTATCCACCCTCTACCAGGCAGCGAAGAGGTTCTACCGCAAATTCGGGAGTACCCATATATACGATACGAAGAGAACCCTTTTCCGCTGTAGCGGAAGTATGTATGTATTCTGAATTCATATATGTTCAATTAAAAGATAATTACCTTCCTAAAAAGACCTTCTCTGTACAGTACAGGCAGCACGCACAGTATCTGGAGTTTCCGGAGTGGAGAAAAAGGGAATCACACAAAAACAGATAATCCATCCGGAAGAGGGAACAGATCAGACGGTTGGTGGATAGATCAGGAGTTTCCTAAACTCCTGATCCAGGTCCGGTTCCCGTCGGGGGTCCTTAAAAACACTCCTCCGAAAGATCACTCGTCGGAAAACTGCACCAGTACCTGCCGGTACGAATTGAATATCTTGGATTTGGAAACAAACCCCATATACCGCCCCTCTTCATCCACCACAGGCAGGTTCCAGGCATTGGTATCGTCAAACGTACGCATCACCTTTTCCATGCTGTCGGTATTGTACAACCGGGCAGGCACCGAGGTCATCAGCTTCTGTACCCGGAACCGATGATACAGTTCCTGACGGAACATAATGTTCCGGATATCGTCGAGCAACACCATTCCCAGCAACACATCGTCTTTATCTACCACCGGAAAGACATTGCGGTGTGAATGAGAGATGACTTTTACCAGTTCGCCCAGATCCATCTCCGGACCTACGGTCAGGAAATCCGTCTCCACCACATTTTCCATCTTCATCAGCGTAAGCACCGCCCTGTCCTTGTGGTGGGTGAGCAGTTGCCCTTTCTTCGCCAGACGCATGGAATAGATACTATGCGGTTCAAACACCATGATAGTCAGGTAAGAACTCACCGCTACGATCATCAGAGGCAGGAACAGATCGTACCCTCCGGTGAGCTCCGCGATCAGGAACACCCCCGTCAGCGGCGCGTGCATCACACCGCTCATCATCCCCGCCATACCCATCAGAGCAAAATTCTTCTCCGGCAGGAAAGGAGTCATATCAAATACATTGCTCAGGTAGGAAAAGGCAAATCCGGCGATACATCCTAAGAAAAGCGAAGGAGCAAAGATCCCCCCGCAACCTCCGCCGCCGTTGGTAGCGCTGGTGGCAAACACCTTGAACAGGATGATCAACAGCAGATAGATCAGCAACATATGCCTGTGCCCGTAGAAAAGAGAATTGTTCATCACCGTATCCCAATCCTCCGCCCGGCTGCCGTTGAGCAGGGTATGTATGGTGTCGTAGCCTTCCCCATACAGCGAAGGGAACAGGAAGATCAGTATACTCAGCAAAAGCCCTCCCAGCAACAGTTTGCGGTACGGACCTTTGAGCCTGCCGAATATCCCTTCGATCCAGTTCATCGTACGGGTGAAATAAAGAGAGATCAACCCACAGAAAACACCCAGCAGGATCACATAGGGAATGCGCTCCATCTCAAAAGGCTGATCCAGATGGAATTTGAACATTGCCTCCGTACCTGTGAGTATGTAGGACAGCGAGGCTGCCGTTACCGAAGAGATGAGCAGAGGCAACAGGGAGGTCATCGTCAGGTCTATCATCAGCACTTCGATAGTAAACACTAATCCCGCGATCGGGGCTTTGAAGATCCCGGCTACCGCACCTGCCGCGCCACACCCTACCAGAAGCATCAGGGTACGGTGCTCCATTTTGAACACACTTCCCAGGTTGGAACCGATGGCCGAACCGGTGAGCACGATGGGTGCCTCCGCCCCTACCGATCCACCGAATCCGATGGTGATGGAACTGGCAAGGATGGAAGACCAGGTGTTGTGAGGTTTGATGCGCCCCTGCCTGCGGGAGATGGCATACAGGATCTTCGTCACCCCGTGGCTGATATCGTCTTTCACCACATAGCGGACAAACAGTCCGGTGAGGAAAATACCCACCACCGGATAGATCAGGTACATGTAATTGGCTCCGGTATCACTGAAACGGTTGGTCAGAAAATCCTGGATCAGATGGATCAGGTATTTCAGCAGCAGCGCTGCCAGTGCCGTCAGTATACCCACCACGAAACTCAGTATCAGGATAAAGTGCTTCTCCCTGATGTGGGTTTCACGCCAGGTAAGGATATGTTGATAGATGGATGGTTTATTCTGCATATATTATTTTTTATGTTCATTTCTTTGCGCCGACAAAGAAACGAACCAAAGAAAACGACACCAGGAGATTGACGATTTGACGATTGACGATGTACGATTGAAAATACATCCCATAAAGTACAATTTACCTTTTTTCATTACTTCGTTTGATGCCCGGCGACGAGCAAAAAAACTCGCTTCGCTCAGACAGATTTTGCTCTGTTGTCGCCTGTCATCTGCACTCCACTTAACGCTCCGGGATCAAAGGCGACGGTACGCCTGTGCCAGGCGTGTTGCAGATGTGTATGACGGCAATTATTGCGCTGCTCTTCCATGGATAAGGCCAAGCCGCTGAATCTCAAATCGTACATCGTAAATCCGTAAATCGTAAATCTCTTTACTCTCTTATCACCTCTATCAGTCCCCCTTTTCCCAACTTGATGATCCCTGAGGGACGGGGCCTGCCGGTCTCTTCCTGACGGAAGGAAACCACATAGTCCACTGCTTCCAGGATCTCCGGAGAGATCTCCGCGAAGGTGGCCGGAGAAGGGGCACCGCTGATATTGGCTGAAGTAGATACAATCGCCTTACGGAATTGTTGACACAACCGGTGAGAGAATTTCTCTTTCGTCACCCGGATGCCCACACTACCGTCCTCGGCCAGCAGTTCAGGGGCCAGATTACGCGCACCGGGATAGATGATGGTGAGTGGCTTTTCGGTCAGTTCGATCAGGTCCCAGGCTATATCCGGCACCTCATCCACATAGAAATCTACCTTCACCGGTGAGTCCACCAGCACCAGCATCGCCTTGCTGTCGACCCGCTGTTTGATGTCATATACACGCTTCACAGCCTCCGCGTTGGTGGCATCACATCCCAGTCCCCATATCGTATCCGTAGGATAGAGGATCACTCCCCCCTCCCACAACACCTGACAAGCTTTTTTGATATCTTCCGTCATTTCCGGCGGTCAATTTATTGAGTTTAACACACAAAAGTACTACTTTTGCCCGATATTAAAAACGAATCATTCAAAATATGGAAGAGCTTACCTTTCGCCATAGCCTGCCCATTCAGTTGCGCTTCAACGATGTAGACAAATTCGGGCATGTCAACAACTCTGTTTATTTCTCCTACTACGACCTGGGGAAGGCGGAATATTTCGCCACCGTACGCCCCGACCTTGATTGGGAAAAGGAAGGGATCGTTGTGGTACATCTCGAAGTGGATTTTCTGGCACAGATCTTTGCTACAGACCCTATTGCCGTGGAGACTACCGTTGCCGAGATCGGTACCAAAAGCATGAAACTCATCCAACGGGTGGTAGATAACAAAGGGGAGGTGAAGTGTGTATGCCAGTCTATTCTCGTAGCGTTCAATCTGGAAAAGCACGAATCACAGGAGATCTCCGAAGAGTGGATACAGTCTATCAGTGCCTACGAAAGAAGAGACGTTCGAAAGAAAAAAGCCTGATCTGCCGGCAGAGCAATCTGCAGGGTAGACCCGGATCATAAACGGAAGGCGGCTGTTTCTCAAAAGGGAATGCAGCCGCTTCCTCATTTCATTACTTACCACAGGACAACCCGCCTCTGCAACCGTGTCCTTCCGGAAATCCCATACCCGGAAACGAGATTTGCCGGAATGTACGCTTCTGTCTACCAGCAAACAGAAATCGGTATTCATTCCGTTTTCCCGACAAAAAGCAAGAGCATCCTCCGCTTTCCGGGAAATCCGTTCGGCAAGAGTCAGTACCTTCCCCTTTCCCTACCCGCTCACATGGATAAATAAAAATCTACAGATTTTACATTTTTAAACGCGATTCTTATACTATGATAATATTTTAGCAATTCCACGCCATCCCCTCAGGTTTTTTCGTAATTTTACGGCTTGATGGGGGAGTATGCCTCTTCAACACCTGGGAACAGAAAGAAAGAAAAACAATATATAAAATGAACCACAAATGGAATTATCAATCCATTACCGAAGAACAGACAGAAACGAGCCGGCAACTGGCCGAGAAACTGGGGATTAGTCCGATCCTCGGTAGGCTTCTGGTGCAACGTGGGATCACCGACGCAGAAGAGGCACGGAAATTCTTCCGGCCACAGCTGCATGATCTGCACGATCCGTTCCTGATGAAGGATATGGACATCGCCGTGGAGCGTCTGAACAAGGCAATGGGAAAAAAAGAGCGTATTCTTATTTATGGAGATTATGACGTAGACGGAACCACTGCGGTTTCACTGGTCTACAAGTTCATTCAACAGTATTATTCCAATTTAGACTACTACATCCCCGACCGCTACGAAGAGGGATACGGTATTTCTAAAAAGGGGATCGACTACGCTGCGGAGACGGGTGTAAGTCTGATCATTGTACTGGATTGTGGCATCAAAGCCGTGGAAGAGATCACCTACGCGCGGGAAAAGGGGATCGACTTCATCATCTGCGACCATCATGTACCCGACGATGTGATGCCACCTGCCGTGGCTATCCTGAATGCGAAACGCCCGGACAACACCTATCCCTACGAACACCTGTCGGGATGTGGCGTCGGGTTTAAATTCATGCAGGCTTTCGCCCTGAGCAACGGGATCGACTTTCACCAACTGATCCCCCTGCTCGACCTGGTAGCCGTGAGTGTGGCATCGGACATTGTACCCATCATGGGAGAAAACCGCATCCTCACTCACCACGGCCTGAAACAACTCAACAGCAACCCCAGCGTAGGTCTGAAAGCCATCATCGACGTATGCGGACTTTCCGAAAAAGAGATCACGGTCAGCGATATCGTCTTCAAGATCGGCCCGCGTATCAATGCTTCGGGACGTATCCAGAGCGGAAAAGAGGCGGTAGACCTGCTGGTAGAGAAAGACCTCTCCGCCGCGTTGGAAAAGAGCAACCAGATCAATCAGTACAACGAGACCCGCAAAGACCTCGATAAGAATATGACCGAAGAGGCCAACCGGATCGTGTCGGAACTGGAGGGACTGGCCGACCGACGCTCCATTGTCCTCTACAACGAAGACTGGCACAAAGGGGTGATCGGCATCGTAGCGTCCCGCCTCACAGAGGTTCACTACCGCCCGGCGGTAGTACTCACCCGCACAGACGATATGGCTACCGGATCGGCACGCTCGGTATCGGGCTTTGATGTATACAAGGCCATTGAACATTGCCGGGATCTGCTGGAAAACTTTGGCGGACATACCTACGCGGCCGGACTATCGATGAAGGTAGAGAACGTAGAAGCATTCACCCGGCGGTTTGAAGAGTATGTAACCGGACATATACTGCCAGAACAGACCAGCGCGGTGATCGATATCGACGCGGAGATCGACTTCCGGGACATCAGCATGAAGTTTTTCTACGACCTGAAGAAGTTTAACCCCTTCGGGCCGGAAAATCCCAAACCGATCTTCTGTACTCACCATGTCTACGACTACGGTACCAGCAAGGTGGTGGGCCGCGACCAGGAGCATATCAAACTGGAACTGGTAGACAACAAATCCAACAATGTGATGAACGGTATCGCCTTCGGCCAGAGTTCACACGTACGCTACATCAAGACCAAACGATCTTTCGATATCTGCTACTCCATCGAAGAGAATACCCACAAACGGGGGGAGGTGCAATTGCAGATCGAAGACATCAAACCGACCGAATAAACCGGGATACCGACACCGGCCGGAACAAACCGTTCCTGCTTAGTTCCGGCCGGTATCTATATCCTTTCTTTTCCACGCATGAGCCTCTACCACGAAATACTGAAACAATACTGGGGATATGACTCTTTCCGCGATCTGCAGGAAGAGATCATCCGCAGCGTATCGGAGGGAAAAGATACCCTGGGCCTGATGCCTACAGGCGGAGGCAAATCCATTACCTTCCAGGTGCCTGCCCTGGCACAGGAAGGGCTCTGTATCGTGGTGACCCCGCTGATCGCGCTGATGAAAGATCAGGTGCAGAACCTGCGCCGGCGGGGCATCAAAGCCACAGCGGTCTACTCGGGTATGACCCGACAGGAGATCATCATCGCCCTGGAAAATTGTATTTTCGGCAACTACAAATTCCTCTATATCTCTCCTGAACGACTCAACACGGACATATTCCGTACCAAGCTGCGCTCCATGAAGGTGAGTATACTGACAGTAGATGAGAGTCATTGCATCTCCCAATGGGGCTATGACTTCCGGCCTGCTTACCTGAAAATAGCCGAAATACGCGAGTTGATCCCCCACGCACCGGTGCTCGCGCTCACCGCCACAGCTACTCCGGAGGTGGTCAAAGACATCCAGCAGCAACTCCGGTTCCGCGCGGAGAATGTATTCCGCATGAGCTTCGAGCGGAAAAACCTGGCCTACCTGATACGGCATACCGACAACAAGACCGGGGAGATGATACACATTCTACAGCGCATACCCGGCAGTGCCATCGTATATGTACGTAGTCGCCGCCGCGCCAAAGAAATCAGCGAACTGTTGACCCTGGAAGGGTTCACAGCCAACTTCTACCACGCCGGACTCAACAACGACCAGAAAGACCTGCGGCAAAAACGCTGGCAAAACGACGAATGCCGCCTTATCGTAGCCACCAACGCGTTTGGTATGGGAATAGACAAACCGGATGTGAGGGTAGTGATCCATTACGACCTTCCGGACTCACCGGAGGCCTATTTTCAGGAGGCCGGACGAGCCGGACGCGACGGACAGAAAGCATACGCCATCATCCTGCATGCTCCCACCGACAAAGCATCCCTGCGCAAAAGAATACCTGATACCTTTCCCGATAAGGAATATATAAAGGAAGTCTACGAACATGTGCAATACTACTACCAGATGGCCATGGGCGACGGCCGCGGGTGTATGTACGAGTTCAACCTGGAGGAGTTTTGCCGTACCTTCAAACACTACCCGGTGCCGGCACACAGTGCGCTCAAGATCCTGACACAGGCCGGATACATCGAATATACCGACGAACAGGACAATGCCTCCCGCATCCGGTTCACCGTGCGCAGGGACGAACTCTACAAATACCGGGAAAGCAACCCCGAAACAGAGACACTGATCGGCACCCTGCTACGCTCCTATACGGGACTGTTTACCGACTATGCCTACATAGACGAAGCCCTGCTGGCCCTGCGCAGCGGACTCGACCGCGAACAGGTGTACCAGCTATTTATCCTGTTGTCCAAACAACGGGTGCTTGATTACATTCCCCGCAAAAAGACACCTTACATTATATATACACGCGAACGGGTAGAACAACGCCACCTGCAACTGCCTCCTTCGGTATATGAAGATCGGAAAAAACGATACGAAACCCGCATCGCCGCGATGGTCTCCTACGTGACTACGGACAGAATATGCCGCAGCAGGCAGTTGCTGCGGTATTTCGGAGAACAGCACGAACACGATTGCGGACAATGTGACGTCTGCTTAGCTCTCCGCAAACGAAAACCTCTATCCGCCGCCGATATGGAATCCATGGCCGAAAAGATCAGTCAACACCTCAGCAATTCTCCCCTCAGTCCGGCACAACTGGCTCTTAAACTGGATCGGGAGACTGAGGAGATCAGCCAGGTAGTCCGCTACCTGCTGGACGAAAAACGGCTTATCCTCCAGGATGGCATCCTTGCGCTGCCCACGTAGAAGTTTTAAATAATAAGTTCTAAGTAATAAGTTTTGAGTAATAAGTTTTAAATAGTAAGTTCTAAATTACACCTTTAAACTTACTACTTATTACTCAGAACTTATTACTTAAAAACTCATCCCGGAATTAACTTTGTTCACAGCCTCTTATCTGCCTGAGTTACTTATAACTTAAAACTTACTACTTAAAACTTTTCCTTATCTTTGCGGCCATATACAAATACGACAGATACCTATGGTAAGTTTCCTGAAATCCCTCTTCGGCGAAAAGACCAACGCAGCGGAAGAACAACAGAAAAAAGAAACAAAGAAATTCGAGATACTCAAATTTGACGGGCTTCGCGCCCAGCGCATCGGACGCGTCGACTATGCAGTCAAATGCTTCACCGAAGCTCTCCTGTTGCAGGAAGACTTCGAAACCATGAACTACCTCAGCAGTCTGTATATAGGATTGGGAGACACACAGCAAGCCCGTGATCTACTGACACGTATGATCTGCCTGGAGCCCGACCTGCCCGCTACCTATCTGGTCCTGTCCCATCTCTGTTACATAGAAGAGAAATACGAAGAGATGGAACAGTATGCCGCACAAGGCATCCGTCTGAAAGCCGACGATCCGGTAGCATACTATCTTTTAGGCAGATCGCGCCACTGCCAGAAAGACCCGATCGGCGCAGTCGCACACCTCACCAAAGCCCTCTCTCTGAAAGAGGACTATACGGAGGCCCTCCTGGCCCGTGGAGAGATCCTGCTGGAAATGAAACAACTCAATGAAGCCAGACAAGATATAGATACCATTCTCGAAACCGATCCGGAACACGAAGCAGCCCTCCTGTTACGGGGAAACTGGCACAAAGCAGCCGGTGCGGCCGAAGCAGCCGAAACAGACTACCGTCAACTGATCGCGCTCAACCCTTTCAACGAACCCGCTTATATCCTCCTGAGCCGGATGTTCACCGAAAAGAAACAGATAGAGAAAGCCACGGAAATTCTCGATGAAGCCATAGAATTCAATCCGGCATCTGCCACGCTCTATCGTCAACGCGGAGAACTCCGCCTGCTGAGTGGCGATAAGGAAGGATCTGTAGAAGATAGCAAAAAGGCACTTGAACTGAATGCAGAGGCTCTGGGATCCATTTCCGGACAATTCAACAATGAACCGGCCAGTAGCAATGTACTTGGCAGTTTAGGATAAAAAAACCGCTGCCGATGGGGTACATAAGATGTTAGCAGGAACCTCTCTGACCACACGAGTCAATGCCTCTGCTACATCCGATACAAACAGACAAATACCTTCCCATCTCTCTGGTGGAAATCGCTACAGAAAGCCAAAGAACCGGAAAAACCCAGCTCCGTAAAGAGCCTTCGATACGGAATTTCCGGCTTTTCTATGCAGAGAGACCAACTCTTTCATTGTCTTTTCTTCTTACTTCCTGTCTGTTATACTACTCTTGCCTATGGAACATAGTCTGTCACCCGC
>JAJBTC010000061.1:32278-47040 GCA_020861095.1 Bacteroides sp.
CACCCGCAAGGGGACACATTCCCTTTCAGTATCCTGACAACAAACTCTCCTGGGAAATACACTCTTCTTCCATAGATACAATCGGTAAACTCCATGAAGCACAGAGATATGTAAAATGATCAGACTTGACAATCGTCACAATCGAGTCTCAACTAAATTATTCTTTTCAACACTTTATCTATACAATTCATATACAGACGAAGTGCTACGATGGAGCATAGCACAGAGAAAAAGTAGCCATCAACAACATAGAGATCATACAGTTCGCACCTATCGAATCAGACTGATCCATAAAAAAATACTCACTAATCTATTTTTTATTAACACATAAATGTTATATTTGTAAAAACACTTTTGAGACATATCAGATTATCTCTCTGAACAATCAACCTACACCATGATAAAACAAAAGATACTGATCGTACACTTCAGAAATCCGCTTTCTCCCCATGAGCTCCCCCAATTCCGGGGAGCCATTATTCACGCGACGGAAAACGCGGATATATTGTTTCACAACCATGCCGAAAACCAGCTACGTTACGCCTACCCTTTGATCCAGTACAAACGGATCAGGAACAATGCGGCAATCGTCTGCATCGGAGAAGGTACAGAGGCCATCGGTGACTTCTTCTCTTCGCGCAACTTTGATGTCAACATCGGCAACAGGAAAGTGACTCTGGAAATCGAAGCGATAACTGCCAGGCAGGAGGTGGTGCAGGTATGGGATAGCTCGTTCTCATACCACATCAACAAGTGGCTGCCACTCAATCAGGAAAACTACGCCCGGTACAGGCAAAGCGAAAGTCTGGCCGAAAGATATACCATGCTGGAGAAAATACTGACAGGGAATATCCTCTCTTTCGCCAAAGGGGTAGGGATCCGCTTCGAAAAGCAGATCATCTGTCAGATCACCGAAGCGCAGGAGTCTTACTCTTTAGAATACAAAAAGGTAAGAATGACCACTTTTCACGCAAAATTCAAAAGCAATGTGTCGCTACCTTCCCTGATCGGGTTGGGAAAAGGGGTTAGCCAGGGGTTTGGCACCATTTACCGGCAACAGTAAAGGATCAGGAACGGATAAGAACTCCATTATTCCCGGGTATCTGCAAGCCCCGCCACAGATGCGGATCGACACCGTAAAAACGCTAAGTACCAACAAACCCTATAACCAATAATAAACAACATATCATTCATGAAAAACATCCGGCAACACCTCTATCTGGCAGCCCTGCTACACGATATCGGAAAGTTCTACCAGCGGGCCGATACAGGAAGTGTGAGAACGAGTCATTTTTTGAAAGCATACTGCAAGGAAGAGTCCTCTTTCTGTCCTCTCTACAACGGGCAATATTCCCACAAACACGTGCTGTGGACTGCTCAGTTCATCGACGAAAACCGGTCGGTCTTTCAGCGTTTGCTGCAAGACGATATGGGGAACCTGGCAGACAAAGAGAGCCTGATCTTCCTCGCCGCGGGCCATCATCTCTCCAAAGAGCAACTCTCGGGCTATGGCCGGATCATCAGGAAGGCAGATGCTCTTTCCTCCGGAATGGATCGCGACACGGACGAGGCCAGGAAAGATGATCAGGACGAGAAAAGCTGGGACGCTTTTAAAAAGAAGCGGATGGTATCCCTTCTGCAAACCATCGGACAGAAAGAACCCGCTACCTACAGATACATCCCTGTGGAACCACTCACTTTGTCGGAAGGTTGTTTCCCGCGGCAATCCTTTGATACGGATCCGGACTATCTCTCTCTCTGGAACTCATTCGTCGGGGAGTTCAAGTTTATCCAGGCAAGAGAGTATCACACCTTTTCAGAAACCTTGCTGAATCTGTTGTTCAAGTATACCACTTGCATCCCGGCAAGTACGATCCACTTTCCGGACGTATCGCTCTACGACCACCTGAAGACCACCGCAGCATTAGCCGTTTGTCTTTACGACATAGAGCAATCGGAAGAGGAGACGGAAAATCCTTTCCTGCTCATCGGGGCAGACTTCAGTGGTATACAGAGCTACATCTATCAGATCGTATCCAGATACGCGGGCAAGAACCTGAAAGGGCGCTCCTTCTACCTGCGGCTGCTTTCCGATGCGGTAGTGCGCTATCTCCTCAGAGAGCTCCGGCTGTTCCGGGCAAATGTCATCTATAATTCCGGAGGAGGCTTCTACCTCATCGCTCCCAACACGTCCTTTGTAAGAAAGAAATTAGAAAACGCGATAGAAAAGATAGAAGAACACCTGTTCCGCTCGCACGGCACCTCGCTTTTTGTAGCGATAGATAGCATAGCTGTGTCTGAAAAAGCATTCCTGCACAAAGGAGAACATCTGGGAGAGGTATGGGGCAAGCTGTTCGCGAAACGGGACCGGAAAAAGTCGTGCAAATTTTCCGGACAGATAACCCGGGAGTACAACTCTTTCTTTACTCCTACCCTACGCGGGGGAGACACAGCAAGAGATACCATCACGGGAGAGGAATTCCTACCCGGCGAAAAACCGGAGAAAGAGGGAGAACTGGTACTGAAAAAATTACCCGCGATCAGATCCGTATCGGGAAAGCCCTGCGCGAATCGGAGATCATGGTGGTATCGGAAAACGCTATACCTGACTGGAAAGAAAAGACCAGTATCCATCCGGCTGAGTTGGGCTTTCGTTACTATTTTCTCTCTCACCAGGAACTAAGCGGGATGAAGAAGCCACTCAAAGCCTCCGCAGACAGGGTTTCCGTCATTACCCTGAACGGCAAAGAAGGGAATTGTGAATTCATGGCGGCAGGCAAAGGAACCGAAAACATCTACGGTCTGGAGTTTTACGGTGGAAACGAGTTCAATGACCGTACCTTCGACGAGATGTGTCAGGATCCGGGATTCTCACGTATGGGTGTGCTGCGCATGGATGTAGACAACCTGGGGCAGATCTTCCAGTCGGGCATAGCTCCCGAAAGAGCCACCTTGTCGAGATACGCCGCGCTGAGCCGTTCTTTCGATTACTTCTTTTCCGGCTATCTGAATACGATCCGCCGGGAGGTATCGGCCGACAAGTCTTTCATCATCTACAGCGGAGGAGACGACCTGTTCATCATAGGACGCTGGGACATCATCCTACGCATGGCCAACCGTATACAGGAAGACTTCAGAAAGTTCACCTGCTACAATCCCGCCTTCTCCCTCTCGGGAGGTATCGCCATCGTACCCGCCAAATATCCGGTGATGAAAGGGGCCGAAGAGAGTGGCAAAGAAGAAAAAAGAGCCAAAACTCACCAATGCGGAGGAAAGGGAAAAAACGCGATCTCATTTATGAATATGCCCCTGAACTGGGAAAAGGAGTTTCCGGTAGTAGAACGACTGAAGGACGAGATCGCGGAACGGATTGAAGAAAATGCTCTTCCGAAATCTTTTATTGCTAAGATACTCTCCCATGCAGCCAGCGCGGAGATCAGAGACCACAGGATCGGAGCGGTCAAGACTTATTGGATGATGGCCTACGATCTGGGAAGGATGGCAGGAAGGATCAAAGGAGAGAGGGCAAAACGACTGATCGGCAACTGTAAAGCAGAGGTGGCCGGAAACAAGAATGTGTTAAACGGCAATGCGATAGCGAGCCATTATCACCCACTGGAACTATGGGCCTTCGCCTGCAGATGGGCAGAATTGCAACTGAGAACAAAGGATGAACAAAAACATATAAAATAATATATCTATGTACAACAACAATTACGGAAAAGATCAGGGTAGAAAACAGAGTAACAATCCACCAAATGATCCTAGAAAAAATTACAAGGGAAACCACCAGAACCCTGAAACACTCATCAATGAGAAATTTAAGGAACTAAACTATCAGGAGAGGTGGATAAAAGAAGGAGCGGATAAAGATCTGATTGATTTTGCGGAGAAAGCAGGTAAGTATATGGCTAAAAAACTGAGCAAATCCAAGATCCGTAGCATCTATGGTGAGATCAAACGCATACAGATAGGAAAATATGAGAACCACAAGAATTCCTTTTATCTGTTGCGTCCCAAAGTCGCTTACGCTTTGGGCAGAGATAAGGAGAACGAAGGACTAAGGTTATTTAAGAAAATCTTTGACGAGGGTTCCAGAAGTGTTTCCGACGAAAAGACGTTTCAGAATTTCTGCGACCTTTTCGAAGCCATACTGGCCTACCACAAAGCATACGGTGGCAAAGACTGAAATCCTTTTCAACCCATATACAATAATTAAAAAATCAGCGATATGTCCAAGAAATTAATAAAAAAGATCTTATATACAGGTACCATTACCCTGAAAACCGGCTTACACATAGGCGGAACCAATGCCGCGCTGAATATCGGCGGACCAGACAATTTTGTAGTTCGCAACCCGATCAGCAACATTCCCTATATCCCGGGCAGTTCACTGAAAGGGAAGATGCGCGCTCTTGTTGAGATATTCAATGGAGAGACATATAACGGAAAACCAACAAACGACATCCACTCTAAGGCCGGAGCCCTGTTCGGAGTCTCCGGAGACAACAAACAGAGCCGCCCGTCGCGCCTGATTGTACGGGATGCGGAGCTGGATACAAAATCCTGTGATTTCAGCCAGACAGACCTGCTCTATACAGAAAGCAAGACAGAGGTTTCGATCGATCGGGTGACGGCCAAAGCCAATCCACGTACCTTGGAACGGGTTCCGGCAGGTGCCCGCTTCCGTCTCAACATGGTATTGAATGTGTTTGAAGGCGAAAACGAGGACGCATTGAGAAATACTCTCGAACAAGCCATCTTACTGCTCCATGACGACTATCTGGGTGGACACGGCTCGCGTGGCTACGGACAGATCGAGATCAACTATCAGGAAGAAACAAAGTCCCATGACAAGTATCTGGGTAGACACGGTTCGGGTGGCGACGGACAGATCGAGATCAACTATCAGGAAGAATCAAAGCCCTACTGATCATGGCTACATACACCCTCATCAGGCTGGTACACCTGTCTCCCCTGCACGTTGGTTCCGGAAAAGAGAATTACGACTTTTCAGCGGCGGACCTGCACTCCGATACGTTATCTTCCGCTCTGGCTGCCTTGCGTGCCCAACAGGGAGAGACTAAGGATACAGAAGAATTCCTTTCTTCTTTCACGCTCAGTTCGGCATTCCCGTTCTACCGGAAGCAGTATTACCTGCCTAAGCCGTTGGGGAAAATAGCCGTTTGCATCCCGGGCAAAGAGGAGCACGAGTATCGTAAACAGCTGAAAAGTATCCGGTACATAGAGTCCGGACTGTGGAAGAAAGTGATTGCCGGAGAGGAGATCCTTGCGAAAGAGAGCCAGTTGCAAGGTGAGTTCCTGCACGCAGACCCACCGCCACATACGCCACTGTATCTGTCGCAGGTAAATCAGCGCGTATATGTGCCCCGGGAAGAAGGCGAAGATGCTACACCTTTTTTCTTCGAATGGAAATACTTCGACAGCGAGGCGGGACTCTTCTGCCTGACCGATGCCTCCGGAAAGTTACTGCAAGAGGTGATCAGGCTATTCATCCGATTGGGAGAGCAGGGAATAGGTACCGACAGGAATGTGGGAGGAGGTAAGTTCTCTGTCGAAACCGACACGCTGACCATAGAGAATCCCGAAGATGCCAACGCCACCCTGCTCCTTTCGTTGTATCTACCTACGGAAGAAGAGTTGAAAGAACTTTCCCCGGAACGTTCGCGGTACGAACTGCTGCTGCGGGGCGGATACCTCTCGGGAAGCAGTGAGGAAGATTTCAGACACCTGCGCAAAAAATCGGTCTATATGTTTGCTTCAGGTTCGGTATTCCCGGTGACACAAAGGCTGAAAGGAAAGATCACAGACCTGCGGCCTAACTGGAACGACAGACGCATGCACCCGATCTACAGAAGCGGCCGGCCCCTTCACATACCTATAAAACATACCGACTATGAGTCACATACACATTAAAACATTAACCCCTGTACACATAGGTTCGGGAGAGATGCTTCTGTATGGCAACGACTTTGTCTATGGAACATTTGCACACGACAACAGCCCGGCTATCGGTATCATCGATCCGTCACGGGTGATGCAACTGATCGGCGAAGAGCATATAGATCACTGGATAGCTGCCATAGAGAGAAAAGAACCGATAGACCGGTTTATAAAAGTCTATGCGCCCAACGCCACGCTCAAAGATTATTGCCGGAGACTGATCCGTAAAAAGTTTTCCCATCAGGCAGAAATGCTCAAAGAACAACTTCACGACAGGAACGGCACACCCTACCTCCCCGGAAGTTCTCTCAAAGGGGCGATCCGCACAGCCATACTCTCTATGCTGACTACCCACGGAAACGACATAGAGAACTGGCAAGACCGGATCAGAAAACATACAAAAGTCACAGCCAGTCAGGTGGAAGAGGAACTCTTCGGAGAATACCCGAATACCGATGTCTTTCGTTTTCTACAGGTAGGAGACGCTTATTTCGGAGATAGCTGTGACGAAACAGCCATCCGCATGATGAACCTGAATGAGCGCGAGCGCAAATCGTTCAGGGACGAAAGCAAACCACAGGCCATAGAAACGATCGCGGCGGAAAAGGAGAGTACCTTTCAGATGAAACTGAATACCCGGCTCTATGAAACAACAAAGAAGAGAAAAAACCTCTACCCGCTTGTATGGGTTCCATTCCGGAACTGCTGAAAACCATCAACCAACATACCGGAAAACTGATCGATGAGGAGATCAGCCATTGGCAGGAACGCGCCGACAAAGATACAGGTGAAACGGTAGAGAGATACCTGAGCAGATTGACCTGGATCAGAAACGAAGTCACGAAATGTGACGGTAGTTGTTCGTGCATACTCCGTGTGGGGCATGGCTCGGGCTGGCGTTTCATCACCGGCGCGTGGACAGAGGGATTGGGCAATTTTACCAAAGAGGTAATTCCCGCCTCCCGACCCGGCAATCAGAAGTATGAATCATACGCTTTCCCCAAAACCCGGCGGATCAGTACGGAACATGACCTGTTGGGTTTTGTCAGGCTGACGGGAGAGAGGTGTAAAAGTCTGAAAACAGAACCGGATAAAAACATTAGAAGTAACTCCTGAAAGGAGGATATACCCTCAAACAAAAAAACAGAAAGACAATGAGCAGAAAAGTATTTATTTCAGTATTAGGAACAGGGATCTATGAGAAGTGCCGCTATGTGAAAGAGGATTTTTCCTCTTCCGACACACATTTTATCCAGCATGCTACCCTTGAGTACCTGCTCGGGCAAGAAAACCAGTGGGAAAGCACCGACACCGCTATTATCCTGCTGACAGACAAAGCCAGAACATGCAACTGGGAGCACTCCATAGAGACGCGGTTACGGAACGGACAACCGGTGGAATATACCGGTCTGGAGAAAGTCCTGAAACAAGCCAGCCTTCCTTTTGAGGTACAGACAGTGCGCATTCCCGACGGGAAGAACGAAGAGGAGATGTGGGAGATCTTCTCCCTGTTGTTCGATCAGTTGCAGGACGACGATCGGCTCTATTTCGACCTGACCCATAGTTTCCGGTACCTGCCTATGCTGGTATTGGTATTAGGCAACTATACCAAGTTCCTCAAAAACGCGAAGGTCTGCCACATCTCGTACGGCAATTACGAAGCGCGCAATACCCATACTAACGAGGCCCCGATCGTAGACATTCTGCCACTGAGCCTGCTTCAGGACTGGACCTTTGCCGCTGCCGATTACCTGGAGAACGGTAACGCGAAAAGGCTGACAGACCTTTGTCTGTCAGTGGTTAAACCTGTAGTAGCAGAAACAAAAGGCCGGGACCCAATGGCTAAATCACTTGAATGCTTTGCCAAGAATTTGAATCGCGTGATCGAAGAACGGCAGACATGCAGAGGAATCAGCATTGTAGAAGCACAATCTGTACGGAGACTCAAAGAAAATATCCGCAATATATCTTCGGGCGATCTGAACATCAAACCACTGAAGCCCGTATTTGAGAAGATAAGTTCTTCTCTGGACAATTTTAACGAAAAGGAGAATGTAGAAAACGGTTTCGCGGCAGCCAGATGGTGCCTCGACAATGGGCTGCATCAACAGGCCATTACGATATTCCATGAAAACATTCTCACTTATATCTGCAAACAAAAAGACCTGGATTGGAAAAACCAAGCTCATCGGAGCATGGCTGCCAGCACACTTCATATCCGGGCAAATGGTACCAAAGAAACAGAGTGGAAAGTCAATGGTAAGATTGCCTCAGAAGCGGAAAAGCAGATCATACGGAAAATAATCGGATCTATCCCCGATATAGAGAGGCTATACCACCAGATGAGTGAATTAAGGAACGATATCAACCACTCGGGCATAAGACCGAATCCCCGAGAAGCAAATCGAATAGAAAGCTCTGCCCGGAAGCTGATGGAAGAAATACTCGTAAAACTACAGGCAAAATGACGCATATGCTGATCAATCTATCCAATCATCCATCGGAATACTGGGACCAGAAACAACGACAGGCGGCAGGCATTTACGGGGAGGTCGTAGATCTGCCCTTTCCCTGTGTAGACCCGTCCGGCGACGAAACGTATATCGAACACCTGGCAGACGAATGTATGGCCGGAGTTTTGCGACTCAGGGCAGGTCATCGGGTGGTAGTCCACCTGATGGGGGAAATGACGCTGACCGTCGCTCTCCTCAGGCGGTTGAAAGAAGAGGGTATTCCCTGTGTAGCCTCTACCTCCTGGCGGAAGGTGGAGGAGGAACAACCCGGAAAGAAACGGGTTACTTTCGCATTTGAAAGGTTCAGAACCTACACTCTATAAACATGGAACTTATTATCAACACATTCGGTACGGCTCTTAACCGGGACAACGAAGGCTTTGTGATCTCCCGGGAAGGAGAGCGGCAACGTATCCCTGCGGAGGGAATAAGATCGATACAGATCGGCCGCGGCGCACAGATCACCAGCGATGCCGTACTGCTGGCCATTGAACGCGAGATCGAGATCCTCTTCACCGACCGCTCCGGAAATCCGGTCGGACGGATCTGGAGCCCGCGCTACGGATCCATATCGACTATCCGGAAAGGGCAGGTCAACTTCTCCTTCTCCTGCGACGCGGTAGGATGGATCAAAGAGATCATATGCAAAAAGATAGAGAACCAACAGGCACTATTGTTGATGATGATGCCGGACAGGGAGGTCGACAAGCGTCTGATAGACAAAACAGTGAAACGTCTGGAAGACTACCGGACAAAGATATCCGCCCTGGAGGGAGACATCGTTTCGGATATCGCTCCTACGCTGAGAGGTTGGGAAGGTGTCTCTTCCAAGATATACTTTGAGATGCTCAACCGCTTCATCCCCGAAACACTGCGATTCGAAGGACGAAGCCAGCACCCGGCTATGGATCCGGTGAACGCATTGCTCAACTATGGCTACGGTCTGCTGTACGGCAAAATAGAGAGTGCCCTGATCAAGGCCGGGATAGATCCCTATATAGGGATCATGCACCGTAACAATTACAACCGTCCGGTCCTGGTGTATGATATCATAGAGGTATTCCGCATCTGGATCGATTATGTGGTGTATAGCTTAGTGATACAGCAAGCAGTGACCGAAGAATATTACTCGGTAAGGGAAGACGGATCTTACTGGTTGGAGAATCTGGGAAAAAGAGTGCTGATCCAATCGGTCAACGACTACCTGGCAGAGGTGATCAAGCAAAAAGGAGTGTGCCGCAGCAGGCAACAGCAACTGTTCCTGTATGCTCAGGATCTCGCACAGAAGTTTAAGAAATACGAATAACGGGATGTGTATGATATACGCGGAAAAAAAATAACCGGAAACGCGGATCCGCTTGCCAAAATACCTTTAGACTATATCTATCATAGGATAAAGAACCCGAAACAGGAGATCGGATCTCTTATCCGGCAATTGCGTATCATCAGAGAGATAGACCACAAACGGTACAGTCTGCTCAAAAGAGAACTTCCTTATCTGGTCTGTGGTGTTTTCAACCCACCGGTCCGGAGAACAGAGAATTTTGCCTTTATAGAGTATTTTATCGTTGATATAGACCACATCTCCCACAAAGGATTATCCATAGATCAGGTGCGTTCGGACATAAACCAAGATCCCTGTACTGTGATGTCTTTTCTTTCGCCCGGAGAAGATGGTCTGAAAGTCATGTTCCGGCTCAAAGAACGCTGCTACGATCACGGACTATATGCGTTATTCTACAAAGCGTTTGTTCGCCGGTTGTCAGAAACCTATCACCTGGAACAGGTGATTGATACACGTACCAGTGATGTATGCAGAGCCTGCTTCATCAGTTCTGACCCGCAAGTCTACTATCACCCGGATGCCAGGCATATAGATATAACAGATTATATAGATCACAACAATCCACTGGCTCTTTTTGAAATGAAAAAGGAGTTGGCCGATTCCATCCGGAACACCCTATCTGTCCCAAACGAGAACCTCCCCAAAGAAAAAGATCCGAATCTGGAGTCTATACAAAAAATAAAAAATATCTTGCGGCTCAGATCACACCCCGGAAAGAAAGCTCTCCCTTATGTTCCCGAACAGCTCAACGAAATGATGGAAGAACTTAGAAGACTTATCGTGAATACAGGCATACAGGTATATGAAATAATCAACATCAACTACGGAAAAAAGATAAAAATGAAATTGGGGCTGAAAATGGCAGAGATCAACCTGTTCTATGGCAAACGTGGGTTCTCTGTGGTCAAATCGCCCAAATCGGGAACCAACAGCGAACTGAATGATATTGCTTTCGATCTGATCTCTGAGTTCCTATATTCATAACAGGTATGTCTAAAAAGAAAAACGCGGCAGATTATATCGGTATCCTGAAAAAACTGAAAAATTCGGGACTGTTCGAATCTCCGTCTCCCAACCGGATACGAGGAACAGATGACACATTGGCTTCGACAGAAGAAAGAGTACGGCAAATATTAGGATTAGTAAACAGAGAGAACAGGAAATCATCATCTATGCTATTTTTTGTAATGTATGATATCGAAAGTGACAAGGTAAGACGCTACATCGTAAAATACCTTCAACGTAAAGGTTGTACACGCGTACAACGATCCATCTTTCTTGCAGACCTGGAAACCAATGTCTATGAAGAAATTAAAAATGACCTGGCGGAAGTACAGGCTACTTATGAGAATAAAGATAGTATATTAGTGGTTCCCATTTCAACAGACTACCTCAAAGCCATGAAAATCATCGGCCAAAACATCAACTTAGATATTATCACACATACAAAGAATACAATGTTTTTTTAATCAATAGTAAAAAGTTCTTTGACTTATTGTTTTATTTATTACCTTTGCGGTGCTCAAAAATGGGCAAATTTTTTCTTTAAGAAAAGAAAGAAAAAGACAAAGCCAGTTTAAAAGAGACTATGATTCAGTTAATTACAAAAAGTAGTCTCATAGAGTATCTTCCAATAGAATAAGGATTAAGACTGAACATAGCGTAAAGAAAACAAATATGACGGCGAGCTCATAGAGTATCTTCCAATAGAATAAGGATTAAGACATCAATCCGTCCCGGCAGGCAGTTGCCCAGAGCATTCTCATAGAGTATCTTCCAATAGAATAAGGATTAAGACCTTCTTCGTTCCTCACAAACGGCAAAAAAGTCTGCCAACTCATAGAGTATCTTCCAATAGAATAAGGATTAAGACATGATCACGTTTTCTGTAAAGCTCATATCAAAATGTCTCATAGAGTATCTTCCAATAGAATAAGGATTAAGACTTTTTTCGTTTTGGGTTTAATAATAAAAAATAAATAACTCATAGAGTATCTTCCAATAGAATAGGGATTAAGACTGGCTACAATAGTACTCCAGAATGGGTAATATAATAAACAAGCTGTTAGTTAGAAGAATAGGAAGTATAATGTGTCAAAGAATCACAGGTCCATTAATTACGCTATTGCCAATGAATAGAGAAATAGAAGTTCAAATCCAAGTTAATTAAATGATAGTTCCTTTGTTTACCATACAATAGTTTGATTCACGATATGTAATACTTTTGCGATATTGTGTAGTAGAAGGAAGTTTAAAGATGGGAATTGCATCCTTCTATACAATCCTATTATTATTTTATAAACGAGGTAGCTTACACAGAAACACCATAAAATGATCAAGAGATAGAACTGTAAAAATTTAACCATATAACACAGTGTCCATCATAGTCTGCGCAGGCAGAAGCCTTACAAATGAAGGAGAAACCAACTACCTTTATATAACGTAAATGTGTAAGAGATGAACAGAGAACCGGAAAAAATATTAAACCGTCTGGCGGAATACAGTGAAAACCGGAACTACAAGTTCAAACATTTGTACCCTATCTTACTCAATCAGGAGATGTATTACGTCGCTTACCAACGCATACATACGAAACCTGGCAATATGACACCAGGCATAGACGGAAAAACCATGGATCAAATGAGTCTGGACCGCATCGAAGAACTGATAACGTCATTGAAAGATGAAAGTTACCGACCACAACCGTCAAAGCGAATATACATCCCCAAGAAAAATGGGAAGACACGTCCGATCGGCATACCCGCCTTTAATGACAAGCTATTGCAAGAAGTGGTAAGGATGATACTGGAAGCCATTTACGAAGGACAGTTTGACCATACCTCTCATGGCTTCCGCCCCAAACGAAGCTGTCATACAGCATTGGCCCAGGTACAGAAAACCTTCTCAGGAGTAAAGTGGTTTATAGAAGGAGATATAAAAGATTTTTTCAATCACATCAGTCACGAAATATTAATGGAGATACTGAAAGAACAAATCTCTGATGACAGATTCATTTCCCTGATCAGAAAAATGCTGAAAGCAGGTTACATAAAAGATTGCAAATTCCATAATTCGGATAAAGGCGTACCGCAAGGAAATATTGTCAGCCCCATTCTGGCAAATATATACCTTGACAAGTTAGATAAGTTTATGAAACTTAACGAAAGAGTCAGCTATGTGAGATATGCGGATGATTTTCTGATTGGGATTATGGGTAGTAAGCCCAATGCTATTCACCTCAAAGAAGAGATTAAAAACTTCCTGCATAAGAAACTATCTCTGGAACTTTCTGATGAAAAAACCCTCATTACCCATGCAGAAAATGCCGCAAAATTTCTCGGATATGAAATCGGCGTAAGACAGTTTAAAGCCACCCCAACAAAGGAAAATGGAGTGTTGAGACATACCTCCGGTAAAAAGAAACGATTAACCATTGAAAAGGATGGGGTCAGGAATAAATTCAAACAGAAAAACCCGATACAAAACATCGACACAGACAACGGGGGCAGCCCCACGTATCATCCCCGTGCCATAAGCCTTGTAAACAGACTGAAAACAGAAACGTGTGAACTGTGTGGAAGGACAAATAAGTTAGTAATGCATCATGTGAGAAAATTAAAAGACCTCCAGGACAAAACTCCTTGGGGAAAACAGATGATGATACGCAAACAAAAAACGATCGCATTATGTGGCCACTGTCAGAAAAGACAATCGGGGATAAGCCTGCAGCAAGGATCGGTGAAGCCAATCGCAGATTCCCATCACTCAACTGGCAATCAGCGAAGCTAAAACTTATAAACCGACTTTTCTCATCCCAGAAGATCGGGCTGACCTCATTCAGTCAGAGACCCGGAGATAGGTACGCCTTCTCCCGAACCTATACTCTATTTCACTCTTGTATGATCTGAGCGAACTCTCCCCAGACCTCGTGCTCCTGGTATTCCGCCAGAGAACCGGCCGGAATATACAACACACAGTTCTCCAGGTCTACCTGATAGAAAGCATTCAGAGCAACCTGCGGAGGAGTAGAAGTGAGCAATCGTACGGATGCCAGCGAGGTGCATCCGGAAAAAGTTTCTGACAGCAATTCCGAAACCCCGGCAGGCACAGTGATCGTTTGCAGAGAAGTACAGCCTTTGAAGGCAGATGGTCCGATCTCCTGCAGACCGGCAGGCAGGTCCAGTGCACTCAACGAACTACAGCCATAGAATGCCTCTTGCCCGATCTCTGTGATCTGATGAGATAAAACGATACTTCCCAGAGAAGTACAGCCTCTGAATATCCCGTCTCCGATCTCTTCCACATCGGCAGGCAGTTCGATAGAGGCCAATCCCGTGCAACCGTAGAAGACCTCATCTCCCAAACTCCGGATACCCTGGGGAAGATCCAGACTTTGCAGCGATGTACACCCTCTGAAGGCGGCATCTCCTATCTCCTGTACCTCAGCCGGAAGATCCACAGAAGACAGAGAGATACAGCCGTAGAATGTTTCATCCCCTATCCGGGCAATCTCTACCGGCAACGTTAGCGAACGCAATGCCGTACACCCTTTGAAAAGCGCGTCTCCCATTTCCCGTATGCCGGCAGGCAGATCCAGAGAAGTCAGACGGATGCAATCGCGGAACAGTTCCGACCCCACGGAGGTAACTCCGGAAGGAAGACCCACTTTTTCTATACCGCTTTCGGCAAACAGCTTATCCGGCAGATAGGTGATAACTCCCGGTATATCTACCTCACTCAACAGGCTGGTACCCATAAAAGCACCTTCGGCGATATATTGGACAGAAGAGGGAAAATCGATGGAAGAGAGGGAAGAATACGCGAAACACCGGGCTGGGATGGAACGCAATTGCTCCGGCAACAACACCCGGTCGATGCGCATGTCCCTGAAATTCTCCTGCAGCAACTCATTCTACGAGAAATAGCCGTTATGCTGGAAA
>JAJBTC010000195.1 GCA_020861095.1 Bacteroides sp.
ATTATAATGTATGGTGAAATGTGGCATGGCATTTGTAGAATGATTATATAGAAATAATAAATAGAATTAATTTGTAATGGCACAAACTGATTTATTCATTATATTTGTGTTATCAAATAACCTTAATTAGAAAAAGGAGTATAAAGAAGTATGAACAATCAGTTCTCAAGAAGAGTATCCGATGTTATCGTATATAGCAAAGAAGAAGCAAACCGACTGAACAATAGCTTTATTGGCCCAGAACACTTGCTGTTGGGATTGATTCGCGACGGTGAAGGAAAAGCCATAGAGATTTTAGAAAAGCTGGACATAGACCTGACTGAAATAAAGAAACAGATTGAAGCTACAATGAAGAAATATCAGGATGATATGTTGCTTCCCAATGCCGATATACCTCTTTCGGAGAAAGCAGCTAAAATATTAAAGATGTGTATTTTGGAGGCTCGTTTGTTGCAAAGTAGTGTGGCCGACACCGAACATGTGCTTCTGGCTATTCTGAAGGATAAAAGTAATCTGGCGGCAGAAGTACTGGAAGAAAATAATGTGAATTACAGAGAGGTGCTGGAACAGCTTTCTCTGAAGCCGGATATCAGTTCCGGTCCCGGGTTTACGGAGGATGACGATGAAGATGAGGAAGAGATGGGAGGTTCCGGAAGTATGCATGCGGATGAGCGTTATCAGGCACAGACTGCTTCACGCAAAACGGCAAATGACACCCCCGTTCTGGATAACTTTGGTACGGACATGACCAAAGCGGCAGAAGAGGGACGTCTGGACCCCGTTGTGGGGCGTGAAAAGGAGATCGAGCGTCTGGCACAGATCCTGAGTCGCAGAAAGAAGAACAACCCTATCCTGATCGGTGAACCCGGTGTAGGAAAATCCGCGATCGTAGAGGGGCTTGCCCTGCGTATCGTTCAGAAGAAGGTATCCCGTATTCTGTTCGATAAGCGTGTAGTGGCTCTGGATATGACTTCCGTGGTGGCAGGTACCAAGTACCGTGGACAGTTTGAGGAACGTATCCGTTCCATTCTCAATGAGTTACAGAAAAATCCGAATGTTATTCTGTTCATTGACGAGATCCATACGATCGTTGGCGCGGGTTCCGCAGCCGGATCTATGGATGCGGCCAATATGCTGAAACCGGCTCTGGCACGTGGCGAAATACAATGTATAGGTGCTACTACACTGGACGAGTACCGGAAGAATATAGAGAAAGACGGTGCTCTGGAACGGCGTTTTCAAAAGGTAATGGTAGAGCCTACCACTCCGGAAGAGACGTTGCAGATCTTGCGTAATATCAAGGAGAAATACGAAGATCATCACAATGTGAATTATACGGATGCGGCGTTGGTAGCATGTGTCAAGTTGACAGATCGTTACATTACAGACCGTAATTTCCCGGATAAAGCGATTGATGCGTTGGACGAGGCGGGTTCACGCGTACATCTGACGAATGTGACCGTACCTAAGGAAATTGAGGAGCAGGAGACTCTGATCGAAGAGGCTCGTGCCAGGAAGAACGAGGCTGTTAAGCTTCAGAATTTTGAACTGGCAGCCAGCTTCCGGGACAAAGAGAAAGAACTGGCCTCTCAGCTGGAACTGATGAAGACAGAGTGGGAAGATCATTTGAAAGAAAACCGTCAGACAGTAGACGAGGAAGAGATTGCCAATGTGGTATCTATGATGTCGGGAGTTCCGGTACAGCGTATGGCCGAAGCGGAAGGGCTCAAACTGGCGGCCATGAAGAATAAACTTCAGGCCAAGGTCATTGCTCAGGACCCGGCTATTGAAAAGCTTGTTAAGGCCATTTTAAGAAGTCGTGTGGGACTTAAAGATCCGAACCGGCCGATTGGTACATTCATGTTCCTGGGGCCCACCGGCGTCGGAAAAACTCACCTGGCTAAGGAACTGGCTAAATATATGTTCGGCTCTACAGATGCTCTGATCCGGATCGATATGAGTGAATTTATGGAAAAATTCACCGTATCCCGCCTGGTCGGCGCACCTCCGGGATATGTAGGCTATGAAGAGGGCGGACAGCTCACCGAGAAGGTACGTCGTAAACCTTATTCGATCGTACTGCTGGATGAGATCGAGAAGGCGCATCCGGATGTATTCAATCTGCTGTTGCAGGTGATGGACGAAGGGCGGCTGACCGATAGTTACGGAAGAATGGTTGACTTTAAGAATACAGTAATCATCATGACTTCCAACATTGGAACGCGTCAGTTGAAAGATTTCGGACGTGGTGTGGGGTTTACTACCCAGAGCCGGATAGATGATAAAGAGTTTTCGAGGAGTGTGATCCAGAAAGCACTGAACAAATCCTTTGCTCCTGAGTTCCTGAACCGTGTAGATGAGATCATCACATTCGATCAGCTTTCTCTGGAGGCCATTACGAAGATCATTGATATAGAGTTGCAGGGGCTTTACGAACGTGTAGAGGCACTTGGATACAAACTGAAGTTGGATGATCAGGCTAAGGAATTCCTGGCTAAGAAAGGATATGATGTGCAATATGGAGCACGTCCGTTGAGGAGAGCGATCCAAACGTATGTGGAGGACGGATTGTCTGAACTGATCGTCAGTTCTTCTCTCCGGGAGGGAGATTCCATCCAGGTATCTATGAATCCGGAGAAAGAGGAACTGGAGATAAAGAACGCCTCTCCTTCTCTTGCGTAACAAAGAAATTATTTGTATAAATTACGTCAAAATGTCAGACTGAAACAGTCTGGCATTTTTTTTGTTTTGGAGGGAAGAGACATTCGTTTTATTCAAAAATAAAATTTAAAATATATCAGAATTATGCAAAAAGGTAATATTGGAGTAACCACAGAGAACATTTTTCCCATTATTAAAAAGTTTCTCTACAGCGATCATGAAATATTCCTGCGGGAATTGGTGTCTAATGCGGTAGATGCTACTCAGAAGCTAAAGACCCTTGCCTCATTGGGAGAATTCAAAGGAGAATTGGGCGATCTCACGATTCATGTCTCTATAGATAAGGAGAAAGGTGCGTTAACTATTTCAGATCATGGTGTAGGACTTACAGCGGAAGAAATTGACAAATACATCAATCAGATCGCGTTCTCTGGTGCTAATGATTTCCTTGAAAAGTATAAGAATGACGCGAATGCTATTATCGGGCATTTCGGACTGGGCTTTTACTCGGCTTTTATGGTGGCAAGTAAAGTCGAGATCGTAACAAAATCTTACCAGGAAGGCGCACAGGCTGTGAAATGGAGTTGTGATGGCAGCCCGGAATTTACATTGGAAGATAGTGAAAAGGAAGACCGTGGTACGGATATTATCCTCTATATCGATGAGGAAAGTAAAGAATTTCTGGAAGAGTCACGTGTGAGTACATTGCTGAAAAAATATTGCAGCTTTTTGCCTGTACCCATTGCTTTTGGCAAAAAGAAGGAATGGAAAGACGGTAAACAGGTAGATACAGACGAGGATAATATCATTAATAATACCACTCCTATCTGGACAAAGAAGCCCAGTGAACTGACAGACGAGGATTATAAGAATTTTTACAGGGAATTGTATCCGATGTCGGATGAACCGCTTTTCTGGATCCATCTGAATGTAGATTATCCTTTCCATCTGACCGGTATTCTCTATTTCCCGAAAATAAAGAGCAATCTGGATCTGAATAAAAATAAGATACAACTCTATTCCAATCAGGTATATGTGACTGATTCTGTAGAAGGTATTGTTCCGGATTTTCTTACCCTGCTGCATGGAGTGATAGATTCTCCGGATATTCCATTGAACGTATCCCGTTCTTATCTGCAGAGTGATTCGAATGTGAAGAAGATCTCTACCTATATTACCAAAAAGGTATCCGATCGTTTACAGTCTATCTTTAAGAACGATCGCAAGCAATTTGAGGAGAAATGGAACGATCTGAAGATCTTTATCAACTACGGTATGCTCACGCAGGAAGATTTCTACGAAAAAGCGCAGAAGTTTGCTCTGCTGACCGATACGGATGGTAAATATTATACGTTTGAGGAATATAAGACATTGATCAAAGATAACCAGACCGATAAGGATGGCAATCTGATCTATCTGTATGCCAGTAACCGGGATGAGCAATACAGTTACATCGAGGCGGCTGTAAACAGGGGATACAATGTTTTGCTGATGGACGGGCAGCTGGATGTCGCGTTGGTGAGTATGCTGGAGCAGAAGTTTGAGAAATCCCGCTTTACCCGCGTAGACAGTGATGTGGTTGATAATCTGATTGTAAAAGAGGATAAGAAAGGAGAAGCTTTGCCGGCAGATAAGCAGGAAGCACTCTCCGAAGCATTTAAAAGCCAGTTACCTCAGCTGGAAAAGGTTGATTTTCACGTGACTGCTCAACCGTTGGGAGAACACAACGCACCCATCCTGATCACCCAGAGTGAGTATATGCGTCGTATGAAAGAAATGGCAAATATCCAGGCCGGAATGAGCTTCTATGGAGAAATGCCGGATATGTACAATCTGGTCCTTAATTCTGACCATGCCCTGATCAAAAAGGTACTTTCAGAGGAAGAGTCTGACTGTGGAAAGACCCTTGAACCCATCCGCAAGGAGATGGAAGAGATAGCTGCGCGTCGCGAAGAACTCAGAAAAGCTCAGGAAGGAAAGAAAGAAGAAGAGATCACCACAGCAGAAAAAGACACGTTGAACGAGTTGGATAATAGCTATAATGACTTGCAGGATAAGAAAAAAGAAGTCTATGCTTCTTATGCCAGAGAGAATAAAGTGGTCAAACAATTGATCGATCTGGCTCTTCTGCAAAATAACATGTTAAAAGGAGAAGCCCTTACTAATTTTATTAAAAGAAGTATTGAACTGATCTGATCCTCAGGTTTTATACAGAAATAAGAGAACGCATCGCTCCGGCCAATGGAACGGTGCGTTCTTTTTTCAGGGATCAACGGGTATTTCCTTCCGGTTCTCAAAGGAATGTATATATGAATGAAATATTTATGCAGGATAAGGATTTACATGTGATTTTTTTCTACCTTTGAGAGGTAAAATAGAATACAATAGACTATTATTACCTACCTGTATGATGAAGCGATTTCTACTACTCATCTTTTGTTTTGGTTTTACTCTTACCATATCTGGTCAAAGGGTGGGTATTGTATTGAGTGGTGGCGGAGCCAAAGGAATGACACACATCGGAGTGATCCGCGCGTTGGAGGAAAATGGGATCCCTATCGATTATATCACAGGGACTTCCATGGGAGCCATTATCGGCTCTCTCTATGCGATGGGATATTCTCCGGACGATATGGAAGAACTGATCGGTTCGGAAGAGTTCAGACGCTGGTATTCGGGAGAGGTGGAAGAGAAATACATGTATTATTTCAAGAAGAACCTTCCTACTCCTGAGTTTCTGAATATACGTTTCTCTCTGAAAGACTCTTTGCACATAAAGCCTTCGCTGCTGCCTTCGAGTGTCGTCAGTCCAATTCAGATGAATGTCGCATTTCTGGAGCTGTATGGCAGTGCTACTGCTGCTTGCCGGGGAAATTTTGACAAACTGTTTGTTCCTTTCCGTTGCGTCGCTTCTGATGTGTATAACAAGCAGCAGATCGTGTTGGGAAGTGGTGACCTGGGAGATGCCGTGCGGGCATCCATGACTTTTCCTTTTGTCTTTAAACCTATTGAGATCGATGGACTTCTGGCATACGACGGAGGGATATATAATAACTTCCCCACAGATGTGATGAAGAAAGATTTTGATCCGGATATAATGATCGGTAGTGTGGTGGCTATGAATCCGACACAACCCAAAGAAGACAATCTGATGAGCCAGATCGAAAATATGGTGATGCAGAAAACAGACTATACGATCCCTGATTCTTTGGGACTGGTTTTGAATTTCCGGTACGAAGATGTCAACTTGCTGGACTTTGACCGACTGGAAGAGCTGGAAAGAATCGGATACGACCGTACAGTAGCCATGATGGATTCCATTAAAAGTCGCGTGTCACGACGAGTAGATCCTGCAGAAGTAACCCTGCGCAGACTGGAATACAGGAGTCAGAGTCCGGAATTATTTTTCAAGAATATCTACATAACCGGTGCTAATCCGCAACAACAGATCTACATCAAAAAAGAGTTTCATGCTTCTGATGAGGGTATATTTACTTACGAAGAGGTGAAACAGGCCTATTTCCGTCTTTTATCGGACAAGATCATCTCTGAGATCATCCCTCATGCCATATACAACGAAGAAAACGAGACATTTGATCTGCATCTGAATGTAAGGTTAGAGAGTAATGTTTTTATCCGTGTGGGAGGAAACCTTTCTACTGCCAGTTCCAATCAGATCTATTTCGGGGTCAGCTATCAGGATCTGAATTATTACTCGAAAGAATTTACGCTGGACGGACAATTTGGAAAAATATACAACAACGCTCAACTTATGGCGAAGGTCGATTTTCCGACCAACCTGCCTATGTCTTATCGTTTCATTGCCTCTATCAGTACATTTGATTACTTCAAGAAGGATAAGATCTTTTCCAGTCGGGATACTCCGGCATTTAACAAGAAAAACGAGCGTTTTCTCAAAGCGAATGTAGCCCTGCCGTTTATGTCGAGCAAGCGGGTAGAATTTGGGATAGGGATCGCTCATTTTGAGGACCGTTACTTTCAGAGCAATGTGATAGACTTTGATAACGACAGATATGATAAAAGTACCTATAAAATGTTTGGAGGGTCTATCAACTTCTTTGGGAGTACACTGAACGCCCGTCAGTATGCCACTCAGGGATATAGGGAAGCTCTTACCGCGCAGATATTTTTAGGAGATGAAGCCTTCCGTCCCGGTAAGATCAACGAAGAGGATGAAACGGAAACTGTAGATAAAGCTACACAATCCTGGTTGCAGCTCTCATATGTAAAGGAGAAATATTATAAAACGATGCCCAGATTTACGCTGGGTACGTATGTGGAGGCACTCTATTCTTCCCGGAATTTCTCAGAGAATTATACAGCGACTTTGTTGCAGGCCGGGGAGTTTACTCCTACTCCTCACAGTATGACGACCTATAATGAGGCTTTTCGGGCCAATCAGTTTGTCGCGGCAGGGTTACGTCCCATCTATCACCTGAATAGTATTTTTCACGCCCGTGCCGAAATATATGGTTTCATGCCTATTTTTCCGATAGAACGCAACTCGATCAATAAAGCATATTATGGAAAAGCCTTATCCAGGTTTGAATACATGGGAGAGATCTCATTGGTATGCCAGTTGCCCTTCGGATCTTTGGCGGCTTATCTAAATCATTATAGTTCACCTAAAAAGGAATGGAATGTGGGATTAACTCTGGGATGGCAGCTTTTCAATTACCGTTTCATTGAATAAAATTTGTACAAAAAAGTGCTCCAACCGCTTGCTAATTCCGAAAAAGTACATATCTTTGCACCCGTTAAACAAATGGCCGCGTAGCTCAACTGAATAGAGTAGCTGACTACGGATCAGCCGGTTACA
>JAJBTC010000038.1 GCA_020861095.1 Bacteroides sp.
TACGCATTGGAATTTACATAAATATTCTTTCTGTCATTTCAATCGTCAATCGTCAATCGTCAAATCGTAAATCTCTTTGCGTCTCTACAGAATGCAAGAGTTCAAATCAATCTATAGTAAAATCCCTTTGTAATTTTACACTTATCACTCACAACTCTCACAACTTAAAAACCCACAACTCTTATAACTTAAAACCCACAACTTAAAACTTATTCCTTTGTAATTTTATACTTATCACTCACAATTCCCACGACTTAAAACTTATCACTTAAAACTCATAACTTACAACTTACCGCTCATCCTCCTGACTACCGCTTTTTCAATTTCAATGATCACGAATACCAGGAAGCCCAGTCCGAAGGGAACCGCCCATGCCTGCGCGTTGAGCGGGAAGGTACCGAATACGCGGTTCATAAATGGCAGGTAGGTGATCGCTACTTGCAAAGCCATCAGAACCACGCATACCAGAAAGGCCACTTTATTGGAGAAGAAATTCCTGTTCAAGGCAAAACCGCTGATGCTTCGTACATTGAACAGGTGGAACATCTGCGGAATTACAATGGTGTTGAGGGTAACGGTCCTGACAATTCTCAGGCTGATGCCCTCGCTGAGCAGTGACTGACTGATCCAGAGGGCACCTCCTCCGATCAGGACGGAGACAAACAGAATGCGCCACAGGAAATAGCCACTGAGCAGCGGAGTACGCGGAGAGCGGGGAGGGCGACTCATGGCATCGGGGTCCAGCTTCTCAAAAGCCAATGCAAGAGAGATGGTAATGGAAGTCACCATATTCACCCAGAGGATCTGTATGGGTGTCAGTGGCATCATGGTTCCGAACAGGATACTGGCAATGATGAGGAAACTTTCCGCGCCGTTGGTAGGCAAGATAAACAGAATGGTCTTTTTCAGGTTGTCGTATACCCGGCGTCCCTCTTCCACTGCCGAAACAATGGTACGGAAGTTATCGTCTGCCAGTACCATTTCCGCGGCATCTTTGGTCACTTCCGTTCCTTTGATCCCCATGGCAATGCCTACATCTGCCTTTTTCAGTGCCGGCGCGTCGTTCACCCCGTCACCTGTCATGGCACAGATCGTTCCGTTCTCCTGTAGCGCTGTTACCAGTCTGATCTTATGTTCCGGGCTGGTCCGCGCGAAGATACTGTACGTCTGTACAGCCTCGCGCATCTCCGCATCCGACATAGGTTGCAGATCCTTTCCTTCCAGGGCATGTTCTCCGTCTCCGATACCCATTTCACGCCCAATGGTTTTGGCAGTTTCGATGTGGTCACCGGTGATCATCTTCACGGTGATGCCTGCCTCCTTACACGATCGGATCGCTTCTATAGCCTCTTCGCGCGGAGGGTCTATAATACCTGCTATCCCTAAGAAGATGGCGTTCCTCCGGAGGTCGTCGTGGGTGATCTCTGTCACAGAAGGATCTACTACCTTATAAGAAGCTCCGATCACGCGCTGTCCCCGTTGCGCCAGCCTGGTGATCGTATCGGTCCAGTAGTCCATATCAAATTGCTGTACCCCCTGGTCGTTCCTTTCGCAGCAGACTTTTTGCAGCAACTGATCCGGTGCCCCTTTGATGAAGATGATCTTGCGTTCGCCCACTTTGGCCAGCACAGCCATGTATTTATATTCCGAATCGAAAGGGATGGTGAAAATGCGTTCGATGTTATTTTCGCGGAGTCCGGCTTTTTTATACAGAGTAAGCAAAGCCCCTTCTGTAGGATCGCCATTGATGATCCAGCGTCCGTCCTCCTCTTTGATCAGCGTAGCATCGTTGCACAGTTCGAAGCAAGTCACTAATTTGCTCAGTACATCTTCCTGACCCACATCCACTGCTTTTCCGTGTGAGGTGATCTCACCTTCCGGAGCATATCCCGTACCCGTCACTTCGTAGACATCGTCTTTGGTCATCAGGGTGCGGACGGTCATTTCGTTTTTCGTGAGTGTCCCTGTCTTGTCGGAGCAGATCACCGACACCGCTCCCAGGGTCTCCACCGAGGGCAGGTTGCGTATGATGGCATTTCTGCGCGCCATATTCTGCACACCGATGGCTAAGATGATGGAGAGGATGGCTGGCAATCCCTCGGGAATGGCAGCGACAGCCAGGCCGATCACCGACATCAGGAGTTGTTCCTGCGGATAGTCGCGGAAGAAATACCCGAACAGGTATACCAGTACGGCAATGCCTACGATAGCGATAGAAATAGTCTTTCCCAGTTTGTCGGTCTGCTTCAGCAACGGGGTGGTAATGGCCTTCGTTTCGGAGAGGAGCCAGTTGATCTTTCCCAGCTCCGTCTCGGCACCGATGGCGGTGACTACCCCTGTGCCCGTGCCGGCACTCACCGTGGTACTGCTGAATGCCATGTTGAGGCGGTCGCCCAGCGGGGTACCCTCTTCCAGAGGCTCCGTGTTTTTTTCCGAAGGTACGGATTCTCCCGTGAGCACCGATTCTTCTATCTTCAGGTTGTTGGTACGGATCAGTCGCAGGTCCGCGGGAACTTTATCGCCGGGTTGCAATACAACAATGTCTCCCGGGGTAAGCTCATGCGCCTCTATCTCCATACGATCTCCGTCACGGATCACATTTGCCGTGAGCGACAGCATATTCTTGATGTTGTCTAAAGCTTTTTCGGCTTTGCTCTCCTGGATGAAACCGATCAGCGCGTTGATAAGAGTCACCAACAGGATCACGATCGTATCGGTGATATGTCCCAGGAAGAAGGTGATGCCTGCTGCCAGCAACAGGATATAAATGAGTATGTTGTTGAACTGCTTGAGAAAGTTGATAATGGCCGGAACTTTTTTCTTCCGGGGTAGTTCATTTTCTCCGTATACCGCTCTTCTTTCAGCTACTTCTTCCGCGGACAACCCCTGTTGCAGGTCGGTATTCAGTTTTTCGAGAACAGTTCCCGCGTCGAAGGTATACCAGCGGATCTTTGCTTTTGTATCTTGGTCCTGAGCCATAGTCTATTGGATTTTGTTCCTATTCACAACAAATGAATCGGCAGATGGTTTTATTTACGATTTACTGATTTACGATGTACGATTTATTCTTTTGTTACGATCCTTGTGAAACGATGAATGCTAAAGAAGATAAACATGCAAGTGGATATGTTGTAGATTACAATGTACGATTTATTCTTTTGTTATGTTCCTTATGGAATTACGAATGCTAAAGAAGATAAATAAGGGGATATGTAGATTACGATGTTTACGATTTATTGATTTATTCTTCTGTTACGTTCCTTATGGAATTATGAATGCTAAGGAGAGTTGGAAATGCAAGCGGATACAGGGAGTATGATTCTTATCGGAATAAAAAAATTACCTTTGTTGTGGAATTTTAAAAAACATCACATAAAATCATTCAGATATGAAACGGACTGCACTTATTACCGGAGCTACTTCCGGATTCGGAGAAGCCATTGCCCGTCGGCTCGCTACGGAATGTTATGACCTGATCCTTGCAGGGAGACGACAGGAAAGACTGGAGGCGTTGAAAACCGAACTGGAAGCAAACGGAGATGTTAAAGTATTGACGTTATGCTTCGATGTCCGCAGCTACGAAGACGTAGAGAAGAACCTGGGCCACCTCCCTGACGAGTGGAAAAAGGTAGATGTGCTTATCAACAACGCGGGACTGGCTGTGGGGTTGGCACCGATCCATGAAGGAAATGTAGACGACTGGGAACGTATGATCGATACCAATGTGAAGGGTTTGTTGTATGTAACCCGTGTGATCTCTCCCGGTATGGTAGAGCGCTGTTCGGGGCACATTATCAATATCGGCTCCATTGCCGGACGCGAAGTCTATCCCAATGGCAATGTCTATTGCGCTACCAAACATGCCGTGCGTGCCTTGTCTCAGGCCATGCGTCTGGAACTGGTTCCCTATGGTATCCGCACCACACTGATCGCTCCGGGGGCCGCTGAAACAGAGTTCTCATTAGTACGCTTCAAGGGGGATGGCCAACGCGCGGATACTGTGTATCAGGGATTCGAGCCGCTGACGGCTCAGGACATAGCCGATACAGTGAGTTACGTGCTCAGTGCCCCTGCACACGTAGACCTGCAGGATATACTCATTATGCCTACGGCACAGGCCGCAGCTACTGTTTTTCATAAAGAGTGAATCTTTTTCTTTATGTAAGAAAACACCTGTGGATCCGCATATTAAAAATTGAAAGTAAACATAGAGCCCGGATTGTTCAGATATATCTGAACAATCCGGGCTAAAGTAAGTCGTCCTTGCAGGACTTGTTCAAGAAGTCATCTGATAATTACTTGTCTATATTCTCCAGTGTCAAGAAGAAAGCATATTCCAATGCTATTTCATGGATGGAATCGAAACGTCCGCTCGAACCTCCGTGCCCGGCATCCATATTGGTTTTCAACAGCAATATATTATCATCAGTCTTGGTGGCGCGCAGTTTGGCTACCCACTTAGCGGGTTCGAAGTATTGTACCTGGCTGTCGTGCAGTCCGGTAGTTACCAGCATGTTCGGATAGGCTTTGGCTTCGACGTTCTCGTACGGACTGTAGCTTTTCATGTACCAGTAGGCATCTTCATTGTTGGGATTACCCCATTCGTCGTACTCATTGGTCGTCAGTGGGATGTCCTCGTCCAGCATGGTGTTGATCACATCCACAAAAGGTACATCTGCTACCACTCCGTTCCACAGATCGGGACGCAGGTTCACCACCGCACCGATCAATAGTCCGCCCGCGCTGCCTCCGCCGGCATACAGATGGTCTTTGCTGGTATAATTTTCGGCGATCAGGAACTCGGCGCAGTTGATAAAGTCGGTGAAGGTATTCATTTTCTTCTGCAACTTACCCTCTTCATACCACTGGCGACCCATCTCCTGGCCACCGCGGATATGGGCGATTGCGTAAATGAACCCACGGTTGAGCAGGCTCAGGCGGGCACTGCTGAAATAGGCATCCATGCTGTTGCCATAGCTTCCGTATCCATACAGGAAAAGAGGAGCAGTTCCGTTGCGTTTCGTGCCTTTCTTATATACTAAGGATACAGGTACCTGGGTCCCGTCCTGCGCAGTAGCATATATCCGTTCGCTCTGGTAATCTTCCGGATGGAATCCGCCCAGTATCTCTACCTGTTTCAGCAATGTCTTTTCATGCGTAGCCATGTTGTATGCATAGGTAGACGTAGGGGTGGTGAGGGAGGTATAGCCATACCGGAGCTCTTTCGTATCGTACTCCACATTGGTCGCGGGATACGCGGTATAGGTAGACTCGCCAAAGTCCAGATAATGCTCGTTGCCCGTCTTCAGATCCATGATACGCATTTGCAACAATCCCTCTCTGCGTTCACCTACTACTAAGTAATCTTTGAACTCGGTAAGGTCTTCGATCAGTACATCTTCACGGTGAGGAATGTATTCTGTCCAGTTCTCTACACCCGTCTTATCCAGCGGACAAGTCATGATCCGGAAGTTGATCGCATCCATATTGGTCTGGATCAGGAACTTATCGTCTAATGCGGTCACGTCGTAGAGCACATCCTTCATCCGTGGCTGGAAAGATCTGAAGGTAGCTGTCGGATCGTCGGCAGAGAGGTAGAACATCTCCGAAGAGGTGGTGGCACCGGAATAGATAAAGATGTATTTCTGATTTTTGCTTTTATACACACCGATGTAATTGGTGTTGTCTTTTTCTTCGTATACCAGCGCGTCTGACGACACAGGGGTTCCCAGCTCGTGACGCATGATCTTTTCCGTGAGCAGGGTAACGGGGTTTTTCAGTGTATAGAAAATGGTCTGATTGTCATTGGCCCAGGTAGCGGACCCGGTGGTATTCGAAATGGTTTCGGACATCACCTCTCCGCTTTCCAGATCTTTGATATAGATCGTATATTGCCGCCGACTCACTGTGTCCACGGCATAGGCGGCCAATCTGTTGTCGGGGCTGACTGAGAAGCCGCCGAACCCATAATACGAATAGCCTTCGGCCATCTGGTCTACATCGAACAGCAACTCTTCCGGAGCTTCCATAGAGCCTTTCTTCCGGAAATATTTCCGATATTCTTTGCCTTCTTCGGTGCGACTGTAGTAATAGTATCCGTTCCTGAAATAGGGAACCGTCTCTTCGGCCTCTTTGATGCGGCCACGTATCTCGTCGTACAATTTTTGTTGCAGAACGGCAGTACCCGCCATGACGGTATCTAAGTATGCGTTCTCAGCAGTGAGGTACTCGATCACGGCTGTGCTGTCGGGACCGTTTCCAAAATAGTCATACATCCAGTAATAGGGATCGGATACCCGATCGCCGTGGATGTCACGCACATGCTCTTTCTGCATGGCCACCGGAGGAGTAGCTTTGCCGAAGCCTGTCTGGTTGCCGGTACCGCAGGAAGTCAGTACGGAAACACAAGCCATAATAATCCAGATTTTTTTCATATCAGTCCATCTAAATAAATTTTGTGGTACAAAGATAATTATTTACTTCCGGAGTTGGTAAAATGTAGGTAAAAAAGTATAAATATACACTGGGGGATGGTTGCGTGTGCTACAGGACGGTTGGGTATGGATCGTGGATCCTGAATATATAAAGCAAAGTACCCCGGGAATCCTGTGGGGAAGTTCTTGTTTGTAAATTTCCGGAAAAGATAATTGGCAAAGGATTGACAGAATAGGTTCTCAGATAAAGATTCCGACTATTTGACCATTTTTGGTAACCCATCGGATCGGAATTGGTTACCAATTCCGATCCGATGGGTTACCAAAAGACCAGAATGTATATACTGTGGGAGTCTATAAGGGTCTGATGCAGTAACCTGATTTTAGTGGTTTTTCTTCCCTTTAGTAAAATAGTCCATTGAATAAGTACTGTAAGGTAGGGTGCTCAGAATTTTTATTAAACAGTTTATGAATATCGTCAAAAATACATTTATTGTCAATTAGATGCATCGGTCTATGCGGATTTGTCAGGTGATATGTATGTAGAGAATCCACTATGTAAGGATTGCTCTGTACCGTGGAGATGCACATAAATGTGTTGGATATATACCGCGGAGACGTACATTCCTGTGTTGGATATATACCGCGGAGACGTACATTCCTGTGTTGGATATATACCACGGAGACGCATGTACCTGTGTTGGACTTGTACCGCGGAGACGCACGCCGTGCGTCTCTACAGTTGGATGAGTACGTTAGCATATTTACATCATGTTAGCATATTTACCTCATATTAGCATATTTACATCATGTTAACGTATTTGCAGGAATCAGGGTATTTGTATGCTCCATTGTACATCGTAAAGCATTAGTGTTCCTTAGGATTTATCATTAGATAGGTGTCATTACCAAAGGGAACAAATCGTAAATCCGCCCGCTTCTCGGATAGAAATGTCCAATCTACTTGTGGAGACGCAAAGAGATTGACGATTACTCCCTTCGGTCATGACCCATTCTTTGATAATTA
>JAJBTC010000203.1 GCA_020861095.1 Bacteroides sp.
CAATCGTACATCGTAAATTAGTACATCGTAAATCTCTTCGTTTTGCAACTGGTTTTCAGAAACCGAAATCATCAATCACCGTTTCGGTCTTTTCGTGTTCTTCGAAAGGTTTCGCGGGCAGATGGATCGGGTTTCCTTCAATATGCACAGCGCGGTACGGACGTGCCGGACAGACATATTCACATCCTCCGCATCCGACACAGATGTCACGATCTACTTCCGGGATGGTGAGTCCGTCTTTATAGGGGATCATGGCAATGGCCTGTGTGGGACAATGTTCCGAACAGGCTCCGCAACTGGTACCGTCGGTATAAACGATACAGTTCTCTTTGATAAAGACCACATACCCCATCTGGGTCAGGTGTTTTTCTTCTACAGTCAGGGGCTGTATCGCTCCGTTTGGACAGATGTCTCCACATACGGTGCAGTCGAAATTGCAGAATCCTTTTTCAAAATTAATGGTAGGCTGCATCACTCCACCCAGGCCATACTCCATAAAAGCCGGTTTGATGATACGTGACGGACATTTGCCTACACATAAATGACAAGCTGTACAATGTGACTGAAAATGTTCTCTGCTTACAGATCCCGGTGGGGTGATGGGATGTTGTGTCTCATACGCTTTTCCCTGTCCGGTTGCCAGTGATTGTGCCTTAGCCAGGATTTTGGGAGTGACCGCGACAGTCGTTACTCCTGCCATCAGAAATCTTCTGCGGGCTGTATCTGTGGGCGTATCTGCTTTTTTCGCGACAGCGGAGTAGGAGAGTGCTTTCTTCCGGCAGGAATCCAGACAGTTGAAACAAGCCACACATCGGCTATGATCTACTGTATGTTCCTTGCTGTTGATACAGGAGGCTTTGCAGACAGAGGTACATTTTCCGCAACCGTTGCAGAGGTCCGGATCCATGCGGACCCTGAAAAGAGAAAACCGGCTCAACACTCCCAGTGTGGTACCTACCGGACAGATGGTGTTGCACCAGGTACGTCCGTTCTTCCACGCCAGGAAGCCGATACCGAGCAAGGTCAGGAGAGCCACTCCGAAGGAGACATATTCACGGACAGAGACTTCGACCTGATAAAATGTATAATTGCCGTAGCTCGAAAAAACAGACTCCAGCAGATTGTTACCCAACAGATAAAGTGGTTTGAACAGGTTGATAACTACACGTCCGTACGCACTGTAAGGATCTGCCAGATTAAGCAACAAACCGAATCCACACAGGAAAGCGATCACAACTACCGCTACCACTCCCAGCCGCAGCCAGGTCTTTGCCGGACTGTAGGTGTATCTTTTCTTTTTACCGATGCGTTCAGAAAGTTGTCCCGCCACATCCTGATAGGTGCCCAACGGACATATGGATGAACAATAGACCCGTCCGAACAGTAAAGTCAATACCACCCATACCAACAAAATGATCACACTCCAGGAGAGCAGGGCAGGTATCAGTTGTATATGCATCAGTCTGTGAAACGACTGCGGTATCAGACCGGCAAAATCCATGAAATAAAATGTGATCAGTATAAAGACGACCAGTGAGACAGTCACGCGAAGCGTCTTTAGTATGTTTTTCTTCATTACTATTCAATTAAGTGTTGCCCGATGACCGGTTTAACATGTATAGTCCATCCCATAGATATGCAGGTTGGAACTGTAGAGTGGGTACATAAATATACAGATGACCATAGAGAGATGTGAATACAGATAGGCAAATAGAGAGACGCAAGTATGCGTCTCTACATGTATATGATCCCGTCAGGATAGTTGTCTTTCAATCGTACATCGTACATCGTCTGATCGTAAATATTATTACATTCTGATCCGTTTCACATTCAGCTTGTCCAGGTCCATGGTCCCAAGCTGTAAGGATTGTCCGTTGGCCAGGTGTCCCACGGTATCCAGCGGCATTTCCCTCACCTGATTGAAGAAACGAGCCGCGGCAGTATCTACAGCTACAATATCAGGTGAGACAAACAGTCCTTTCGTTAGCACTACGTCTGCTTCCGAACGTCCTCTGGGACCATTGGTTTTCAGGATCCGGTACGCGTCCACCACGTTCAATACTGGTTTTTTCTGCAAGGTACACACGTCAGCGATACATTGTTGCAGGTCGTTCTGATGGAAATATCCCCGATCCCACACAATTCCCATGAGGTTTTTCATAGAGATGGTCAGATTGGCACCTCCATGATTTTTCAGGATAGGTACATTGATCCATACATCACAATTCATAATGGCCTCGTGTACCTTGGCAGACTTCAGCTTTTTGCCCTGAGGGAGATTTACCGGACGATAATAAGATTCCAGGTGGGCAGGCATCACCTTGGCGCCTGCTGCTTTTGCCGCCGCCTCAATGCCACTGTTCTTGTAACACTTCTGCCAGTCGTCACAGGTATGATCGAAGACGGTCACCTCTTTGGCACCGGCGGCGAAACATTGTCTGATGATCTCGCTCACCAGTTTCGGATTTGTATTGCCTGCCAGTTCGGGTACCTTATCCCAACCGATATTGGGCTTGATCACTACTTTCTGACCGGGCCTCACAAATTGTTTCATTCCCCCTCCCATCTCCTCTATGGCTCTACGGAACATCGCTTCGGGTTCTCCACCCATAACGGCCACCAGATCCACAGTAGCGTTGTTCTCATCCAGGAAGGTCTGCCTAAGCAGATCCATCGCTTCCGATCGCTGTACGGTAGCCACAGCACCCGCGATGGCAACTGTCTTTAAAAAATCTCTTCTGTCCATTCTTTGTTCGGGGTTGATTCCTCTGGTTGGTGATTGTCCGATGACCTGAGGAAAATGAATATATGGAAATTACTTACTGTCTGAATGTACTAAATGATCCACGGAAAACGAAAGCAGGGCTCGTCGAACAACGCGTAATCTGCTGTTCCGTTGACTGCGAATGTGCGGATAAACGCTGCCTCTTTCAGTAGCTCACAGGCAAACCGGATCGTTGTCCCTGTTTTGATCCGGTCGTCTACCATCAGGAACCGTTTTCCCCTACATTCAAAATCTATCGGGGCCAACAGCTGTGGTTGTTCGAACCGCGGCTTTTGATTCTCATCACGCAGGTTGATACGAAGCAGCCGGACCTCCTTCTGCAAACGTTGGTTGATAATGCCGGCAGGTACGATTCCGCCATTGGCAATGGCAACCACCAGGTCAAACTCATCGTGGAATTCGATGGAGCGGAAACGCTCCATCACTTCTTCAAAAGTCCTTGCCATGGATCAGAGACGGGCCAGGACTTTCAACAAGGCAAATCCTCCCAGCCATTGGATCAGCATGCCCGGAATACCGATACGGAAATCCTGTACAGCTACATACCAGCTACCTTCCCAGGCCCATTCAAAAGCGGTGCCTGCTACCTGGTAGGCAAGTACTACACCCAATAGTGCCAACAAAGAAACCTTGCCTGTACGGTGGGCTGCATACGCGGCTACGCCGGCAAGCAGTACCGATTTGACCAGAATGGCTGGCAATACTGCCGCAGGAGGCATCTGAAAAAGTAGATGATTGATCACAGGAGACAATACAGCAGTGAGCAAACCGACTGTAAAGCCATATTTATAAGCGGCGATCAATGTAAAGAAATAGATCGGCAGCAAGGTCAGACCACCGGAAGGGATCAGGTGAGCCAGTTGAGGCAGGATCAGATTGCCTGCCACAAATAGCAGAGCAAACATATACGTCTTTACATTGCTGTAATTGAGTGAATAGAGTTTAACTGTTGTTTCCATTTCAAATATTATATTAAGAGATTTACGATTGACAAATTTACGATTGAAAAAACAAAAAACCAAAGGATTTACGATGTACGGATGTACGATTTATTGAAGTACAATGTAATCCCAATCGTACATCGTAAATCTGTCAATCGTAAATCCCTTTATGTGTATATAAGTTCGTAATTCATTGTGCCCAGCCCGATCTTTTCGGCATGGGTCAGCCCGGCCAGCCAGTCGGTGTCCGGATGCAGCAGGTGAAACTTGTCACATGCACACTTTTCATCCTGCGGGTGTGCTTCCGAGAGCACATTGTTGGCCGGTAATATCGGTGCCTGCGTTACCAGATCAGCACATGCCTTATCCAGTGCCACGGGATCGAAGGAGGCCAGGATACCCAAATCGGGAACGATGGCCGCGTCGTTGTGGTTCCAGCAATCACATTCCGGAGAAACATTCATAATGAAACTCACATGGAAATGAGGTTTATCTTTCACTATGGCCAGTGTATATTCGGCGATTTTGTAGTTGAGACGTTCAGACGTGTCTTCGTCCCCCATCACAGCGGCGCTATACTGGCACAAAGCTACACACTGACCGCAGCCCACACAGCGGTCATAGTCGATCTCCGCTTTCCGTTCTTCTCCCAGATGTACGGCATCGTGAGCGCAAAATTTCACACAGACGTTACAACCAATGCAGTTTTCCCGCGCGATCCGCGGTTGTGATGCACTGTGCAGCTCCATTTTTCCCGCTACACTGGCGCATCCCATTCCAAGATTTTTCAATGCTCCGCCAAATCCCGACTGTTCGTGTCCTTTGAAGTGATTCATACTGATCACCACATCCGCGTCCATCACTGCCCGTCCGATCTTGGGAGCCTTGCAATACTCACCGTCGAGGGGCACTTCTACACAGTCTGTTCCTTTCAGTCCATCTGCAATGATCACCTGACAACGTGCCGATATCGGGTTGAATCCGTTTTCCATGGCGCTTTCCAGATGGTCCACAGCATTGGATCGTCGTCCCGAATAGAGGGTATTGCTGTCTGTCAGAAAAGGCCTGGCTCCTTGCCGACGTAGCAGGTCGGCCATTCTTGCCGCGTAGTTCGGGCGTATATAAGCTAAGTTCCCCGGTTCGCCGAAGTGGATCTTGACAGCTACGAAATTATCCTGAAGCGGAAGGGATTCGATCCCTGCCTTTTTGACTAATTTTTCCATCTTGTCCAACAGGTTGGAACGGGGATTCGTACGCAGATTGGTAAAGTATACTTTAGAAGTTTCCATATTCGAAATTGTGTGTTGGTAACTTGCAAAAGTAAATCTATTCTTTGTGTTTTTTATTACAAAAAAAACAATATTCATTCTTCTCAGAGATTATTTAGAAACGATATAGATAAAATTCTTCGCTGCTCCCTGTCATAAAAAAGTAGTAATCAATCTTTCCACCCAAACCATTTATCAAATCCGCCAACGTTCCCCCTTCCTTTATAAAGGACAGTACCATCCCTGTCAATCAAAAAAGCCGTAGGAGTGGTCTGTGCCCCATAGAGGATCTTAAAAGGGGTATGATTCATCAGGAAATCAGAAACACCGATGTAAGGTTTGCAAATACATGTATTTTTGAACTCCCAGGCATTAGTTTTGCCGGATTTATCCCGGCTTCTTTCTATCCACTACATAAAAAATCCGGGCATACCCTATGATGTATGCCCGGACACAAAGTCTGAGAACAGAGGCTTTCGCAAGAGTCTGTTATCCAATCCTTACCTAATACCTATTCCCAACCCGGATTCTGGGTCAGTGTATATCCTTTGTCTTTATATGTGGTTATCTGTGCAGCGGGTACAGCTCTCAGATAATTTCTTTCCGAGGTGAGTTCGTCTTCATTAAATACACGCAGAGCCGTATTGTAGCTGTTGTAATAATGAATATAGCCTTTGGCCGGTGCGGAAGAATTATCTTCGGGATTATAGAGCACCACATCCTCTGAAATTCCGGGATAGTCTGCTTTATCTATCCATGCTCCCAGTATGGTGAGAGAAAGAGAGGACGGATCCCCTGAATTCAGGTAGACAAATTTGCCCCAGCGTTTCAGGTCATCTCCGCGTCTTCCTTCCATCATCAACTCCGTGCGGCGCTCTCTGCGGATCTCCCACAGGATCGGATCTACGTCCATATCCCTGTCCGGGTCATCAATCACCGTTCCATGTACAATCAGGCTGTTTCCGCTAAGCGTCACCGCAGGCATGGTTCTGACTACAGTGGGACTTTCTCCCCATTTGGTCAGTTGACGTTTCCGGATCTGATTGATAGACTTATCCAGATCTTCCTGTGTGAAAGCAGTTCCACCTATGGTACTGATCTCATAACGTGCCTCCACATAATTGAGCAGCACCTCCGCGTAACGAATGATAGGCGCGTCTGCCGGACTGCGAATACCTGTTGTATAATCCAGACCTTTTTCAAGCCACTCCTCGTTCAGGAATTTTTTAGTGACAAACCCGGTTGGTGACACAGCAGAGAAAAGACCGGAATTCATGATACGCAAAGAGTCGACAATGGTCTCATACAAACGTGGATCCCGGTCTTTAAACGATTCCTGAATTCGTATATCATCTTTATTATACAGAGGAGATTGTCCGATGGGCAGTCCGTCTAAGCAGAGGTAACTGTTGACCGCATCCATGGTGACACCCCCTTGTTCCTGGGGCTCCAATGCGTTATACGACATCAGAGAGTTTCCTTGTACCCCTGTCGCATATTCTCTGTAGAAAATGATCTCCGGATTTCCTGCCAGACTTTCGCTACTGAACAGCGCGTTGTATGTATTGCCAATGGCATATACATTGGAGTTCATAACCGTTTGCGCACCATCTATAGCCGCCTGGAAGAACTTTCTGAGTTCCTCATCACTCACTTTCTGTGAAGAAGAGCCGATTGTGGTCCCATGATATTTGAGCCAGGTGGCATGATACAGCATATCGCGTGACATCATCGCTGCAACCAGGTATTTGTGTACCTGTCTGTTGCCATCATCTGACCTCACGTTCTCTGCCGCATATTCGTAATCTTCCTGTATCTTACCTATAACCAATACCTTACTGTCCCTGTCTTTATACAAAGTGGCTTCATCTGCAGGGTCTACCACTGTATCTATATAAGGAACATCTCCATAGGCTTTGACCAACGTAGTATAAGCCATTGCCCGGAAAAAACGAGCCACTCCCATCCAGTGGTTTTTAGCCTCCTGATCTATATCCATATCAGGGATCTCTTCCAGCATGATATTTGCTTTGCGAATGATCTTGTTGTGGTTGGTCCACACCGTAGCAGAAGCGTTTACTCCTGCCACATTGGTAGTGGGGAAAAAGAGGCGGTTGGTTCGTTCCGTATCCGGATATATCAACAAAAAGTCGTCGTTATAGCTATCTCCGGAGAAATATCCCCCGAAAACGGTATAATCCGTTCCATATCCCAGGAAATAAGTAGAGTAGAAGTCCTGTGCATAGGCTCTCAGACTTACCTCATCTATCCAGTAGGAATCATTTGTCAATTGATCATAGGGGTCTCTGTCCAGAAAGCTATCACAACTCCATAAAGAAGCACACACGAACAGACAGCCTATATATTTAAAATATGTTTTCATATCTGTATTTTTTATTTTACTAAGG
>JAJBTC010000119.1 GCA_020861095.1 Bacteroides sp.
GGGGGAGGTCTAAGAATATGTGGACTATTTGTTGGAATAGGTGGATTTTTTGTTGATTTGTCCTTTTCCCGATCGATTTCCGAACAATTTATACATAAAGTTCCTATCTTTGCGCCCTAATTTTAACGAATCACAAGGTATGAGTTACAATTTATTAAAAGGGAAAAAAGGGATTATTTTCGGAGCACTGAATGATCAGTCGATTGCCTGGAAGGTGGCTGAGAAAGCAGTGGAACAAGGGGCTACGATCACCTTATCCAATACACCGGTGGCGGTACGTATGGGAGAAGTATCGGCATTGTCTGAGAAACTGAATTGTGAGGTGATCCCGGCCGACGCAACCTGTGTGGAGGACCTGCAGGAGGTATTCCGCCGTTCGATGGAGGTGCTGGGCGGACCCGTGGATTTTATTCTTCACTCGATCGGTATGTCTCCGAATGTTCGTAAGAAGCGTACATATGATGATCTGGACTATGATATGCTGGATAAGACACTGGATATTTCGGCTGTGTCTTTCCATAAAATGATCCAGACTGCCAAAAAAATGAATGCAGTAGCACAGTACGGTTCGATCTTAGCTTTGAGTTATGTGGCTGCTCAGCGTACTTTTTATGGTTACAACGATATGGCGGATGCAAAGGCACTTCTGGAATCGATCGCGCGTAGCTTCGGCTATATTTATGGCAGAGAAAGCCAGGTGCGGGTGAATGCCATTTCACAGTCCCCTACCATGACTACTGCCGGGGCGGGAGTGAAGGGTATGGATAAATTGTTCGACTTTGCCAACCGGATGTCTCCTTTAGGAAATGCTTCGGCGGAGGAGTGCGCGGACTACTGTATCCTTATGTTCTCTGATCTGACCCGTAAGGTGACAATGCAGAATCTCTATCATGACGGCGGATTTTCCAGTGTGGGAATGAGCCTGCGGGCTATGGCTACCTATGAAAAGGGGTTGGATGAATACAAGGATGATCACGGAAATATTATCTATGGATAATTTTTTTCAGTCATAAGAGCAAAAGGACAAAAGAAATACAATTTACCTGATTTATAATTAAACCGATCCTGAAGGCATCCAGACTTCCTGATATTTTTCTTTTGTTCTTATGTTCTTATGTCTGAAATTATACGATGGAAAGTATCGATATTACAGGGTAGACCGATCTTCTCACTACGAAGATCAGACATCTGAAAAATAGACCAATTTTGGTAACCAAACTGACCCGATTTGGTTACCATTTTTTTAGAATGGTTACTAATTGACCAATCCGGAGTGCAGGGAAGTCTGGCTTTTTCCGGAAAGAAAGAGTTCCGGAACTGGTTGAACCGAAAAAAAGATGTTACTTTGTAAAACAGATGGAGACACACTCTGTTCCTTCCGGGAGATCCGATGGTGTCTGTATAATATAAATAGGTATATATGGAAACAGCTTTGTATCTTGTCCCGGTGCTACTGGGCGACACCGATCCGGAAAGGGTACTGCCTGCCTGGAATCGGGAGGTGATCTTGTCGGTCAAACACTTTATTGTAGAGGATGTACGTTCGGCACGTCGTTTCCTGAAAAAGATAGATCGTGAGATAGATATCGATTCGTTGACCTTCTATACGCTGAACAAACATACTTCTCCGGAAGAGATCTCCGGATTTCTGAGACCTCTGGAACAAGGGTTGTCTATGGGTGTGATCTCTGAGGCAGGATGTCCGGCCATTGCCGATCCGGGAGCGGATGTGGTGGCACTGGCACAGCGCAAAGGAATAAAGGTGGTGCCTCTGGTAGGGCCTTCTTCTATTTTACTGGCTGTGATGGGATCGGGCTTCAACGGCCAGAGTTTTGCTTTTCATGGCTATCTGCCTATCGAGCCGGGAGAACGGGCGAAGCGGCTGAAGCAACTGGAACAGCGGATGCTGACTGAAGATCAGACACAACTTTTTATCGAGACGCCTTATCGGAATCAGAAGATGATCGGGGAGATCTTACGTACCTGTTGTCCACAGACAAAGCTTTGTATTGCTGCCGGACTCACTTGTGAGGAGGAGTATATCCGTACCCGGACAGTGAAAGAGTGGCAGAAAGAAGGCATGCCAGACCTTACGAAGGTTCCTTGTATATTTCTCTTATATAAATGATCTCTTTGAGGTGATCGTACTCTTGTTCGAACAGATCACTGAAAAAGTCTTGCCCGATGTTCTGATCGATCTGATGAAGGGTCCACAATTTGCCTCGTTCAAATCCGGCATGGTCGAGCAGGCTGTCGTCGTCAATCTCCACAACAAAGAGGTAGATCAGTCGATTGGTTTCGGAACTACGGTAGTGATGTTTAAGGCTGAAAGCCGGTAACAGGCAGAGACCTGGAAAATGTTTTTGCAGGAGCCGATTGGCTCCTTCGGTCACTTTTTCGTTGAATCCCAGATATCCTTCCAGAGGAATGTCTGTTTTTCCTTGTTCCACAACCCGGTCGGCCGGGCGTTTGCTCAGATAGAGCATACCCTGGGAAAGTACGGCAATACGGATGACCGGATTGATATACAGGTTCTTGTAGGTAGGGACATCTGCTACTAAAGTACGTCCGATAACATCTCCTTTGGTATTGACAATGGGGATGTATTCTTGTTTGGAAACTACGTGGTTGAAATAGTAGATCCCGACCTGGTTGAGCAAAATAGAGAGGATCAGTATGCAGGGAGGAATGATACGGAAGAGTATCCAGCTGACGAATTCACTCCATGGATATAGAAAAGGTATGGACGCAAACATAAGGATCAGATGGATCATCATCAGCATCAGGGTGATACGGGCGGCTACAACGGCAGATTCTACACTTTGTGTGATGCGGGGACGGTTGCAGTTCTTTTTCTTTTTCAGGTAATAGCTGACCAAACGATTGTGCATCAGATAGAAGAAAAGCAACGAAATACCCACTATTACTTCCAGGAGCAGCGGTAGGTCGTGAACCGGAAGATTGAAACCGGGAATAAGTTCTATGATGGCCAGCCCGATCAGTAACGTAGAGGAAAGAAAGAGTATGTAATTGGGTAGGCCTGTGACCTTCCGGAAGGCTGAACGTTGCATATAGAGCAAACAGGTAGCTGCTCCTATATAGGTGGCAAATGCTTCCGAAAGGAATTCACACAACAGCATGGTGACAATGACCGGAAGAAATCCCAGTGACATGTTATAAGCTGAAGTGAGTGCGCGTTTATTACTCATGTTTTTCCGAACCTGTTTTCTATAAAACAAATGAGATGTTAATTAAGTTCTTAATTTTATTAGAATGGACTGTATTAGTTTGCAAATGATCGTTTTAAAGGATAAATCTCTCTCTTCATGTTGTTTTCAGAAAATGTGTTTTCCGTATCTTCTGAGTGTTGTTCCGATTTCGTAGGGGTGCCTGACTATGGAGGATTTTTTAATCGTAAATTGTAATTAGCTTCGCTGACCGTTGGTTGACTTCGTCGACCGTTGGTTCGTTACATCGTAAATCTCTTGGTGTGTTTCTCCGCATGATAGGAAGATCGTACCAAAGGCCCGCTTTCCACATGTGTAAAGCCTTTTTGCAGGGCTATTTCCCGGTATGTATCGAATTGTCGGGGAGTGATATATGCTGCTACTTCGTAATGTTTTCGCGAAGGTTGCAGATACTGTCCCAGAGTGAGTATGGTGCACCCGGCTTCTCTCAGATCGTCCATGACTTCTTCTATTTCGTCGGGTGTTTCTCCCATTCCGACCATCAGTCCCGATTTGGTGGCGATGTTTGCTTCCGCGATCTGGCGGATAACGTTCAGACTCTGTTCGTATCGGGCCGCAGACCGTACTATCGGCGTAAGGCGGCGTACGGTCTCCATGTTATGTGAAATGATCTCCGGACGGGTCTCGGTGATCTGCCGGATCAGCTCCGGACGTCCCTGGAAATCAGGGATAAGTATCTCCAGCGTAGTGTCGGGATTTATCTGTCGGATGGCCTGTAGCACGGCTCTCCAATGTGCGGCTCCGAGATCGGGCAGGTCGTCACGGTCCACGGAGGTGATCACGGCATGGGTCAACTTCATGAGGCGGATCGATTCGGCTACCTGCATGGGCTCATCGGGATCCAGAGGGAGAGGGCGGCCGGTGGCTGTGTTGCAAAATTTGCAGTTACGGGTACAGATGTCACCGGCAATCAGGAATGTAGCCGTACCTCGTCCCCAACACTCTCCCTGGTTGGGACAACGTCCACTGCAACAGATCGTATGCAGACCATGTGAATCTACAATGCGTTTGGTCTCTGTATAGCGTTCGTTGGCTGTGATATCTATTTTGAGCCACTCCGGCTTTCGGGGTCTTTTGTGCATTTTTCAGGTAGGGTTGTTTCTAAAATATATATGGTCCGGATGTAAACACGAAGTGATTTACGATTGGACTATTTACAATTTACGATTGAAAGACAAATATCTCAGCGTTATCATCCATCTGTAGAGACGCATATTTGCGTCTTCATATTTGCGTCTCCGTAATATACATGTTCCTTTTCTTATATGTTCTTATGTTCTTCTGTCTGATAAATAGATATATATAGACAGAAGAACAAAAGAAGGAAGATAAAACCTGTTAAATAAAGTAGATCGTAATTCCAATCGTACATCCGTATATCTCTCTGTCTTACAAATTATTCCGGAAGAAATCCGTCAGCCTGGTAAAGAGATGATGACGGGTATTTCCACCGTAGATACCGTGATTGCGGTTGGTGTAGATCTGCATCTCAAACTGTTTGTCTGCCTGTACCAGGGCTTCACTGTATTCGATCGTATTTTGCACGTGTACATTGTCGTCGGCTGTTCCGTGTACCAGCAGCAGACGACCCTGAAGTTGGGACGCGCGGCTGAAAGCAGAAGCTGCTTTGTATCCTTCGAAGTTTTCACGGGGAGTGCGCATGTAGCGTTCGCCATAGATCGTATCGTAATATTTCCAGTCTGTTACCGGGGCTACTGCCACACCGGCTTTGAATACGGGAGTACCTTCACTCATACTCATGAGCGTCATGTATCCTCCGTAGCTCCATCCCCAGATACCGATCCGATCTTTGTCTACATACGGCTGATGCCCCATATACAAGGCGGTCTCTACCTGATCTTTTGCCTCTTTGACACCCAGATTGAGGTAGGTGGTCTTGGTGAATTCCGCACCCCGCCCGCCGGTGCCCCGTCCGTCTACACATACAATGAGGTATCCTTGTGAAGCCATGTAGGTGTCCCAGCCGATGCCGCGGTCACCCCCTATGTTCCAACGGTCGGCCACTTCCTGACTGCCCGGTCCGCTGTACTGGTACATGATCACCGGGTATTTCTTTGAATTGCTGAAGCCTGTAGGTTTGATCATCCATCCGTTGAGTTCCGTACCTGCGGAGGTGGTAAAGGTGAAGAATTCTTTTTCCGGCAGTTCGTAACGGTTCAGTGTCTCTTTCAGGCGGTCGTTGGTCAGCAAGGTAGCCAGTTGTTTGCCGTTGTTGTCATGGATAGTCACCGTCGGCGGGGTATGTATACTGGAATAGGTATTGATATATTGTTTCATCGACTTGCTGAACAAAACCTGGTTGGTGCCTTCCTGTCGGGAAAGGCGGGTTTTTTGTCCTTTCCGGTCTATTTTATATACAGCGCGGCGCAGTGGACTTTCTTCGTTGCTTTCGTAATAAAATGTATTATCTGCCGGGTCCCATCCTAAGAACCGTTTCACTTCCCATGTACCGGAGGTGACCTGTTTTACGAGGCTGCCTCCTATACTGTACCAGTAGAGGTGGGGATAACCGTCGCGTTCGCTGAGGAAACTGAAATGGTCGGAGTAGAATTTGATATTGTCAAATACATCGTCGTTGATATAATAAGGGCTTTCGTCTCTGACCATCAGTTTACATACCGTAGAGCGTGGGTTGGCAAAGTAGAGATCGAACCGGTTCTGATGCCGGTTCAATGTCATGATAGCCAGTTTCTCCGGATCTTGCGTGAATCGGATACGCGGGATATAACCGTCTGTGTCTAAAGGAAGATCCATCTTACGTATCACCCTGGTCTGGATATCAAATGTATGTACCGATACCTTGGCATTGCGTTCACCTGTTTTTGGATATTTATAGGTATATTCTCCGGGATAGGTTTCGAACGGAGTCAGGTGAGGTTGCTGTCCGGCATACAACTGGAAAGAAAAAGCAGGTACTTCTCTCTCGTCAAACCGGATGAAAGCCAGCATGCGATTGTCCGGACTGAATTCCAATGCCCGGTTGAAGCCGAACTCCTCTTCGTATACCCAGTCGGGAACACCGTTAATGATCTCATTGGCTTTGCCGTCTTCCGTCACCTGTGATTCGCTGTTGCCAAACAGGATCTTGATCAGATGTATGTTGTTGTCACGTACAAAAGCGATCAGATTACCGTCTGGAGAGAATACCGGCGATTGCTGGGGACCACCGTCCGAAAGGGGTTCTACCACATTGCGTCGTAACGTATATATATAGTATACGGCAGTGGAAGAATGACGGTAGATGGGAGTGGTCTCTGTAGCGATCAGCAATTTGCTGTCGTCCGGAGAGAGTATATAGTTGTCGAACTTCTTGAATGTACAATCCCGCGCGGTGGATACATCGAAAATCACCTCCACCATTTTTCCGGTGCGGAAAGAATATTTAATGATCTGTGTACCCTCTTCATTCATTTGTGTGTAGTGTTCTCCGTCGTTCATAGGTACAATGCCGCGAAGGGTCTCCGGACGGAAGGTGCCGGATGTAATCTCTTTCAGGTCCAGCGGACGTTTGCCCTGTGCAATAGCCATCAGGCTACACAGGCAGAATAACAGATATAAACTCACATGTTTCATAAGTACAAATTTTATTTTTCACACTGAGGTCATATGGAACTTGCTGTTTGTGTACATCACCTTTTATATCATAGGAACGCCTCTGTTCAACATATCCTAAGTAAATTTTGTCTTTGTTTTCACTTAAACGGCGTTCGGGTGGCGAAGTATATCAGGTTCGTTTCATATAGCGTTCGCTTGGTTTGTTTTTATTTTCTCCGTTCACAGAGACGGTTATCTTTGCAAATGTAAGAAAAATACGCTAATTAGCGGGAGAGGGAGCAGGAATTTATAAGAAGCATACAAAAGAAAAGTTGCCCGGAAAAATCCCCGGACAACTTTTTCAAATTGAGTTTATATCTAAAGCTGTTTTTTTCTTTGTATGTAGTTATTAAAAATACAATAACTACTCCGAATAATATCTTACCACATCCAATAAATTCATAATTGGTTGTCAGAGCAAGTATACTACATGCCAGTATAAGAT
>JAJBTC010000086.1 GCA_020861095.1 Bacteroides sp.
GATATGAGGAAATGGATCTGTAGCGTGTGGAGACGCAAATATGCGTCTCTACAGGAAACCATTATATGTAAAATGAAACCGATAAAGAGGATGGTAGAAACAGATATCATCCGATCTTGCTGATCTTTCTCAGTTTCTCTTCGTCTATGATCTTGATCTTGCGTCCGTCGATAGCGATCAGCCGTTCGTTCGAGAAATTGGAAAGGGTGCGTATGGCATTGGAGGTGGTCATGTTTGACAGGTTGGCCAGGTCTTCACGTGAAAGATAGATACTCAGGGTAGAACCGTCTTCTTCCAGGCCATATCCTTCCATAAGGAAGATCAGGGATTCGGCCAGGCGGCCCCGGATGTGTTTCTGGGTCAGACTCACGGTGCGTTCGTCTGCCACTCCGAGGTCTATGGATAGTTGCCGGATAAAGAACATGGCGATATCGTTGTTCTGGTTCACTAAGGTCATAATGGCCGTCATCGGTATCAGGCAGATCACCGAGGGCTCCACCGCAGCTCCTGTAGTCAGGTAATTCCCATTGGCAAAGTAGGCGCGGTATCCGAAGTATTCGACCGGTTTGACCATGCGGATGATCTGACTGCGTCCTCCGACACCGTCTTTATAGATCTTTACCTTTCCACTTATCAGGCACATCATATGCGTAGGTTTCTCTCCTTCGCAATGGATGATCTCATTTTTCTTATAGCTCTGTAGCACAAAATGCTGAGACAGGAATGCCTTTTGTTCATCAGTCAAAGGATTCCACAAAGCAGAAATATGATCTTCTATGACAATATCCGATAAGTTATTGTTCTTTACCATGAATGTTATAAAACTGTGTTATAAAGCACAAAAATAGGAAGAAAAAATGAAATAAAGAACAAATTATTTACGATTTACGGATTTACGATGTACGATTGAAATCAGACAGCTTGTACCAAACGCCCTGTTTGGTGTCTGTATCAGGAGGAATAGGGCCAGAAAAATCAGAACCTGTTTACATGTTGAGTGCGTTGACTGACTGGATGACTACGTCGATTTTCGATTCCACGGAACCAATGGCCGATGCAGTCAACATCTATCAGGGAGGTCCTTCCTCCCTGATAGATGTTCTCTTTTTGTCTGTTTTTCTCTTTTCAAACACAAATATCAAACACAAATACGGAGATGTAATTATGGAGACGCAATTATGGAGACGCAAATATACGTCTCGTATGTTTACATCTCATATGTTTGCATCTAAAATGAAATGTAATGTATAGGGATTTACAAAATGTAATTTCAATCGTACATCGTCAATCGTCCAATCGTAAATCTCTTTGCGTCTCTACAGGGTGTATGATAGTATATGTTTTCAATCGTACATCGTACATCAGTATATTGTAAATCACTGCCTCTCTTTATTTGCTGAACAACAACTCTCTGTATTTCGGCAAAGGCCAGATCTCATCGTCTATCTCCATCTCTAAGTGGTCGATGTGTTCGCGGATCGATTGCAGGAAAGGACATACGGTCTCCTGGTAAGCGAAGGCTTTTTCTGTATAGTTGTCCATCTGATTGGCCGTTTTTCTGGCTTCTATCATCTCACGTACCTGCATTTTGATCGCTGTCACCCGGCGTGAGATCTCGCGGATCAGTTCCTTCCGGTCGGCACTCAGTTCTTCGTATTCTTCCGGTGAGAATATCTCTTTCAGTCCGCGCAGGTTTTCCAGCAGTCGGTTCTGATAGGTCACCGCTATGGGTACGATGTGGTTGATGGCCAGATCGCCCAACACCCGGCTTTCGATCTGTATCTTCATGGTATACTTTTCCAGTTCCACCTCCAGACGACCGGCCAGTTCACTTTCGTTGAAGATACGTTCGCCCAGCAACACCGCGCGCGACTGGTTGTCGTTGTAGTGCATCAACGCTTCAGGTACATGGGAGATGTTGGTCAGTCCCCGGCGGGCCGCCTCCTGTTTCCACTCTTCCGAGTAGCCGTCTCCTTCGAACCGGATCGCTTCCGAAGCCAGTATCATCTCTTTGAGTATGCGGAAGATGGCTTCGTCTTTTCCTACACCCTCCTCCATCAATTTATCTACGGAGGCTTTGAATTCGTTGAGCTGGTTGGCCATGGCCGCGTTGATTGCGATCATAGAGGCCGCGCAGTTCGAGGAAGATCCCGCCGCGCGGAATTCGAACCTGTTGCCTGTGAAGGCAAACGGAGAAGTGCGGTTACGGTCTGTGTTATCCAGCAGTATCTCCGGAATGCGTCCGATGCCCAATTTCAGGGTGGTCTTCTCTTCCGGTGTCATGCGGGTGTCGCCTACCTGTCTGGCAATCTCGTCGAGCATGGCAGAAAGGTGCTTACCCAGGAAAATAGAGAGGATGGCCGGAGGCGCTTCGTTGGCTCCCAGACGGTGGCTGTTGCCCGCGCTCACAATGGCAGCACGCAGCAGATCCTGGTTCTTATATACCATCATCAATACATTCACTAAGAAGGTCAGGAACAGCATATTGCCTTTCGGATTCTTTCCCGGAGCAAACAGGTTGATGCCTGTGTCCGTACAGAGAGACCAGTTGTTGTGCTTGCCCGAACCGTTTACACCACTGAATGGCTTTTCGTGGAACAATACGGCAAAATGGTGTTTGCGTGCGATGCGCTTCATCAGGTCCATCACCAGCTGGTTGTGGTCGTTGGCTAAGTTGGCATTTTCAAAGATAGGAGCCAGCTCGAACTGGTTGGGAGCCACCTCGTTGTGACGGGTTTTCACGGGTATGCCCAGTTTGTGACATTCGATCTCCAGTTCTTTCATGAAAGCCGTCACCCGCGGAGGAATAGAGCCGAAGTAATGGTCTTCCAGCTGCTGGTCTTTGGCCGAGGAGTGTCCCATCAGCGTACGTCCGGTCAGGCAAAGATCCGGACGGGCATTGTAGAGCGAAGAATCTACTAAGAAATATTCCTGTTCCCATCCCAGGTTGGTATATACCCGGGAAATATTCTTATCGAACAACTGGCAAACTTCGGTGGCTGCTTTGTCTACAGCCGCCAGTGCTTTCAGCAGCGGAGTCTTATAATCTAAGGCTTCCCCTGTATAGGAGATGAATATCGTGGGTATACACAAGGTGTTATCTACAACAAATGCCGGAGAAGAGACATCCCAAGCCGTATATCCGCGTGCCTCGAACGTATTTCGTATGCCACCGTTGGGAAAGGAAGAGGCATCGGGCTCCTGTTGGATCAGCAGTTTGCCGGAGAAGCGTTCGATCACCTGTTCGTCTTCCCCCAGCTCGATAAAGCCGTCGTGCTTTTCGGCGGTACCGTCTGTCAGGGGCTGGAACCAGTGGGTGTAATGGGTTACATGGAGCGACTTGGCCCAGCTCTTCATGCCATTGGCAATGAGGTCGGCCATTTCGCGGCTGATGGGGGTACCTTTTTCTATGGCACTTACTACTGCTTTGTAAGCCTCTTTCGGAAGGTATTCCTGCATCTTTTTCCGGTCAAAGACGTGAGAACCGTAATAATCGGAGAGTTTGTTGGAAGGATGTTTCACCTCCGGCGGAACCCGGTTGGATAGTTCCTGCAGAGCAAAAAATCTCATTTTTGACATAAATAGTCTGTTTTTTATCGGTTGTTGGCTGCAAAAATACAGTATTTTTATGAAATACCCCTGTTTTTCAGGGGGTGATTCGGAAAAATAGTGTACTTCTTTGTTTTTGCCCCCCTTTGTTAAGGGGGTGTTATGTTTCTAAAAAGAATATAAAAGTTGGGTGACGGAAACATTTTCATTCTTTATTTTTTATATTTGTCAGACCTAAGAAACTGTTTTGATGTGGCTCGTAGCAAAGGATCGGAATAAGATTGGCCCGTGTGAAATCCAGACAGTTTCCAACTTATAGATCAGTAATTTTGAAATACCGGATAGTTTCGTTTAGTATATGCTTTTTCTGGTTGCTCTTTCCATGCAAAGGTAAGGCGCAGATCACCTGGGATCCTTCTTCCGAACCCAAGGAGGTGCTGGACTCTGTAATTACCAATCTGCTCTCTTTTTCTCCTTTATATGCAAATATCATTCACAAATACCGTGCCGATCTCTACATCAAAGGGAAGATGAATGTATATAAAAGGAACCAGATCATACGAATGGTACCTCATATGTTCCGTATGCAGAAAGGAATAAATGAATATATGTTGGAATCTTTCAGTGAAATTCATTTCACCGCTCCCAACATCTACGACCAGAAAGTAGTAGCTACCATAGGAACTATTCCCAGATCTTCCGGTTTTGATGAAAAGACCCTGGAATATTTTCATACCAATATCTATGCTTCTTCTCTGATGCATAATAAATTGCTTTCCCCATTGGCCGCAAATGCCCGTACATACTATACCTACCGGCTCGATTCGGTATATTACGACGGGGAGCATCCTCTTTACAAAATCCGTTTCCTACCGAAAAACGAAAGTTATCAGTTGGTCAAAGGACATATGGTGGTTTCCGGAGAGGTATGGAGTGTGCGTGAGATATATTTCAGTGGAAAATCGGAGATTGTGCAGTTTTCCAACTACATGCGTATGGGAGAGGCAGGGAATGACAATGAGTTCCTGCCCGTGGAATATGATGTGAATGTCAGGTTCCGTTTTATGGGTAATGTGGTGGAGGGTAACTATCACGCCTGGTTGGATTATAAAGATATGGAGATACAGCAATCCTTTCTTCAGGAAAAGGAACCCCGGGCCTATGACCTGACAGCGTCTTATAACCTGCAGTGCGATACCAGTTCGTTCTACACCGATAGTGCCTATTTCGAAACCCTTCGTCCGATCCCACTGACAGAGGAGGAGTATTCTCTGTATAGGGAACACGCGCTTCGCAGAGATACTACCCTGCAAAGCAGCGATCCTAAAAAGCGCAAGCAGGTTTTATGGGGGCAGGTCGGAGACATGCTTCTGAGTAGCTATACGGTCAGACTGGAAAATGTGGGAGACGTTCGTTGTTCTCCGCTCATCAATCCCTTCCTGTTGAGTTACAGCGGTAAGTATGGGCTTTCTTACCGCCAGGAGTTCAAATACAACCGTCTGTTCCCGGGTGATAAATTGCTTCGTATCGTACCGAAGATCGGGTATAACTTTACGGATGGAGAATTTTTCTGGTCGGTACGCTCCAATTATGAATACTGGCCCAGGAAACGAGCCGGTATTCACATGGATTTCGGAAATGGCAACCGCATCTATAGCACGGATGTGTTGGATGAGATCAAGAATACGCCGGACAGTGTTTTCGACCTGGATAAGATCCATCTGGATTATTTTCATGATCTCTATTTCAAACTCCGCCACAGTCAGGAGATCACAAACGGGCTCACAGTCAGTGTAGGTTTCTCCACACACCGGCGAAAATCCGTCAAGGCCTCTGTCTTTGTTACCGAAGATCCGGAAAATCCCGTGGAGGCAGGTGAGGAGTCTCCTTACGAACGTTACAGGCAGAAATATGTGAGTTTTGCTCCGAACATCAGGGTCGAGTGGACCCCCGGACAGTATTACTACATGCATGGAGCGCGTAAAGTGAATCTTCATTCCCGTTTCCCGACATTTTCCGTAGATTGGGAGCGGGGCATCAAAGGGGTATTTGCGAGTACCAGCCAGTACGAACGCATCGAGTTTGACATGCAGCACCAGATCCCTCTGGGGTTGATGCGTACGTTCTATTACCGGCTGGGTGGAGGTATATTCACCAATGAGAAACAACTCTATTTCGTAGATTTTAATAATTTCAGACGCAACAGCCTGCCGGTGGGGTGGAACGACGACATCGGAGGTACGTTTCAACTCTTAGATACGCGTTGGTTCAACTCTTCGGACAAATACGTAAGAGCCAACTTCGCCTATGAGTCGCCCTTTATTTTTATGCGGCAGCTGAGGAAATACACCAGATATGTACTTAACGAACGCGTCTATCTGAATACGCTGGTGGTGCCTCACCTCAAACCTTACATGGAGTTTGGTTATGGGATCGGTACTCATATCTTCGACCTGGGACTTTTTGTGAGCGCGGCCAACTGGAAATACTCCGAAGCTGGCTTTAAGATCACCTTTGAACTATTCAATCGCTGACGTATAGCAGTATTCTCTTGCTATTCTCCCTCTATTATACTAATTTTACGCAGGAGTTAAAGACCTGCTACACCCGGGTGTAGTAACCAACCACATCCGGGTGAAGGTAACTACTACTTCCGGATGTAGTAACAGACTACATCCGGGTGTGGTTGGTTATTATATCCGGGTGTGGTAACTGTATCGTACTGGCATCCTACCGGTAGGATAACGGTATACCACTGGTATCTTACCGGTAGGATAACGATTTAACTACTGTATATACTGATTTGTAACCTGAATACGGACACTTTAACAACAGAAAATTATGAGTATCAATTACGCGGTCAGAAAAAAGATCGACAAAACCGGTGAAGAGGACAAAGTCCTTTATTATGCTGTAAACCGTGCTTTGCAGGGAAAAGGAAAGGGTATCACCGGGCAGCAGCTGGCGCAGACGATCACCAATCAAAGCTCTCTGATGAAAGGGGATGTGTTGTCTGTGTTTTCACAACTTCCCGACGTGATGGCGCACTATCTGAAACAAGGACGCACGGTGACGATCGAGGGGTTGGGTACTTTCTACCCTTCCGTCACCAGCGAGGGGTATGAGACACCTGAGGAGTGTACGGCGGATAAGGTTTGGGTAAACCGGGTCTGCTTCCGATCGGATGCTTCTCTGATCAGCAACATCCGAAAGGCAAAGTTCTTCAATCTGGAGTTTACGGTTGCCAGATCGGAAAAGAAAAAATCCCGGAAAACGAAAGAATAAGTTACAGGTCTGTTTGTAAAAGAGACCAGGTATGTGCCCTGTTCTGCATGAAGCGGTAATTTCATCTGAACAGGGCGTATCTGTTTTATACCAAATGGGTATCTGTGTATGCGATGAAGTTTTCTTTGTATATATCGCTTTTTGAGGAAAATGCGCTTTTGTACATTCAGATGAGAAATAAATTAACTGATTTTCCTGTTACTTTTCTATGTATATAGGTATAAATGAAATAAGGGGATATATAATGTTCTGTTAGCCTGTAGGGATGCGGTATACTATATATTTATAAGTATGTCTATAAAATGAGTTTCTATGATCTTGCCTTCAGAGAAAGGGATTACTTGTAGAGAAACAAAGGGATTTACGATTTAACGAACCAACGGTCGACGAAGTCAACCAACGGTCAGCGAAGGGATTTACGATGTACGATTGAAATGACAGAAAGAATCTGTTTGTAAATCCCTATGC
>JAJBTC010000118.1 GCA_020861095.1 Bacteroides sp.
ATATTCCAATTTGCAACATTCAGTTTGCAGATATTGTTACGTAACTATAAAAGCTGTCAGATTAAAGAAAAATTTCTTTAATATCTGATAAGTTTTCAAATAAAATATTACTTTTGTAAACGATTTACAAGGGTCTATTTAATTTTACCTACCAAATGTAAAAATATACAGTAAATTATATACCAATTTTAATTAATTAAAGAGATGGGAAAATTAGATTTAAGCAAGTATGGTATAAGCAACGATATTGAAGTTGTTTATAACCCTACGTACGAACAGCTTTTCCAGGCTGAGATGGATCCGTCAAACGAAGGCTACGAAAAAGGGGAGTTAACCACTACGGGTGCTGTATCTGTAAAAACAGGTGTATTTACCGGCCGTTCCCCTAAAGACCGTTACATCGTTAAAGACGCTACCACTGAAAATACGATCTGGTGGGACGGAACCATCAACAAACCGGTTTCAACTGAGATCTGGAATGATCTGAAGGCTTTGTCTATGAAACAGCTGAATTCAGCTAAAAAATTATATGTAGTGGATACGTTCTGTGGTACCAATGTAGATACCCGTATGAAAGTACGTTTCATCGTAGAGGTAGCATGGCAGGCACACTTCGTAACCAACATGTTCATTCGTCCTTCTTTGTACGAACTGGAGCACTACGGAGAACCTGATTTCACTGTATTCAACTCTTCTAAAGTCACCAATCCGAACTGGAAAGAGCAAGGATTGAACTCGGAAGTATTTGTTGTATTCAACCTGACTGAAAAAGAACAGATCATCGGTGGTACATGGTACGGTGGTGAAATGAAAAAAGGTATGTTCGCTATGATGAACTACTACCTGCCTCTGAAAGGTATGGCTTCTATGCACTGCTCGGCGAATGTAGGTGAAAAAGGCGATGTTGCTATCTTCTTTGGTCTTTCAGGAACTGGTAAAACCACTCTTTCTGCAGACCCGAAACGTTACCTGATCGGTGACGACGAACACGGTTGGGACAACAACGGTGTATTCAACTATGAAGGTGGTTGCTACGCGAAAGTGATCAACCTGAGCCAGGAAAACGAACCGGATATCTGGAGAGCGATCAGACGTGACGCGCTGTTGGAAAACGTTGTGGTGAAAGAGGACGGAACTCCTGACTATGCAGACGGTTCTATTACCGAGAACACCCGTGTATCTTATCCGATCTATCACATCAACAAGATCGTTCTTCCTTCCAAAGCAGGACATGCCAGCAAGATCGTTTATCTGTCTGCTGATGCGTTCGGAGTATTGCCTCCGGTTTCTATCTTAGACGATGCTCAGGCACAGTATCACTTCCTTTGCGGTTATACTTCAAAGCTGGCCGGAACAGAACGTGGTATCACTGAACCATTGCCCTCCTTCTCTCCTGCATTTGGTGAAGCGTTCCTGACGCTGCACCCAACTATGTATGCCAAGACTCTGGGTGGAAAAATGAAAGAACACGGAGCAAAAGCATATCTGGTAAATACCGGATGGAACGGTACCGGCAAACGTATCTCCCTGAAAGATACACGTGCCATCATCGATGCTATTATCGACGGTTCTATCGAAAACGCAGAAAAGGTTCACATTCCTATCCTGAACCTGACTGTTCCTAAAACATTGAACAATGTATCTGACATTCTTGATCCTCGCAGCACGTATGCTGATGTTGCTGAATGGGAAAACAAAGCAAAATCTCTGGCTGCCAAATACATCAAGAACTTCGAACAGTACTGTGACAACGACGATGCAAAAGCATTGATCGCTGCGGGTCCTCAGCTGTAAGAAACAGGATAATATCCTTATTATAGAGAGGCTGTCCACATCACGTGTGACAGCCTTTTGTTTTTTAAAGCTGATCATTCAACTCCAGGGATCTTCCTCTACCAGGCAAATCTAAGATATCTAATCAACTAAAGTTTTAGTAATACAACTCCTGTCTTTTACTTCCGTAGAGCCGAACAACCACCTTTGGCTATCTGGCTGAACTGAACCGACGGCCGACGAAATCAAAGCCATTGCAACAGTTACACATATCGGTCCTACCACCAAAAAGAAATGGCTATCCTAAAACCCGGATAGCCATTTCTAAATGCTGACTAAGTCTTTTTATTCGTATCAACCGTTCTTATTCGCGCGTTTACGTTCGTTCTCATCTAAGATCACTTTACGCATACACATAAACCGGGGAGTTACTTCCACATATTCATCCTCTTTTATATATTCCAATGCCTCTTCCAGAGAGAATTGTACCGGAGGAATAAGGCGGGCTTTATCATCCGCGCCCGATGCACGCATATTGGTGAGCTTCTTGGATTTGGTAACATTGATCACCAGATCATTCTCATGTGAATGTTCCCCAACTACCTGACCGGCATAGACTTCATCCTGCGGAAAAATAAAAAAACGTCCTCTGTCCTGCAGCTTATCTATAGCATACGCAAAGGCCGTACCCGCTTCCATAGCGATCATAGAGCCATTGGTCCGACGCTCTAGTTCTCCTTTATAGGGTTGATATTCCTTGAAACGATGGGCCATTATAGCTTCACCTGCTGAGGCGGTCAGTACATTGGTACGCAACCCTATGATCCCGCGCGAAGGGATAGCAAACTCCAGGTTCACACGCTCACCGTTACTCTCCATCATCATCTCTCCTTTACGGCGGGTCACCATATCAATCATCTTACTGGCATATTCTTCAGGGACATTGATCGTTAATTCTTCTATAGGTTCGCAGCGCACCCCATCTATGGTCTTATAGATCACCTGTGGTTGTCCGACCTGCAATTCATACCCTTCCCGCCGCATGGTTTCGATCAGTACGGAAAGATGAAGTACACCACGTCCGGATACGATCCATTTTCCATCCTCTTCACTTTTTGTTACCCGCAAAGCCAGATTCTTATCCAGCTCCTTCATCAGGCGATCATGAATATGACGGGAAGTTACATACTTTCCATCTTTACCAAAGAAAGGAGAATCATTGATAGCAAAAAGCATACTCATGGTAGGCTCATCAATAGCAATGGGCGGAAGTGGCTCCGGCTGTTCAAAATCACAGATCGTATCTCCGATCTCAAACCCTTCTATTCCGATCAACGCGCAGATATCACCGGAAGAAACTTCGCTCTTTCTGGCACGCCCCAGACCTTCAAAGATATGTACCTCTTTTATTCTGGATTTTATGATACTTCCGTCACGTTTGGCCAGACATACATTCATATTTTCCTTCAACGTTCCCCGATGTACACGTCCTACTGCAATACGCCCTGTATAAGCCGAATAATCCAGAGAAGTGATCAGCATCTGAGGAGTACCCTCCAGAGACTCAGGAGCAGGTATATGCTCCAGTATACAATCCAGCAAAGGGGAAATACTATCCGTCGGCTGTTTCCAGTCCTCACTCATCCAGCCATTCTTGGCAGAACCGTAAATGGTAGGGAAATCGAGCTGTTCTTCGGTAGCATCCAGACTGAACATCAGGTCAAACACCATCTCATGCACCTCATCCGGACGACAGTTGGGTTTATCTACCTTATTAATGACTACCACAGGTTTGAGTCCCAGTTGCAAGGCTTTTTGTAAGACAAACCGCGTCTGAGGCATAGGCCCTTCAAACGCATCCACAAGCAAGATACAGCCATCGGCCATATTGAGTACGCGTTCTACCTCACCTCCGAAATCACTGTGCCCCGGAGTATCAATAATATTTATTTTTGTATCTTTATAGTTGATAGAGACATTTTTAGATAGAATAGTGATCCCTCTTTCCCGTTCCAGATCGTTATTATCCAGAATAAGTTCTCCGCTGGTCTGGTTGTCCCGGAAAAGATGTCCTGCTAAAAGCATTTTGTCTACAAGAGTAGTTTTCCCATGATCCACATGGGCAATAATCGCAATGTTCCTAATATTTTGCATATAATACCTATTGTTTGGGCACAAAGGTACGAAAAATGGCCTTAGCAACAGGAACGATAAGGAAAATAATTACCGTAAAAGCTTGTCAGATAAAAGATAATCCCTATCTTTGCACGCTCAAAGCAATATTTATATATCAAAAATCTAAAAAATATGTATTTAGATTCCGCTAAAAAGAAGGAAATCTTTGAGAAATACGGAAAGTCTAACTCTGATACTGGCTCAGCAGAAGCGCAGATAGCATTGTTTTCCTACCGTATCTCAAGTCTGACTGAGCATCTGAAGCTCAACAGAAAAGATTATAGCACTGAAAGAGCTCTGACTATGCTTGTAGGTAAACGTCGCGCTTTACTCGACTACCTGAAAGCAAAAGATATCGAAAGATATCGTTCTATCATTAAGAAGCTCGGATTGAGAAAGTAATCTTATTACTTTCCGAACAAGGAACGAAAAGAGATTGTCCCAAACGGACAATCTCTTTTTTTGTAAACACTAATTTCAGGTTTAGCCGATCCCTTTTAATTCTCCTGAAAATGTGAGTCTTAAAAATCGACCTATTCCGGTAACCAAAATAAAAAATTGGTTACCAGGTCCAATGTCTTTGGTTACTATTTGACCACTTTCTATCGCAGACTTTATTCCGCATGGATAGAAAGGATCTCTAAAAAATGTCAATATATATAACTTTCCGTAACAAGACATACCTCCCCATATGAAAGCATCATAACGACTACGGTTCCCCTATCGTTGACAAAATCCTGATCTGACCCTGTTAGGATAATAAAAATACAATCCTTCCGCTATTCAAACCAAACTCCCTCAAAAGATCCGTTGAAGAATAAGAAGTTCATATTTTATTTCATACATTTCGAATACGATATTACCAGTGTGGACTCACATATATCCTATATATTCCCTATTCTAAAATAAAATTCCCCTTTATTTCACCTTATTATTTGGATGCTGTCAGGAAATCACTATTTTTGCCTCTACTCATTTCTGATTCATAAATTTCTATGAAAACCAAATAAGATGGATACAAGTAAAGTAGTCGGAGAAAAGATCAGGTCACTCCGCGAAAACAAATCAATTACTACAAAAGAACTGGCCGAACGCTCAGGACTTACTGTTGAACAGGTAGAACGTATAGAGAACAATGTAGATCTCCCTTCCCTGGCTCCACTAATCAAAATAGCCCGTGTGCTGGGTGTCCGGCTGGGTACATTCCTGGACGATAACGATGAAACCGGGCCTGTTGTCTGCCGGAAAGAAGAAGCAACGGATACCATTAGTTTTTCCAACAACACAACCCAGTCCAGGCGCCACATGAAGTATCATTCGCTCTCCCGGTCAAAAGCGGATCGTCACATGGAGCCTTTTATCATTGATGTATCCCCCACGGAAGAAAGTAACTTCATCCTGTCTTCCCATGAAGGTGAAGAGTTTATTATGGTACTGGAAGGAATTATGGAAATAAGTTACGGGAATAGAACGTATCTTCTGGAAGAGGGAGACAGCATTTATTACGATTCCATTGTACCTCATCATGTACATGCCTACGAAGGGCAGGCCGCCAAAATATTAGCTGTAGTTTATACCCCTGTCTGATACCTATATCCATACTTATAAAAACACATTCACTATGCAACTTTACGACAGGACATTGGGGGAATGGCTCGAACATTGGGCAAAAGAGACTCCGGACAAAGAATATATCGTATATTCCGACCGGAATCTGAGATTTTCCTGGAAACAGATGAATCAGAGAGTAGACGAAATGGCCAAAGGGCTGCTTTCTATCGGAGTGGAAAAAGGATCGCATGTAGGAATATGGGCAGCGAATGTGCCCGATTGGCTCACGTTATTATATGCCTGCGCCAAAATAAGAGCAGTGTATGTGACAGTGAATACCAACTACAAACAAAACGAACTGGAATATCTCTGCCAGAACTCCGATATGCACACCCTTTGCATTGTAGATGGAGAGCGAGACAGTGATTTTGTAGAAATGACCTATACCATGCTTCCGGAGCTAAAGAGCTGTCAACGCGGTCATTTAGCAAGTCCGCGATTCCCCTATATGAAAAATGTGGTATATATCGGTCCGGAAAAGCATCGCGGCATGTATAATACCTCCGAACTGCTTCTGTTGGGAAAAAATATCGAAGATAAGCAATTGGACCTTCTCAAGAGAAAAGTCAGTTGCCACGATGTAGTGAATATGCAATACACCTCCGGTACTACCGGCTTTCCCAAAGGGGTGATGCTTACCCACCATAATATAGCCAACAACGGCTATCTGACGGGAGAGCACATGGATTTTACCTCCGCGGACAAACTCTGTTGCTGTGTTCCTCTTTTTCATTGTTTCGGAGTCGTATTGGCCAGCATGAATGTGCTTACCCATGGCTGTACACAGGTGATGGTCGAACGATTTGATCCGCTTGTTGTACTGGCCTCCATTCATAAAGAGAAATGTACCGCTTTGTATGGAGTACCCACCATGTTTATCGCCGAACTGAATCATCCCATGTTTGAAATGTTCGATATGTCCAGCCTCCGCACGGGCATCATGGCAGGTTCTCTGTGTCCGGTAGAACTAATGAAACAAGTACAGGAAAAGATGTTCATGAGAGTAACCAGTGTATATGGATTGACCGAAACTTCTCCCGGAATGACGCAAACCCGAATTGATGACTCCTTTGAAGTACGTTGCACCACTGTGGGTCATGAATTTGAATTCACCGAAGTGAAAGTCCTGGACCCGGAAACCAGAGCAGAATGTCCTGTAGGTGTACAAGGTGAGATGTGCAACCGGGGATACAATACCATGAAAGGCTATTATAAAAATCCGGAAGCAACAGCTGAGGTAATCGATGCCAACGGTTTCCTGCACTCCGGCGATCTGGGGATCAGAGACAAAGATGGGAATTACCGGATCACAGGGCGTATCAAAGACATGATCATCCGGGGTGGGGAAAATATCTACCCCCGTGAGATCGAAGAATTCTTATATAAGCTGAATGGAGTAAAGGATGTACAGGTAGCAGGTATTCCTTCCGAAAGATACGGGGAAGAGGTAGGAGCCTTCATCATCCTCCGGGAAGGGATGGAACTACTTGAATCAGACGTACAGGACTTCTGCAAAAACAAGATCTCACGTCATAAAATACCCAAGTATGTTTTCTTTGTTTCTGAATTTCCCATGACGGGAAGTGGTAAAATCCAGAAATTCAAACTGAAAGATCTTGGAGTAGAACTCTGTAAAGAGCAAGGCATCACCATTATCTGAACCCCCTACTTACCCACAGAAAAGAGGCTGAATTCTAAGTCTCCTACAAATTTTCGAAAGCATATTTTGTCCG
>JAJBTC010000129.1 GCA_020861095.1 Bacteroides sp.
CCTGCAACACTATATCCAAGTGCAATATTACTTAATAAAACAGAAGCATATTGATGTTTTCCTAATTGATCTAATAACTCAATACAGCTTTCATAATAGGAATAAGCACTGTCTATTTTATTCTCTATTATATAACAATTTCCTATTAAATTTAATACTGTAACTTCATTAATTAAGTCTTGAGATTCGTGAAAATCAGATAACGCATTAAAAAGTCTCTCTTTAGCTTCTTCAATATGACGCTGAACAAATAATAGGTTTCCTATAGCATGTTGAATAACTCCCAATCTCTTTTTATCTAGTTTATTACATTTTTTTCCGCTTCTAAATAGTTCAATAAGGCATCATCATATTTTTTCTGTTGTTGGAGTATCTTTCCCGAATATAAATATACTATAGAAGCCTTTTCTGGATCTGATTTATCATAATATCCACATATATCCAATAAAGCAGTATCCTTAGAAATGTCTTTCCTCGTTTTATTCTTCCCCTGTACCTTCAATATATAATATTGATGTGATTGCTTCTTACTCAAAAGTTCAGCAGAAGGAATGGAATCCAAATAAACTAATGCACTATCCGGAAATTCCTCCAGCAGTTCCTCTGCTTTATTTAAATACATACGATAGTCATTCCCGTTTTGACACGAGAAAAGAACGGATAAAAAGAGAAATACCCATACTATGTTAGTCGTCAGTTTCATTGCAGTAAGTGTTTTTATATCGTTTGCTATTGAATAGCAACCTATCTTTCTCTCTGTTGCCTATCTGACAAAGATAGATTTAGTTAAGAATTAAATGATTTTCCACAAACCATAGCAAGTCCAGACTATGTGGATGGTTCTACGGTGCAAAGTAAATAAATTATAAGCAATTAAACTCTTTTTTGATAAAAATATCACGAGATGGGAAGCATTTTTAATAGTTTATTTTTCAAACCTATGATTCTCTTTCTTATCGAAATAGGAAATCAAAAATTCTTCAATATTTCCCATAGGTTTTACGCCCAGTTTTTTGCGCAAAGCGGCCTTCTTGGCAGTGATGGTATTGACACTATAATTCATCAGCAATCCGATCTCGATATTGGTAAAACGAGCGATGGAAAGACAACAGATCCTGAACTCAGCTTCATCGACTTCGGGAAACTCTACCCTGAGCCGGGCAAAGAGGTCGTTGTACAGCCTGTTCATGGTCTCGTACAGGATATCCCAGTTGATCCCCTCGTGGTTGTTGTACACAATCTCGTGAAACCGTTTCAGTAGTTTATCATTGGCGGGGTTGTTGATCACATACTGATCCAGCACAGCCACCTTCTTGAGGATGTTGAAATTGTGCAAAACAATGTTGCGCAGCGATCTCTCCTTCTCGTTGTAGAAGCGCGACATCCGTTGCAGATAATTAATATTGTCTCTGATCTGATTCATGGCTTTGCGGTTTTGCCGATAGAACCACCCGAAGACAAAGAGAAAAAGCAGTAAAACGATCAGCATCAGGATGATCAAACGTTGTTGACGAATGGTAAGGGTCAGATTCGCATGTTCCAGATTCCCTACGTAATAGGTATGTTGCATATCTTTGAGAGAATTCTCATACTTATCTTCAAAAAAATCACGCATATAAGTCACATAACTCTTGTGGTGATCCAATGCCGAGAAATAGTCGGCCTTTTCCTCTTCATGCTCCGAGAGTGCTTCATAGAGAGAAGCTTTGAAATAGAGATCATCTTCCTCTTCCATCAGCTCCAATGCCTGCTGCATATAGCGATAAAAAGCCGTATCGTTTTCCTCTTCCAGCCGGGCCAGGTTGTAGTAAATACGTGCCTGCTCCCGCTTATGGATCGGGTATTCAAAGACTTTTTGCAGGTATAACTTAGCCTTCTCCCTATCTCCGGCGTAGCGGTAGCCTACAGACAGGTTGCTCAGGATAGCAGTGATGTAGAGATGATCGTGAGAAAGGCTGTCGAGCAGTTCGATGCAGCGGTCGTAATAGAAGTAGGCACTGTCCCTGTTCTCCTCCAGCATACAACAGCTACCCAGTATATTATAAGCCGCGATCTGGTTCCGGATGTCCGTCGCGGCCACAAACCCCTCCAATGCCCGTATGTACCTCATCTTCGCGTCCCGGAAATCCCGCTGTACAAAAAACAGGTTACCGATATTGTGCTGGATCAGGGCTTTCTGCTTCGCCCCCAGTTTGTCCGAACGCTTTTCCGCATGGAGATAGTTGAGAAGTGCCGTTTCATAGTCTCCCTGCTGATAGTGCATCTTTCCCAGATAGAGATAGACAAGAGAGGCTTTTGTCGGGTCGGCATCCTCATAATACTCTCTCAGGCGAAACAGGATCGTATCTTCCGACAGATCCTGTCCGGTCTTGTCCCGGGCCTGTATACGAAGCAGGTGGTAGTAGTGGACATCCTGTACATCCAGCAGAAAAGGAGAAGGTATGGAATCCAGCAACCTCAGCGCACTGTCGGGATACTCTTCCAAGAGATCTTCGGCCTCACGGATGAGGGTACGATAACGGGAGTGCTGCGTACAGGAAAAAAGTGCAAACAGAGACAGTAGAAAAATAGTTTGTGTGTGTCTGAGTATCATAGAAAATCGTATTTTACATGGAAATATAGAGATAGCAACACAAAACAGAAAGTAACAGATGTATTACCTGAACACATATAGCAAATATAAGGATAAAAACCCCAAAATAAAAACTAATATCGGGTAAATTTCAATGAATTATCAGTTACCTGAGAAATCGCATCCAGAAGCTACAGAACAGCGATATGGTACATATACAGAAAAAGAAAAACCAATATCTGACCCATATTTCCGGGAATGATAGATTCAGGATTTTTTACGGTTCCGCCATGTAGTCCTACCCGGTCTGCTCTCCGTTCCCCGAAGGGGATAGATCCATAGTCCGGGGTTGCTTTTGTGTAGTAGAACAGCAGTGAAACGATACAAAATTATCCCGGGTAAGCAGTGATATCAGGTTCAACCTTGCAAAGGCTGCATAGAAGAGACTTCCCGATCTGATAGCTGCAACCTTTACAAGGTTGATTCCGGTATGCGCTTCGCACCCCAGGGTACACTTCCCCGTGGCTTCACTATCGTTTCGCCACAGCTCGCTTTACCGCTGGGCTACTGATATATCCCCTTCGGGGAACAAAGGAGAGTAGCTTCTGGCAGCAGGTTGCAATACACTCATTCTATCTATTTGCTAACCCGACAGCTATGGAGATAAAGGTATATATAAAATATACAAGAAACAATGGATTTTCCATACTCCGGAATCTATTGGGGAAACTATCGGTTTTTAGTTAAAAAAAGAGTATATTTGCATACATATTAACCCTCAAAAAATGAACAAGCCATGTTAAGTAACAAAATGCAGGAGGCTTTGAATGCCCAGATCAACGCAGAATTGTGGTCTGCCTATCTTTACTTGTCTATGTCGGTGAATTTTGCTACTACCGGCAAACCGGGTTTTGCCAACTGGATGAAAATACAGTTTCAGGAAGAGCAGGATCATGCCATGAAGTTTCTCAACTACATCATCTCACGCGGAGGAACACCTGTACTGAAGCCTATTGAGGAGGTAAAAACCTCGTGGGACAGTCCGTTGCAAGCCTTTGAAGATACACTCGCCCACGAACAGAAAGTGACCAGCATGATCAACGAGTTGTATGCTCTGGCGACAGAAGAGAAAGACTATGCCACACAGTCTATGCTGAAATGGTTTATAGACGAACAGGTAGAAGAAGAAGAAACTGCCCAGGGCATCATCGACGCGTTGCGCATGATCAAAGACAACGGATTCGGCCTGTATACTTTGGATAAAGAGTTAGGTGCGAGAGTATATACCTCTTCCACCGAAACGGAATAACATGATACATACATCCGGGAAAGCGCACGGAAACAGAGAAAGAATATCTGTGGGCTTTCCTGCTATTTTTCCGTAACTGAAAGGCAAAAACAGAGAGAACATATCTGGGTCTGAACTGTTAAGGTATTTACGATTTACGGATCTACTCCTGCGTCATGACCAGTATTTGATAATTCACATCAAGGAACGTTACGAGGTACGATTTATTCCTGCGTCGTGACCCTTATCAAATTGGTAAGGCTAAGGAACATGGAAGTACAAAGAGGTCAGGACAAAGCATATTCTATTATCTGCCAGGTTCCATTGGCATTGGTCCACAGACTTACAAAGTCATTTCAATCGTAAATCAGTAAATCGTCATAGTATAGCGTCTGGATATTCCTAAATCATTAACGTATGTCTGTTATTCATTTCCCGGACTGGGACAGAGAGCTGTTTCTCTACCTCAACCACAAAAACCATCCCTGGCTCGACCCCTTGATGATCCTTTTCAGCAATCAGACGGTATGGATCTTGGTTCTGGTAGCTGTCATTCTCTTCATCGTATACAAAAAGCAACAGGAAGGTGCAGCCGCTTCCCTGTTCCTTATAGGAGGCATCTTAGTCAACAGTATACTCAACCAGATCGTGAAGTTCCTCATCATGCGTCCCCGCCCCGGGAACGATGATCTGTTGAACCAGCTGATCAATCAGCTGGAAGAGACGGGTAGCAGTTATAGCTTCTTTTCCGCCCACTCCTCTACCTCCATGTGCTTAGCCATGTTCTCCGCGTTGTATATAAGAAACAAATGGTACAGCGTCGTCATCTTCTTCTGGGCATTCTTAGTAGCCTATAGCCGCATCTACGTCGGAAAACACTACCCGCTGGATGTCATCATCGGTATTCTGTTCGGGATACTCACGGGAGGTATCAGTTATCTGTGTTACCGGAAAAACCAAAAAACAGAATGATTTGTGATGTACTGATTTACTATTTACGATGGAAAGACGCAAAGAAACGTAGTGATTTACGATGTACTGATCTACCATTTACGATGGAAAGACACAGAGCCATTTATGAAGTACGATTTATATTTTCTTACTTACAGACTAAAACATCTCTCTTTTTAAACAGAATATCCACATAGTTTATCGAAGATGAGCAACCAAACGCAGCCACAACCGTCTGCAACACGCCTGTTCCAGGCGTATCGTCGCCTTTGGTCTCGCAGCGTAAACGGAGTGCAGATGACAGGCGGCAACAGAGCAAAATCTGTCTGAGCGAAGCGAGTTCTTTTGCTCGTCGTCGTATATCAAACGCAGTAGCGAAGAAAGAAAATCATACTTTATACAATATCTTTTCAATCGTACATCGTAATTGACTTCGTCGACCGTTGGTTCGTCCAATCGTAAATCTTCTGGTGCTGCCTTTCTTTGCTTCGTTTCTTTGGCGGAGCAAAGAAATGAAAAGAAAAAGCAAAAAAAACGGATATACATCCGTATATCCGTTCCCGAAAGTAACATATTCGCTTTTTTCATTTTGCGTTCCTCTTTTTCCTACACACGAAAAAGAAAATCCCCGGACTGAATTGATAAAACCAGAAGAATCAAACCCTTCAACAGGAATTATCTTTTCGTGTGTAACCCTAACCACTAAGGATGGAAAAAGAGTTAATATTCTTTCATCCGCCACATATGTCGCAGACATGACAAGATCGAAAAAATATTAGTTTAAGAACAGTGTATAGATGTCTGATGGATTCAAAAACCGGCTGTCCGAAAACAAATCCGAAAAACCGGATCTTTACATCACAATCAAATCATCAGCAACAAAAGTAACGGATCCTCTGCTTCTTTCAAAGCAAGATCAGGGGCGATATTGGTTTTTATGGTATCTAAAATGCCATAATAAACTAATTATCAACCATAAACAGAGTATCCCGATATTGGTTTTAGATACCGGAAAACCGAGGTAAAACCAACGATAAAGGAGAAAAATGATCCCTTTGGTCTCACGTTACAGACCTGTTACACGCAACGACATCGGTCTGCACTCCGGTATTTCCTGAGCAAAAACGAAACCTGTTCCCTGTCTTTCCCTATTCCTGAGCCTGCGTACGAACAATCTGTGCGATCCGGAAGTTAGTAATATACTTTCTCAGAAAAGGAACAAACGGTATGGTATACGAACGATTGAGAAAAAAGCTGGCGGATATCGGGGAAAAGACTCCCTGGATTACGACTCCCGGTGAAATACTCCGCTTAACAGGCGGAAAAAACGGAGTGTGAAACTGACCGAAGAGATAGAAATACTGCTGGACGAATTCCAGCTATTTGCTTCTCCGGCTTTTTCGAATACCCATTCCGACAACCAGATCATCATCCGGAAAAGCCCGAAACAGACAAAAAGCATCCCGGAAGAGGCCGAGGAACTGTCTGGTCCGCTGCTGTGCTACCTGGGGCTACAGAAAGGAAGCAATTGCGATCCGATCCCCCGACTGAGCCGGCTGGGCTCTGCCAACCTGCGGCATCCGCGGGAACGGGACCGGACAGCCTTAGTATCTATCCAGCGCGACTCTCCTCTGGAAGAGGCCATCACATTGATGATCAAATACAATTATTCTCAGTTGCCCATCATGAACAACCCACGCAAAGTAGAGGGTCTTGTGAGCTGGCGCTCCATCGGCAAGGCCAAATGCTTAGGCAAAAAACTCAACCGGGTATACGATTGCCGGGAAGAGGTAGAGGTGCTGAGCATACATACTCCCCTGCTGGAGGTGGTAGAAAGGGTACTCCGCAAAGAGGTGGTATTAGTGCGGGATACAGACGATATTATCTGTGGCATCATCACCAACACGGACATCACCGGACAATTTATTACGCAGGCAGAGCCTTTTCTACTTATCGAGCAGATCGAGAAGCTGATCCGCATCATTCTCACCCGTTCCGATATACCTATAGAAGATATGCTGCGCCTGTTGGACCCGAATAAATTAGACAAAAAAGTACAGCGGGTTTCCGATCTGAGCTTTGGCCAGTACCTGATCATTCTTCAGAACGAAGAGATATTCCGACGGATCAACCTGCCTGTCAGCCGGAGCAGACTCATGGAATATTTCAGTCGCATCCATGAGATACGCAACGAAGTGATGCACTTCGCGGTAGACGAAACACCCTACGAAGATGTGAAGCATCTGCGTGAAACATTGAATCTGCTTCAGGAAATTATGGAATGAAGAGATTTACGATTAGACGAACCAACGGTCGACGAAGTCAACCAACGGTCAGCGAAGCTAATTACAATTTA
>JAJBTC010000112.1 GCA_020861095.1 Bacteroides sp.
ATATATATCCGTTTGTAGTTAACAGAAAAGCTGTCTCCCCTTGATCCATATCTTAAAAGTAGAGGAGTATAGTTCAAAGTAAGACAGCCTCACTAGTATGTATTTATTAATTGGCAGTTATGGTACAATAACTGTTTAAATCATTTTCCAGATACATCACTATGGTATAGTTACCGGAAGATTGATCAAAAGTGAGATTTCCTGCATTATAGATCAAGCTACTTGCACTTCCACCTACGCTAATAACCCAGTCATTATTGGCACGGAATTTATATTCTCCTCCTTCAATCATATCCAATGTAACACTCCAGGTATTTGCCTGGCTATCATAAGTCATTGGAGTTTCATTGTCCCATCCGCCAGGAGTTGCATTACCAATAATCCCCCAGGTAGTGGCGGGTATTATCTCATAGGTGAGATTTTCCAAATCCACTACCAGGCGATAAAATCCTGGGGTAGCTTCCAGATTTCCTCCCGGAGATTCCAACAGACCATCAGTTGCTCCTTTGCCCCATATATAGTCATCATCATCCCAACCGTTCTCACCAGTTAGTTTAAATCCACCATTCAGATAAAGGAATCCTTCATATACAACTTCGTCATTGCTGGATAATCTGGGAGCAGGATTATCCATACTCCATCCCTGATGATCTCCCAATACCCATAAGTAAGAACCCTCTTGAATAGGTACTACTTTTACAACTCCGGATTCTGCAGGTGTAGGTATCATAGAAGCAGAACTACCTTCCACAATGTAAATATATACACGCATATATATATCCCTTTCTTCAGCGGCTTTACCGTATAGAGACTTCACTGTTTCATCCAATATCTCACCGGATATATAGAGTGTGCTTTCATCATACATAGCTTCAACCTCAATGTAGTCAGAGAAATCACTTGTAGTAGCCAGTTGCAGACGTCCCAGCCGGGTAGACTGATTCTCTGACAGATCCGGTGTAGCAGAGACAGTAGCAATATTGATCGTAAGTTCTTCAACGGTAGCTTCATCCAGAACAATACCCTGGCTCAATCCACTGTCAAAACTAACCGTAAATCCTTCTATGTTCTGCTGGTTTTCCTGTGGATACGCCTGAGGATCAGCTATATGTTTATTGTAATCGTCGTCACAGGCTGTGAGGCAGAGCGCAAGCGCTGCCATCACATATATACTGAACTTTTTCATATTACTTCATTCTTTTAATTAATTACCAATACGACCTGTACCCTCAGTGAAATTGAGATAAGCACGTTGTCCGACACCTACATTTACACGCTCCTGGTCACCACCATTTCCCCGATATTCAATCTTTCCATCGAAAATCATAAATTCGGTTTTCCACCACTCTATATCCTCCAGTTTGACACAAATTCTCATCTCACCTCCAGCAACGGTAGGAGGTGAAACGAACTCACCCAGCCCATTCGGTACAGTAAACTTACGAGCATCGTTAAATTCATCAAATCCACCACTCGGATCACCAGTAAGATACACATCCGGTTCCAGGAAATTCACTTTATATATATACTCACGACCTTCTATAGCAGTAGTGACTACAACCAGATACCAACCCGGATTTCCGATCAAAATATTATTATCAGCTGTTTCGGAAGCCGCGGTCAAAGCCAATGAGGTATCATCAATATTCGCACCAGAGAAGCCAAAGTCTTCACCCCAATCCGGAACAGGACTAAACTTGATTTCAGCCTTGTCACCAGCCTCTGTCAGTCCCAGGTATTGTATGGCCCAGAATTTACCTGGAGTATCGTTTACAGGAACCATTTTAGTGGCACTGGTCCAACTCCAGCTACCTGTCACATTACCGATAATGTACATTTCTTCCGGCATCACCATAGAATCCAATGCATAGTAGCATTTCACCTCGGGGAGTTCGATCACATTGGAGGTGATCTCTCCTTCTCCATTGGTCAAAGCTGCCGACAAACGTATATATACAGGAATGGTTATAGGGAACTCATCCTCATCTTTTTCCAACAGACCGGTCAGAGCAACTGCCATTTCCGAAGCACTAACCTCCATTCTGGCTGTAGTGTAAGTAGAAGGCAGGATTTCGTATGTACCAAATCCTTCTGTCAGAGAAACCTCGACAGCATATACTACCGCTGCCGTATACCCGTAGTCAGGTTGTGTACAGGTAAGAAGTACCGATTCCGTATTCTCCAGATCATATACTCCACTTACATACGCAGGAGTATTCAGGACAAATTGGGTAGGCATCTGCAATGTAGGATTCGAATCATTGTCATCGCTACAGGCCACAAAGCAAAGCACCCCGGCCAGCAAGACCAATAAATTATATATCTTTTTCATTATTCTTACAGTTTTAGCATAAGTATCCTATTAATAACCCGGATTTTGTACCAGTTTTTCATTCGCATTCAGATCGGCCGCGGGGATCGGGCACAGATTGTAAATACTCGATACACTGGTACCTGTAGCACTGCCGCCTTTCCAATCCCACAGGTATTGAGTACCTGTAAAGTATCCATAACGGATCAGGTCTGTGCGACGGTGTGTTTCAAAATACAATTCACGGGATCTTTCGTCCAGTATAATATCCAGAGAAATGGTTGCCAATGGGGCGGCATTGGATCTGGCACGCAATTCATTGATCACATTCAACGCGGTCTCCGATGAACCTCCGCTCCGAAGCAGAGCTTCGGCATACGTCAGATAAGCCTCACCCACACGCATAAAAGGTACATCCAGATCTACCCAGACAGAACTGGTGACAGCCCCACCATCCGCGCGAAGATTGGTAAATTTAGCTACAGACAAGCCATTGAGGAATTCACTCGGATTTTCGATAGGAAGTTCCCTTCCGATAGAGAAGAACAGAGCACGATCGTCACTGGCAGCAGCTACCATGCCATTTTCATCTACATCCATCGGGATATTACCGTTCGGAAAGAATTTATTAATCAGTGCCTCACGCGAACGCACTCCGGCCCACTGCTCAGTAACTCCCCAGGGATTCATATCGTCTCTGTGAGTAGCTGCGATCAGAAACTGCGCACCTCCGTAACTGGTGGTATTTATACCGTGATAGCGGATCGGAAGAATGATCTCCTGACGGGCTTTGTTCACAGAACCACTGCCATCGTTGTCCGACATAAACAAATGAGAATAGACAGGTGCCAGATCATAGGAAGAATCCATAACCGCTTTGGCATACGTAGCAGCCGCAGACCATTGGGCAGTACCTGTATATACTTCAGCATTCAGATACAACCTGGAAAGCAGCAACCAGCAGGCCACTTTATCTGCGCGTCCGTAAGGAGCCTGCATAGGAGCATACATATCATCTTCTATATCCAGCAATTCGTTTTCTATAAACTTATACAGATCGGCACGTTGGATCTGATCCGGCAATTCACTGGTTACCACCTCCGTAAACGGCACATTTCCAAAAATATCCATCAGGTAAAAGAAATTCATGGCACGTATAAAACGAACCTCTGCTCTTTGTCGGACAGTATTCTCATCCGCATCCTCTTCTGTCATTTCAAGAAAATGATTACAGAGAGTCACGTCGAAATTCAGGCGACCATATAGCCCTTCCAACATACCGTGGGAAGCACTCCAACGGATAAAATTCATCTCCGCGATCCCATCATCTGTCCACGAACAGAGGGTTTCATCCGAAGGATACTGGTTAATAGTAAAAATCAAACGGTAAAATGCTGAAGTTCCTTCGTCTATTCCGTCCACATCTCCATTTCCGACAGGTCCTTCCTGCCCGGTAAGTGCCATGGTCGCGTAAACCTTAGCGAATACGCCGTCCTGATCAAAATCCTGTACAATATTCGGATCGATCGGTTTTACATCCAGATCTCCCACACAGGAAGTCACCTGCAAAGTAATTGCCAGCAGGGCAATGGGAAAAATTGACTTTATATATTTTGAATTCATATAAATCCTATATTAAATGGTTCACATTAAAAATTAAGGCTGACTCCCAGAAGCGCAACAAAAGGACGCGGATAGATATTGTTATCAATACCATTGGTCAATTCCGGATCCAGACCATCGTATTTGGTGATTACAAATACATTCTGGAAGTTGGCATAGACACGTCCGTTTATTTTGCTATTGAACAAATTGCTGAACGAATATCCCAGAGAGATGTTGTCGCAACGCAGAAAAGAAGCATTCTGCACAAAATAGTCAGAATAGTAGTATGAACCTATCCCCTGATAACCCAGTTTCAATGCTTCCTTCGGACGGTTCGAGAATCCATTGGAGTTGTAGAGTGCATCTGCGCTGATATTTGAACGGTCTGCCAATACATCGTTATACACATAATTGTTGAGGCTTGCACGCAATGTGAAACTTAAGTCCCAGTTCTTATAGATAAACTTGGAGTTCAATCCCATCAACACATCACCCGCAGGTTTTTTGTACAGATATTTATCCGCTTCATTGATGATACCATCTCCGTTACGGTCTACAAACAGGTTTTCGATAGGATGTCCGTTTTCATCGTATACCTGTTGGTATACATAGAATGAGTTGGCCGGATGTCCCACCACATGGGCCTGGATATTCGATCCGGTACCGGAAGAGATGCCGCCCACGGCCACATAATATCCTTCTCCGGTGCCTGTAGTCAGTTTGGTGATCTTATTTTTATTGTAGGTAAGGTTGAATCCCAGATCCCAGCTAAAGTCCCTGGTGAGCACCGGTTTGGTATTGATAGCGAATTCGAAACCTTCATTTTTAAGAGAACCGATATTACTGATCACCTGATTTTTGAAGTTGGTACCCGCAGGTACAGAAACCACATTGAGAAGGTCTTTTGTTTTTCTCAGGTAGTAATCCGCGGATCCTGTAATGCGTCCGTTGAGGAAGCCATAATCGATTCCCACATTCCAGGTGGTAGTCTCCTCCCATTTCAGATCTTTATTATAAGCATCCGGACGATAGAGTGTATACCATTCGTCACCCAACTGATAATAAGCTCCTGCGATATTCATGGAATAGACAGGCAGATAAGGATAATCTCCCTGGTTGATATTCTGCTGACCTGTCACCCCGTATCCGAGACGTAGTTTCAGATCGGAAAATATATCTACATCTTCCATAAATGCCTCTTCATTGATCTTCCATCCCAATGCTACGGAAGGGAAGAATCCCCAGCGGTGATCTTTGGAAAAACGTGACGTTCCGTCGTAACGTACGGTAGCTGTAAGCAAATATCTTTCTAACAGGTTATAGTTGGCACGCGCAAAGAAAGAGACCAGGAAGTTTTCTGTCTTCCAGGCATTTTCATACTCTGAAGTCTTTTTACCGGCTTCTGTGGGATGAGTGGAACGATAATTTCCGTAACGGATCTCATTGCCATCGTTGTAAAAATGTTGCCATTCGTAACCTCCTATGATATCAAAATACTGATTCCCAAAGTCCTTACCGTACATGAGGTACGTACTCAAAGAAAGGTTGTATTTATCTTTCTCTATATAGCCGTAATGGCCATAATAGTTGTTGGTACCGGAATAAGGAGAGATCTTTGTAGTCTGGGAACCACCCGACCAGTCACCTCCCAATGTCATGTGCCAGCGCATATCGGGCAGAAAATGGAATTTGTAGTCGAGATCCACACTTCCGATAAAACTGTGTGATTTGGCTCTGTCGTCTTTCAATTCCAACAAAGATACAGGATTCTTTACAGACAACGCATTGGCTGTTCTCTCCCAATCAGGATCTCCAATGGATTCAGCACTCTGATCCCACTGATAGAATCCCCCGAAATATTTCTGATAGATTTCTCCATCACCGTATACAGGTTGAGCAGGATTCATGGCCAATGCGGAACCAATGGCTCCGGTATCCGCATAGCGGTTTCTGGCATACATGAACTTACCGTTCATATTGATCTTCAAATGATCATCAAAAAAAGTAGGAGATAAATTGAGACTGGCTGTATAACGCTCAAAATTTGAAGTTTTCAATACACCATTCTGATTGGTATATCCCAAAGATACACGGTAAGGCATATTGGCTACACCTCCGGACACACTCACATTGTGGTCAGTATTTATGCCCACTCTGTAGATCTCTTTCTGCCAGTCCGTATTTGCGGTACCTACTGCTGCCATCACGTCCGGATCATTGTTGTACAACTCTCCGATAAGGGCGCGGTATTCGTCTCCATTCAATACATTCACGGTCTTGCGGTTGGTACTTACAGATACATTTCCATCGTAAGATACTTTTGGTTTACCACCTAATGTACCTTTTTTAGTGGTAATGATGATTACTCCATTGGACGCGCGTGAACCATAAATAGCAGTGGCCGAAGCGTCTTTCAATACAGTGAAGGATTCAATATCGTTGGGATTAACCATAGAAAGAGGGTTTGCCAATCCTTGCACACCTTCATTATCCATAGCCAACCCGTCGATCACGATCAACGGATCGTTACTGGCCGACAGGGAAGAACCTCCACGGATACGGATCTGGGCTCCACCTCCAGGAGTACCACCGTCAGAGATTACACTTACCCCTGCAATTTTACCCGATAACATATCCTGGGCATTCGTTACCAGCCCTTTGTTCATCGCATCGGGTTTGATGGCAGTTACCGAACCGGTAAGGTCGTTTTTCTTCACCGTACCGTAACCAATAACCACTGCTTCCTGCAACATGATGGCATCATCTTCCAGCGTAATCACCAGATTAGTAGCAGCAGCAACTTCGGCTGTTCTGTAACCGATAAATGAGACTTGAAGAACAGAATTGGCAGGAACACTCAGTGTAAAGTTACCATCCAGGTCTGTGATGGTCCCGATTGTTGAATTATCTTTGACTACCACATTGGCCCCGATCACCGGGTCGCCGAAGGTATCTTTGACATGTCCCCTCACTGAGACCTGCTGTGCATACGCACCCAAAGACAAGAAAAGCCCCAATAGCAAGGGGAGAATCGCACGATAGATTCTAAGATTAACTTGCTTCATGCATCTAAAAATTAAAGTTAACAATATAATAATTATAATTTCTCTCTGATCGAAAGAAGACCATTCTCACAAAGGCCTTTTACGACAAAGCAAAAATAAACTTTATCATAGTTTATAAA
>JAJBTC010000002.1 GCA_020861095.1 Bacteroides sp.
GATAGAAAATCCTACCAAAATCGCAAAGCGATGGATCAGATGATTAACACATTTCAACCAAATAATCCGATAAAATCAGTTATAAAAAAGAGAAAAAGCCAAATCCGGAAACAAACACAAATATCCTATTCAAAATGAAAGCAAAACAGATACTATTTATTTGGGTGATCAGCACTTGTTTTTGCTGGGTTCACTGGACTGTGTTCTTATTTTGTATATACATGTTCTTCTATGTAGGGAAAAATTCACAAAGACTGATGCGTGAACTGGATTACGAAGATGAAGACGATAAATTCTTATAAAAACACACTCTCTCCATTACAAACCGATACAGGTGACACTTCTTTACAGTCTCATATCCGCTTGTGTAAAGAGGGAGACAACCAAACATCCATGTCAATATCATAAAACTCTATGAACTACCTTCTTTTGATCAATAATTTCTGGTCTGTAAGGCATATCCGGTCAATGACCGCTTATGAGGCTGATTTCTATTTCTATCTTCTGAAAGAATGCAATACGCGGAAATGGCTCAATCCTTTTGAGTTGCCGTCAAGAAACATTGAGCTGGAACTGGGTATTTCCCGCAAAACCATATGTGACCTACGCAGCAAGCTCCAACAAAAAGGACTGATCCGGTACAAAGAAGGAGACAGACGCAAGACAGGTGCTTTTTATGAGATAATCAATGTTTCGGAAAGTAACCCGAACCGTAACGAGAATGGTAACCAAAAAGGTAACACACAGAGTAACCAAAAAGGTAACCCTGTATATAATAAACAGAAACAAAAAGGTATGTTCACCTTACCCGTCCAAACAACAGAGGAAGAGAATTCTTCTTTGCTGAAACTTAAGAATTCTCTCAGTTGGAATTCAATCGACTGGGAATTTGTCCGTAAGATCGAAGGAATAGAAGCTGAATATAGTCCGGTATGGGAATTCATTGAAAATGTATATACCGACCCCGGATACACGGTAGAGAATGTAGTTTCAGCGCTCAGGTCTTTGGTCAGAACAGGTAGTATGTACGTAAAAGATACCACAAAAGACGATCTGCGGGCCGAACTCTCTTCACTGGGTATTCATTCGGTGGGTATAGATGAGATCCTGAATACAGCTGCCGGCAATTACAAAATACTTTGGCAACTGATCCTGCAGGTAAAACAGGCGAAAGGTAAAATAGTGATGCCACAGGCATTTATTCTCTCCAGGTTGCGGACCTGATCCCGGTATACTTATCACCCAGTTGTCCTATCGTTCACCAAACCAGGACTCTTCATTGAAAAACAATATCTACCCTTCAGTTCCTCCTGATATCCTGAGCCTCACCCACCATATATCTGAAAAATAGAGCAACGTATATAAAACCGAAATAAATTACAACAACAAATACAACAATACACATGAAGCATACAATTCCCATGCAGAAAGCAGACACGAGAGAAAAGCTGAAAGAATCAGCCACATTCTATGCCCGTAGATTAGGCATTACTTACGACGAATTTATCTGCCACAACCGATCCATGGATCTTGTAGATAAACGTCATGTTATCTGGCACTTTCTCCGCGGCGAAGGCTATTTACCTGTAGATATGGAAAACGTTTTTGGTTTTAGTCACAGTTCCATATCCTATGGGACCAGACGCATTAAAGAATTGATCACGATCAAAGATTATAAGATCTTATTGTTAATTGAAGTTATCGACACGTCGATAACTAACAACCTTTTTATTTGATAACTTTTCTTTATACCTGTAGCTTTGCTAAAGTTTATGTATACAGACAAAAAAGATCTGATACAAGCAATGACAGTTGCTATTGTATGGGAATATACAAACAAAGTAATCAAAAACAGAACTCAGCTATATGCGTAATACCCAGGCAGACCTGATTATTTCCCGATATGTCTCGGAAGGCAAACTTTATTCCATGACAGGATTTCTTGTTTTCTCTGAAAATATTCACAGAAACCGTGAGTTAAGATCGGACTTTGTTCAACAGATAGCACTTGTACTACTTGAATACAAGGACATTGAAAAAATCCAGATCATGTCCGAACGGGGAGAGCTGGATAGTTTCATACGCAAAATCATCCGCAACCAGTATATTAAATATCTAAACTCAATCCATGGAAAGTATGAAAGAGGAAGACAATCTATTGCCAAATAAAAAAAGATCAGTCGTAGAGTCCGAATTAGGCAGAGGGATCACAGAGATAGAGAATGAATACTTCGGATGCGAAGACTCTTCTTTGATAAATATATTCAAACAACTGGATCTCACAGAACGAAGGTTACTGCTGATATATGCCGAACTGGCATCTTTCCGGAAAGTAGCGAAAATCTACAATTGCTCGGAGGCAACCATACGGGCAAGGATAAAAACTATAAGAAAAAAATTTGAACACTTGTATGACAGAAGATATGAATTTATTGAAAGACCTGATCATGATAACGATCCTAGTTGTCTTTATCATAGACCTCTCAGGAGCTATCCTGAGTATGAAAATGTGCATCTGGAGGGTATTGAAAGGAACTGCGACCTATAGACCGATATCGTTGAAACCTCTGGATTGCAGCCTCTGCTCCACATGGTGGGCATGTATTATTTTCCTGATACTCACGTCGCAGTTGTCAGTAAAAACTCTGATGTACGCGGCATTACTGGCATTCTATGCGGAAAATATCGGATACATCCTGATTGCCGTAAAAGATATTGTCGGAGCCGCGGTAGATAAAATAACCCATAAAATAGTATAGTATGATAACATTGACCAGCTCTCAGAGAGAACGTCTGCGCCCTTATGAAAATACATTGGAAAAGGTTTTCTTCCATGCCGAAAAAACACATTTCATAGATTACCATACCACCCGGGAACTGGGTAACATCTATAGGGAGATCGCAGGAAATGAGGATTGCACATCCTGCGCAGGCAAAACCTTTATCAAACGCCTTTCGGCATGGTATTGCGGCAATAAAGACGGTATTCTACCCAGGGAAGATCCCCTCTCAAGAACCAGATCAGCTGCCCGGAAGAAGACAGAAAAAAAGTACACACACCTAAAAAATCAAACCAATGACCAAAGACGAATACAACTTCCTGAGCAAATTCACCAGTAATTTCAAGACAGTGGAAGAGTCGGGATACAGCCGGAATATCGGCAGAAAAGACAGAAAGAAGCTAAAGGCCATATACGAAAAGGAACAGGGAGAAAAATACCTTAAAAACATCTTCTGTTCAGCTTGTCTGGCCGAACTGTTAAGTCTGCTGAAGCCATACTATGACAAATACATTGAAAAACTAAACCGGAAAAAAGAAAATGGAACAGCAACAGAAGAAGAATCCGCCAGGCCGCCCGAAGAAATTTAAGAACGCCAAGCAATTCGAACGGCAGGTATCCGATCTGATCGGTAAATTGCGGGCAGAGGGTGCAGCAATCACCCCGGAAGCCATAGCGGCCTATTTAGATGTGGATATAAAAACCCTGTGGAATTATGGGCACGCGGAGGGCTACGAAGAGTTTTTCCCCGTCGCGAGAAGACTTATGAGGGAAGTCCAGGCCGATTTCATAGATAAATCCCTCAGTGGAAAATACAAATCTTCCGTAGCCATTTTCCTGATGAAAAATAATTTCGGATATACCGATCGTCAGGAATTGGTAGTCACCGGATTCGATATAGAATTCTGATTGAAACACAAGGTTAAGATATACGGCAGGCTTTCTCCTTATGAGTGGCAAGGCCAGGTGCACGCCTACATAGACGAGATACGGAAACGCCCGGTCAGAGTAGCGGAGACCATAGTGATCAAGGCTGCAAGACAACGTTTCGGCAAGTCTTCGTTCACAAAAGCTGAGTTGCTTCGTTTCGCACTTTCCGATCCGCGTTCTGTCAACTCGTACGTCACTCCGGAGCTGGGATTGGTAAGGAAAATGTTTAAGGAGATAGTGAAAGCGGCGCACCCTTTCATACACAGCAAGAACGGGCAGGAGTTGACCATCGAATTTGTCAACGGTTCCCTGATCCGGTTCCATTCGGAAAAACAGGGAGAATCGCTGCGGGGATATACAACTACCGGCGTGCTGATCGTGGATGAAGGGAGTTCTTTCAAAGATACTACGTTCTACGAATATATCGCACCGTGGGTCACCGTTCACAAAGCCCTGACGATCATCATCTCCACCCCAAAGTTCAAAGTCGGATTTTTCTATGAATCCTACAAGGAAGGATGCAACGAGACAAATCCCTACTACAGAACATTCGACTGGGTGCAGAGCTACCAGGTGCCCATCGCGCCGGAAGACCTTGCCAAAAAAGATAAAATGCCTGCAATGAAATGGCAATCCGAATACGAAGGCGAGTTCATCGACGCGCAGGGCACTGTTTTCGATCTTTCGGGATGTTTTGCTCAGGAGGATACCAGCCAGCCCTATTTTGAGATCTACCTGGGGCTGGACTTCGGAACAGGTTCCGGAAAAGACCGCACGGTGCTGACAGGCATCAACGAGTTTGGACGGCAGGTATTTATATGGGCTACCAACGACCTGTCTCCGGGAGAACAGGTAGAGCAGATATGCGAAATATTAGATACATTCACTTACGATGATACAGGCAACAGGGGACAGAAAGTGGTACGGTCGAAAATAAAATCTTTCTATGTAGAACAGAACAGCATCGGTAAGATCTATTCGGACGCGATCATACGACGCGGATACACCATTCATCCGTTCGTTACGACAAATTCGACCAAGCGGAAGCTGGTGGAGAACATGCAGGTGGCTTTCCAAAGAAAAGAGGTGAAGCTGAAGGTAAATCCGATACAGCTGGCCGAACTCAGTTTTTATGAATCAAAGACAAACCCTGTGACTAATCTTGTCACCTACAACGCACCGCCGGGCATGCACGACGACCACGTGATCGCCCTGATGCTTGCTTACAAGGGTTACCAGGAAAATGTATCCGACAAAAATAAATATGAGATAATATTATGACAAAGAAGTTTACATGGGAAGACGTATCCATCGGGCAGTTTCATCAGATCCTGGCTATTATGGGTATGAACAAGAGTGAGCTCGACAAGGCGATAGATGTCCTGAGTGTACTCTCAGGAGAAACGTCTGAAAGCTACAAAAACATGCCCCTGGAAGTGGTAACGGATCTGTTGCGAAAGATCGAGGGCCTTACAGCAGAAAACCTGAAGCCACGTTTCGTGGGAGGAAAATACGTGGTAAAGGAAACTACTTACCTGCTGACCCCCTGTGCCGAAAAGATGACGGCCGGACAGTTTATCGACTATCAGCTCACTTTAGAAAAGAATCCCGACGACGTAGCCATGTTGTGTGCCGTATTGCTGGTTCCCAAAGGAAAGAAATATGGAGAGGGATACGATGTGATGGAACTCCGTCAAACGCTCTACGATAAATTCCCGTATATAGATAGTATGGGGATAAGTTTTTTTGCAAAAGAGATTCGACGTGTTGTCCGCCTTTACTCTCTACTCTTCAATCAGGAAAATGAAGAAAGAACTGAAGAAGGAAAAGGATCCCCGGAAGAGACAGATCCTGGAGAAGGCGATAGGAAAGGCAAAGAAAGCGGCAGACGAGATTCTGCATACGTCTGGGACAGTGTGATCAGGCAGATCGTCCAGGCCTACAACGTAGATAAATACCAGGTATTTGAAATGAGCTTAGTCGAATTCCTCAACGACGCGACCACCTGCAAGCGTGAAATCCTGAGACACAACAAACAGGTCGAAGAGAAGATAAAACAGATGCGTAAAGGGAGAAAAGGAAGAGGACGATGAGCACACCCGTAGAAATACAATATCCCCATGTCGATAAGGTACTCACGGAGTGGGGACAATTGTTTGTTGAGACCTATAAGGGCAAACTGAATACGATCCGGGCAACCGGAGACCTGGAGCATACCCTCTCTTTTGGTGCTACTATAGAAGACGAGAAGTGGAGTGTTTTTCTGGATCTTACTTCCTATTGGAGATGGATAGAGTATGGCCGTCAGCCAGGTAAGTTCCCTCCCATACATACTATGATCGACTATATACAGGCTAAACCGATCATTCCCCGGCCCCAGACATTGCCCAACGGCAGGCAGGTGATCCCTACGGTAAACCAGTTGGCATTTCTGATAGGTCGTAAGATCAAAGACAAAGGCATTCCTCCGAAAGAATGGATCTCGGAAACGATCACAGAACTAAGATCAGGCCTGGTCCATGATCTGAAAAAGGCTTTTGCCAGAGACATCTCAGAAATAATAAAGCGGAGTTTTAAATTGTAAATTATATTTCATCGTGTCAAAAAAAAGGAAAGTATATGATCTTTACAAATGAAAATAAGACCAACCTATATGTAGGGGACAACAGTATCTCTCATGTGTACGTGGGTGATGAACTGGTTTATCAGAAAAAAGAGGTAGTACCCTATACCATTGAGTTTACAGTATCTGATGGCAATACCGCCCGGTTGAATGTATTTTCTTCCGCTGAGGGAATGACCATAGATTGGGGAGATGGAACGATAGAGACTACCTCAGAAGCCTATCCTGCGCATACGTATATTACAGGAGGAGTATATTATGCATCAGTAAAAGGCCGTCAACTAGTACTACGTGCCAATTCTCTCTCTCCGATTGAACGTAATTGCATTACCGGTGTTGTTTCATGGGGAAATAGCATTTCAGACATGCAAGATGCTTTTTATAATTGCAATAAACTTTCATACATTCCGGATGATAAATATGGAGCATTTAAGGAAACAAAAGAATTCTATAGTTGCTTTAATGCCTGCCTTTCATTAACTTCCGTTCCGGAAGAAATATTTAGCTATAGTACGGAAGCAACAAACTTTCAAAATTGCTTTAACAACTGTAGTTCATTAACAGTGATTCCGGAAAAACTATTTATTAATAATAAAAAAGTAACAAATTTTGTAAATTGCTTTAACTACTGTAGATCTTTACGATCAATTCCGGAAAAATTATTTAACAATAACATAGAAGTGAGAGACTTTCAAAGTTGTTTTTCACATTGCATTTCCTTAGCA
>JAJBTC010000085.1 GCA_020861095.1 Bacteroides sp.
TGATTATATAGCATATTCCATAAAAATGCGAAATTATATAGATATAATTCATTTTTTAAAGTGATAGCTTTACAGAAATTGGAGCAGATCAATGGATCTTTGAATCGTGTGAGCATTTCTTCTGTAATATATGTCATTCGTCCTGTAGACTGTGTAGGACTTCCACCGGATATTTCAATAATCAGATCGTGAGGATTTAATAACTTAAAACGGTTCTTTTCTAAAATATATCTTTGAGGTGGATTTAAATTTCCTTTGCCATTTAATCCATTTATATCTGCTCCACGAATACAAGATACTTTTAGAGTATGGTTTCCTTCTGCATTTTCTTTTCCCCAATCTCCGCTTTTGTCAGAAGCTATCCATTCTGTAATTTTTCCAACTTTCCATCCCTCGGGAATCTCCCGTTTCAGTTCTTCACTATATACCATTTTACCACCGGAAGACTTGTAAGGCTTACCGTTGGCATCCGGGAAGTCGAACTGTACAAACCAATACTCATAGATTGTCTTTGCCATGGCTTCCAGTTCGGCATTGATACGGTTGTTGTTTTCGATTTTATCATCTAAGGAAGAAAGGACAGAAGCTATATTTTTTTGTATAGATTGCTCTTTTGGGAAGTGAATAGAAATTTTATTTAGTATTCCTTGAGTTAAAAGTGGTTGACTGGAACCAATTTGTAGAGAATTTAATTTTAATGATTTCAATAAATAATAATTGAAAAGTGTATTTTGATTTTTAGGTAAGCCAGCTAATGCATTATCTGAAACCCAACACTTTCCTTTTGCTATATGAATACTACCACAATTAGCTCCTACTCTTCCAATAATAACTATGTTTTCATAATTAAACTGATCGGAAAAGCCAATTATTCCATTTCCTCCATAAATTGGATACTGTCCATCTGACTTTGGAGTAATTTTTCCATTTTTGATATCAATAATTTCTTCTATATTACTCATGCCTCAGCCCCCCCAACTGTTTCTTAATTTCCTCTTCCAACCGATGCGACTCCGCAAAAAGTCCTTCCAATGTCTGCGTATAGCCTTTCATCTTCTCTGCAAACTCTTCCGCTGTAATCTCCACGTATTCGATCTTTACTTCGAAATACTGTCCCGCGCTGAATGAATAATTTTTAGTTGCGATCTCTTCCGCGCTGACCACCACCGAGAAGTCCTCTTCCGCCCGCTTTTCATTCATGGCAGAGACAATCCGTTGTTCTTCCGTGTCGGTGAGTATGGTGCGCTGTGTCTTTCCCTCTTTGACGGTCTGCCCCAGTTTGGAGGCATCTACCAATACAATTTTGTTGCTGTCTGCCTGTGCATCCAGAAAGAGCACGCTGACGTTGGTGCCTGTGCTGGCGAAGATATTGCTGGGCATGCTTACGACTCCCCGGAGGATGTTGCGCCGGATCATGGCTTCGCGGATCTTCTTTTCGATACCGCTTTGTGCCGTGATAAATCCGGTGGGCACCACCACGGCCGCCTTTCCTTTTCGGGGGTCCATACTGAACATGATGTGCTGGATAAAGAGCAGGTAGATGGCCATCTTGTCCCTGTCTTTGTTGGGTATCTTAGGGATACCCGCAAAGAAACGTTCGCGGTTGCTGTCTTTGTCCAGCGCATCGCGGTAGTCCGAGAAATCCAGTTTAAAGGGCGGATTGGAGACAATGTGGTCGAAGGTTTCGTTGTGGTAGTACGAGTTGAGTATGGTGTTGCCCTGGATCACATGGGGGATAGACTGTGACAGGCTGTTGAGGATCAGGTTGAGCCGCAGCATGTGCGAAGACTTCTGGGAGATGTCTTCCGAGTAGATGGAGCAGTTCTGCTCTCCGATGGCATGCGCCAGGTTCATCAATAGCGTGCCCGACCCGGCGCTGGGGTCGTAGCACCTGACCCCGTAGACCTCTTCGCGGGTATTGACTAAGATGGCCGCCATGATGCGGGCTACCGCATGGGGGGTGTAGTACTCGGCATACTTGCCGCCGCTGTCGCTGTTGTAGTCCTTGATCAGGTATTCGAAGATGGTAGCAAAGAAGTCGTACTTCTCGCCAAACATATGTTCGAAGCTGAATTCCAGCAATTTGGTGATAAGTGCCCGGCAGAAGGCATCGCGCTGCGAAGGGGCGGAAATAAACTGGCTGAGCTCGTCGAACATCTTGTCTTTCTCTCCGGAGGTCGATTTGATGGAGTAGAGCGCCGCGTTCTCGGTGGCAATGGCCCGGAGCGTAGGGTCGAAATAGACAGCCGCAAAGTTGTCCGTATGCAGTTTGCCAAACAGGTAGTCGATGGTCTGTTCCGGCTTCAGCCGGGGCGATTTGTTGCCGATGCGTCCCAGCAGGAATTTCTGTTCCTCTTCGGAGAGATCCTGGAAGGCCTGCTGGAAATCTTCCGCCTCCCGCAGGGTAGGGTCGGCCCGCCGCGCTTCGAAGCGGAATTTGTCGTTGATATACTTGTATAGAAAGACCTGGGTGATGATCTTGAATTCGTTTCCGTCGTTGCCCAGGCCATAGTTGGCACATACACTTTTCAGGTTATCTATCAAGGCTTTGGTCTGGGTGATAAATGCAATGTCTGTCATGCGTTGATTCCTCTGTATTCGTTGTAATATTCGTTGATGATCAGGGTGTTGATCTGATCAATGGTTTCGTAATTGACGGGCAGGCGGTGGGTATCCCTGAACTGGAAGATGACATGCGGAAGCAGGTCGTTCCGGAAATACTCCTCGTTCTGCAGGATGTTCCTGTCCCGTTGCAGGCGGTCGTCCGCGATGCGTTTGATACACAACAGCGCCTCGTAGATCAGCCGCTCCTTACGGGTGAGGGCGGGCAGCTCTGCCAGGCGTTTGTGTATCCGCACAAACTTCCTGTCCTGTTCGTACCGGGCCAACAGCAGGCTGTTCTCCCGGTTGAGCCGGCGGATGCGCTCGTAGATATCGCGCAGCAGGCGGATATTCTCCCTCATCTCCTCCTGCGACACCTCTCCGAGGTGGTGGCTGTGGAAGAGCCGTTCCAGCTCCTCCCGCAGGGAGACAAAGGCCGGGTCTCTGGGGTCTATGTTCTCTACTAAGGCCTCGCGGGTGCGGCGGAGCTGGTCGCGCAGCGTATCGGCCAGTACCAGCTCGTGTTCGGAGGTCTTGTCGAAGGTGAAGACCACCTCTTCCAGGGCCTCGTTGAGCAGGTGGGTGATGTCGGGCGCGGTCTGTACCGCTTCCAGCAGGTTGATCGTCTCCAGCCGGGCCTGTGTGGCCAGCAGCAGTTGCTTCATCTTCCGGAAGTCCAGTAGTTCCAGCAGCTCTTCGTATCCCTGGAAGCGTATCAGGTTGTTCAGTTCTCTGGCGTTGCGCAGGGCTTTGAGTAGGGTGAGCAGTTCCTGCCGGTCGCGCACCTGGCTGATCTGTGCCGTGAACAGCTCGGCATTCTGTATGTCGTAGCGGAAGAGGGTATCCCTGATCTCTCCGATCTCCCGGCTGATCTCTTCCTGGCTCTTGAAGAGTTGGTTGTAGGCTTCGGTTTCGTCGCCCAGCTGGCTCTGCAACTCTTTGAAGTAATTGTAGTTGGCCCGGTCGAAAGCGTGGGTGATGTCCGCGAAATCTACCACATAGCCATACCGGTACTGCTTGTAGGGTCGGTTGACGCGGGTGAGCGTCTGCAACAGGTTGTGGTCCTGTACCACCCGGGCCAGATAGAGCTTCTTGAGGCGCCGGGCGTCGAAACCCGTAAGCAACATGTTGTAGACAAAGAGAATGTCTATCTTTCCCGCTTTGAAATCGTCTATCTGCTGTTTGCGGTAGGCCTTGTCGTTAACATCGTGCAGGATCAGGGCCGCGCGCAGCGGCTTTCTCCGGCTCCGGAAGCGGACGCTGTCTGCCGCCAGTGCCGGATCTTCTTCTTCCTCCTGTGCGCCGTAGATGGCTTCGAAATGAGCAAAGAGGGTCCTGGCCTGTTCGGAACTGTCGCAGACCACCATGGCGGCCAATGTGTCGTCCTGGTGGTACCGGCGAAACGCATACAGGTCGTCCAGGATATAGTCGAGCATCGGTCCGGCAAAGCGGGGATGGGCGAAGATCGCCTTCGGAGAGAGGGTGCCCTGCGCCACTTCTATCTGCGCGATGAGTTCCTGCATCCGGATCTTGTACCGGGTGTCGATGCCTTCCCGGATGAGGCGGCGCGTATAGCCGTCGGCAATGGACATGTTGTAGTAGTAGGTGTGGATATACTCTCCGAACAGCGCCTTGCTGTCGTAGTCCTTCATCACCTCCCGCAGCAGGGGGGTACCGGTGAGGGCGATGAGGACAGCCTCTTTGTCGGAGTTGACTAAGTTGGCCAGGTAGTTGCCTCTGGGGTTGTAGCTGCGGTGCGCTTCGTCGAGGAAGTAGATCCGCTGGATGCGGATGTCGTAGGGGATGTCGGAGCTCGCCACGGAGGTTTCGCTGAACTTCTGTATGTTGACCACCGAGATCTCCGGCTGTCCCAGGTGGTTGTGCAGGGGGCTGACGGTCTGCATGTCGCTGATGAATCCGGCGCGGGAGTTGACACGTTTGACCAGCAGGCCGCGGTTGCCGAATTCCGTGGCGGCCTGGTCGGCCAGGTCGATGCGGTCTACGATAAAGTAGAACTTCGGGACGATGTCCTGCTTCTGGTAGTGATCCGTGAGGAAGCGCACGTTGTAATAGGCCAGTGCCGTTTTTCCGCTTCCCTGGGTGTGCCAGATGATCCCTTTGCGGATGTGCTGGCCCAGCCGCTTCTCTATCGCTTTGGTGGCGAAGAGCTGCGGATAGCGTATGATGTGCTTCTGCACAGACCGGATGCCGTCTTTCTCCTCTTCTACATAGGCAATGGCATACTTGAGCAGGAAGGCCAGCCGCTCCCGGCTCAACAAGGAGGTGAGGATGCGGTTGGTAGGGGTGGTGTATTGCTTGTTGACCTGAAATTCATCGGAATATTTGATGCTGATCAGGTTGTTGTCCCGCAGGATCCGGTTCTCGTCTTCCTCACGCAGCGGAGCCAGCAACCGGGTAAGGTCCAGGTTCTCCTCTTCCCGGAAGTAGTTGAGCTGCACATCGCCCAGGGACGAGGTGGCATAGTAGGCTCCCTGTATGGGCTCTATGACGCCGTCTTCGTACTCCATGTTGTTGGAGAAGATCATCAGCTGGGTGATGTTGGCAAAGCGTTTGAACCGCGGATTGCGCGAGCGCGTGTTCATCCGGTCGCGTTCGGCCAGTATGCCCCGCTGGTTGTTGGGCTTCTTGACCTCAATGAAAGCCAGGGGCATGCCGTTGATCAGTACCGTGATGTCGGGACGGAAATTCTCTTCGCCGTTTTTGCAGACCAGTTCGGTGGTGACGTGGTAGGTGTTGCGGTCGGGCCGGCTGGCGTCGAAGAGTTGCAACCCCGATCCCGAGGTGAGCTGTTTGTAGAAGTCTCTGCCCAGGTCGTCGTAGTCCAGCTTGAGCAACACATCGCCCAGCAGGGCTTCGATCTCTTCGGGAGTGGCCTGCGGGTTGAGGCGGGCGATGCTCTCTTTGAAGATCTCGGGGAATATATTGGTCTCTTCGTGGCGTTCGCTGTGCCGGCACCGGGGCATATAGGTATAGCCCAGCCGCACAAGGTGCAACAGGGCGGGTATCTTCACGCGGGAATCTTCGTTGAATATCATATCTTTTTGTCTGATGGTGCGTTTGTGAACTTCGCTTGTGTCCGGGTGGTGGCAGACCGGTGGGAAGATCGGATCCAAAGATAGTAATTTCCGGGAATTCTCCGAAAAGATAGTTGTCTCTTTTCCGGACAAAACCAAATGGATTTACGATTTACTGATTTACGATGTACGATTGATATTACTTTGTTTTCTTTTGAAAGAGAACCAAAATGATTTACGATTTACTGATTTACGATGTACGATTGATATTACTTTGTTTTCTTTTAAAAGAGAACCAGATTGATTTACGATTTACTCCCTTCGGTTATGACCCCTTATTTGATTATTACCATCAGGGAACGTTGACGATTTACGATTGAGATTATTTATTTTCTTCTGAAAGAGGATAGGATACACATTGTATTTTCAATCGTACATCGTAAATCCGTAAATCGTAAATAGCACAGCTTACGATTGGGATTATTTATTTTCTTTTGAAAAAGGATATAATACACGTTGTATTTTCAATCGTACATCGTAAATCTGTAAATCGTAAATAGCACAGCGCGGGAGCGCTGTGCTTCATGTTTTCTGCGCAAAATACCAGACCAGCGCGGCCAGCGCGAGCAATCCGGCCACTACAGCGAAGAAGATCTTGATCTTACTGTAGGGGCGGTCGCCCGTAATCTTTCCCGTACAGCCGTTGACATAGAAATGATACAGCTTGTGCCGGTAGTGGTAGGTGGAGGTATATACGGGCAGCAGGATCAGCTTGAAGCGGATGTTGCTGTATACGGTGTTTTTGGAGAGAATGCGCTGGTGGTTCCCGCCGATGTCACTGCGGATGTCGGAGTCGATCTGAGTATCCATGATGTTTTTGGCAATGACGTATCCCTGTTTCAGATCCACCGTGTACTTGTTGGTGGTGAATCCGCGGTAGAAACGCGGATCGGTCTCTATCAGTTGCCTGGTGTTCCAGTTGCTGATCTTATTGAGTATCTGTGGAGGTATGGTGTGCGAGGCAGGTACTAATATATCGTCGAAGAAGCGCGCCACCCGTCCGTTGCGGTATGTCCAGCGGGTGCGGGTATGGGTACGCCGGTTCTTTCCGCTGCCGGTAGTCACGGTGTAGGTATCTCCGCGCATTCCCCGGTATTGGGTCTCCGTCTGCGCGTCGTAGGTCCAGTAGGGGAGGTACACCCCTTGCAGTTCCTGGCTGTAGGCCACCTGGTGTTTGAGTTTGTCCGGGGCGAACCAGAGACTGCGTATCCAGGTTTTGAGGTGGGTATGTACCTCTTCCTGCGATACGGAAAAGGGTTGCAGGTAGGAAGGGCGGATGAGTCGCTCCTCGTGCATATCATCCTCTACCAGCGCGATGCCGCAATAGGGACAAGGAGCGGATTTGATCGTCTCTTCGAAGACAGATTCCGCTCCGCACTGCCGGCACTGGAGTACCTTGCTGGGGCGGGTGATCTGTTCCTGAGCCTGCGCTGCATGGGCCAGGAAGTCGAGTTCCACGATCTCCTGATCCTGCACCACGGTAGCCTCTATCTCGGTGAAAGACTCGCAATATTCGCAAAACAGCGTGAGGGTGCCCGGCTTGTAGACTAAGGAGGCACCGCACTGCTTGCAGGCACAGGTCTGCTCTCCGGCCTGTGCGTGGGGTTCTGACGTGTCCGGCATAGCGATCAGGCGTTAGGAAGTGGCGGAGGGGTTTGTGTCCACAGGTCCGAGAGTTCGCCCTGGTTGCCTGCCGGTTCCCAGGCAGCCATGCCCTGTTTCCAGACCAGGGTCTCCCGGGTGAGTTGCTGTCCGACCGTCAGTTGTTTCAGTTGCTCTTTGCCGAAAGGGCCTGCCTGTTTGCCCTCCAGGGCTACATAGAAGAGCACCTCCTGCGACAACGGGGGCGGTACCTGCGGAGCAGCAGCGGGCTGCGCGGCCGGGGCGGCTAGTTGTTGCGACGATCCGAATCCCTGCATCATCCGCTGGGCCATGGCGATGCCCGCTCCGAGCCCTACGCCTGCACCTGCTGCGCCCGACGGGTTGCCCGCGGCAGTCTCTATGGCTTTGGCGGCTTTCATCTTCGCCAGTTTGTCGAGGTCGATCTTGTCTAAACGGCTCAGTTCGAAGATCTCCTTCTTTACCTCTTCCGGCATGGAGATATTTTCGATCAGGAACTTAGTCACCTCCATGCCGTAGGCAGAGAAGTCGTCGTGTATATAGGTAAAGATAGCGTCGGAGAGTTCGTTGAGGTTGGCCGCGTACTTCTCGATCGGCAGGTTGATCTCACCGGTAGCGTCGGAGAAGCGGGTCACGATGATGCTCTTGAGCTGTTCGCTGATGTGGGTGGTGGTGAACGACTGGTTGGTGCCCACGATCTCCCGGATGAACCGGGGAGCATCTGTCACTTTGAAGGAGTACATCCCGAAGGCGCGTACCTCTACCATGCCAAAGCGGTCGTCGCTCAGGGTGATGGCGTTTTTGGTGCCCCACTTCTGGTCGATGAAGTTCTTAGTGCTTACAAAGTAGACCTCGGCCTTGAAAGGGCTGTTGAACCCGTATTTCCATCCCTGCAAGGTAGAAAGGATGGGCAGGTTCTGCGTATTCAGTGTATAGGTACCCGGGGTGAAGGTATCAGCGATCTGTCCTTCGTTGAGGAAGACGGCGATCTGCCCTTCACGTACCACGAGTTTGGCATTGTTCTTGATCTCGTTGTTGTACCGTTCGAAGCGGTAGACAATGGTGTTCTGGGTGTTGTCTAAGAATTCGATAATGTCTATCCATTCTCCTTTTAACTTCCTGAAAAAGCTCATAAGCGTTCTGTTTTTATGTGTTCATACTCTATAATACATCGTTGATCCGGAGGATGTTCTCTACCGGACAGGCACCGCCGGAAGAACGAGGCTCTTCCGGGTTCCGGGTAACAAAAGTAAATGGTTTTGTTGGAAATCCTGCTTTATAAGGGAATAAAAAGAGTGATAAGTTATAAGTTATAAGTTGTGACTTATCACTCATTACTTGTAGATAGGTGGCATTCTATACATTTTATTTTTCTTCTTTTGTTCTTATGTTCTTTTGTCTGAAAAAAGAAGTATGTATGTCGCGGAGATGCAAATAAGGAGACGCACGGCGTGAGTTTCTACAGGTGGATGTTACCGGTTGGTAGTCGATTTGTCTTTGTATTCGTAAATCAGTATATGGTACCTCCCTTCGTTTCTACAAGTGGGAAACGGGATCTGGCGTAGTTCTGTAGTTCAGAATGTATAGCACATTCCTACCCCATACGCTCCTTCTGCCGCCGTGGGAACCATCACAAACTGTTTGCCCGCGGCAGAGTTGCCGAATGTTTTCCGGAACACCGGGAGCAACAGGTAACCGATTTCCGCGCTCAGGATGCCTACTCCGGCTCCGGCCACTACATCGCTTACCCAATGCTTTTTGTTGATGACCCGCATGGTGCCCGTGATGCCTGCTGCGGCATAGCCGCCGACGGCTATCCAGGGAGAGGTGTCCCGGTATTCACGGAAGAGGATCTGCGCGCCGGTGAAGGCCGTGGCGGTATGACCTGAGGGAAACGAATGCTTGTCGGAATCGTCGGGACGCTCTACCCGGGCCAGCCGTTTGGTGCTTTGTACCGCGGTGGCCATGATCAGGTGGGAAGTGGCCATTACAAAGGTGCGGTCGCGGAACGAATGTTTAGGTTTCAGTCCGGTGAGTTCCAGTCCGTATACTGCCGCCGCGGGGAGGAATTGTGTGTAATCGTCTATCCGCCACCGTCCGGAAAACTCTTCGGTGACTTCGTGGTGGGTACTCCGGTCTAAGCTTTGTAACGACGGATTGAACTGTGCCATCACGCCATAGGAGATCAGCGCGGTGGGGAAGAGGAACGGGGTGTAACGCGATGGCAGCAGAGAAGACTGTCCGCGCCGTGGGGCAGGAGGCCGGTAGGTGTAGAGGCCGGACTGGCTTTTCATCTGTTGAGGGCCGATCCCTTCCAGGGAGTAGGGCAGGGAGGGTGGCTCTCCGGTTCCTTGCGGCAAAGGAACCTTTGTCTCTGTATCCGGAGTGGGTTCGTCTTTTTTTCTTCCGTCTTCCTGAGCCGGAAGGGTGCTTCCGTATGCAATCAAAAGGAGAAATAAAAGAAAATATTTGTTCATAAGATAAAGTGAAATGTATATCTTTACGGAGCGAAGGTAGAGGGAGATTTTGTAGAAATTCTGAATTTTACGGGAAAACCGGAAAGAGTCTCTGTTTCTACGGAATGGAACGGTTCTATGTACCGGAGCAAACGTATCACTCACCTACGAACAGGGATTATGAAGATACTTATCATAGAGGATGAACGTGAACTGTCGCGGAATATCGCGCAGTATCTGTCGGCGGATAGTTACCTGTGCGAACAGGCGTTTACGTACCAGGAAGCTCTGGAAAAGATCGGCCTCTACGGGTACGATTGTATTTTGCTGGACCTGGGGCTTCCGGGTGGCGACGGCCTTCGGCTGCTGGAGGAGATCAGAGCGCGGAAGATAGAGAGTGGAGTGATCATTATTTCCGCCCGCGGGGAGCTGGAAGATAAGATCGCCGGGCTGCGTACCGGAGCGGATGACTACCTGCCGAAGCCTTTCTCCCTGCCGGAACTGAGTGTGCGTATCTATGCCCTGCTGCGCAGGCAGCGATCTACCGGCAACAACCTGCTCACCAGTGGCGCGGTGGAGGTGGATCTGCTGGCGAAGGAGGTGCGCGTAGAGGGTAAGCGGGTGGAACTGACCCGTTCGGAATACGACCTGTTGCTTTTCCTGATAGGGAACCGCAGGCGGGTGGTGTCGAAAAATGCGATTGCCGAACACCTCTCGGGAGATATGGCGGATATGATGGATAACCATAATTTTGTCTATTCACATATGAAAAATCTGAAAGCGAAGTTGCAGGAGGCCGGCATGGTTTCCTGCATCCGGACTGTCTACGGAAACGGTTATCAATGGATGGAGTAAGATGAAGACCCTGCTGAGTAAAAACCTGCGCTATTTTCTCCGGTGTACGGCCCTCATCCTGCTGGGGTGCTTTCCGCTGCTCTATGTCTCTATGCACTTTTTCTATGCGAAAGACTTAGATGAACTGATCGAATACCGGGCCAGGGATTTCCGGGAGACCTACCTGCCGGGGATGACGCTGGCGGATGTGGATACCTGGAACCGGTACAACGAAGATCTGCAGATCCTGGATGATGCGGCAGGGCAACCGACGGACAAATACCTGAGGCAATCGTTCTACAACCGGGCGGAAGGGCATCCGGTAGACTATCGGGTGATCTATACCCGGTTGGTGATAGACGACTGTCCTTTTCTGTGTATGTCGCGTATACCGATGATCGAACCGGGAGATCTGCTGGGGATGCTGGTGAGCCAGTATGCGGTGCTGTTCGCGGTGTTGCTGTTGCTGCTGGCGTGGTTGCAGCGGAGGATTGCCCGCAAGTTGTGGGTGCCTTTCTACCATACGTTGGCGCAGGTGGAGCAATTCCGGCTGGAGCGTGGTACTGTGCCTGTTTTCGGGGAGACCGACGTGCGGGAGTTTGCCCGGCTCAATAAACTGCTGGAAGAGCTCATCATCAACAACCTGGAGACCTACAACCGGCAGAAGGAGTTTATACAGAATGCTTCCCATGAATTGCAGACACCGTTGGCGGTGTTTCAGTCGCAGCTGGATCTGCTGTTGCAGGAGCCGGAGCTGACCGAAGAGCAGGGCGAGCGGATCCGTTCGCTCTATGATGTTTCTTCGCGGCTCACACGGCTCAACAGGAATTTGTTGTTGCTGGCGCGGATAGAGAATGCGCAGTTCCGCGATACGGAGTGGATGGATGTGGGAGAAGTGGTGCGCGGACAGCTCTGCTACCTGCTGCCTGTGATAGAGAACGAAGGACTCACCTTGGAATCTTCCCTGGCAGAGGGAGTGCGGGTAAAGGGCAACCGGACCCTGCTGGAGAGCTTGGTAGGCAACCTGCTGACCAATGCCATCCGGCACAATACCACGCGGGGAAAGATCTGCCTGACCCTGGCGGACAGCCGACTGACGGTTTCCAATACCGGAGAGCCGCAGCCGTTGGATGGGGAACGCATCTTTCAACGGTTCAGCCGTACGGACGAACGTCGCAAAGGCAATGGCCTGGGGCTGGCCATCAGCCGCTCTATCTGTACCTATCACGGTTGGTGTATCGCCTATGAATACCGGAAACCTCTTCATGTTTTTGTAGTGGAATTTGAGGCTGTGGACAGCGACATCACGTGATCCTGTCTGTCTGGTTTTAGATCAGGCAAAACCTATCCGTTTTTATTTCCTGATCTGATACACATTATATATTTTCGGTTATGAGTGAATTTGCTTTTTGTATGCTGCTGCTTCCTGTGGTTTTTATGTTACATGATTTTGAGGAGATTGTTTTCTTTAAAGGGTGGATGCATAGGAACGGTGAACTGCTTGCGAACAGGTATCCCCGGTTGGCACACATGGTTTCCCGGATGCGCTGCCGGTCTACTGCCGCTTTCTCGCTGGGGGTGGCCGAAGAGTTTCTACTGATCAGTGTCGTTTCTTTCGGGGCAGTATATACCGGATCCTGCTATCTCTGGCTGGCGGTGTTCGCGGGCTTTTCTCTTCACTTGCTGATCCATATCGGTCAATGGCTGATATGGCGCGGATATACTCCTGCCATTGTCACTACTTTTCTTTCGTTTCCCTATGTCATTTATGTATGGATATATATAGTCAACAAGCAGCTTTTCACGGTTTCTGAGATTTTGCTGTGGGGGACAGGTGGATTTACTGTGATTATAGCCAATCTGGTGCTGGTACATAAGTTGATGGATATTTTTGATCATTGTATATGGCACTCCGGAAGATAGAGGCGTCTTGTCTGAATATTTTTCTATTTCCGATAGCTGAACCGGAACTGAACATATTTCTTATAGGATCGGCAGGAACTTCCCTATCACTTATAACTATCAGGTAGAATACCTTGTCTGCTGTAGGAATGTATGAAAATCAAGGAACAATCAGAAGAGCCTGGTGAAAGAAAACTTGCCGGGCATCCGGCAAATATCTGTCTCCGGCAGGAAAACTGCTGAACCAAATCGGTGGTTTATGAAAATATTCGACTATTTTTGCATCCAAATAAAATACATCTATGATACAATCCATGACGGGATATGGCAAAGCGACGGCCGACTTTCCCGATAAGAAGATCAATGTAGAGATCAAATCACTCAATAGTAAGAACCTGGATCTTTCCGTGCGTGTGGCTCCGCTCTACAGGGAGAAGGAGATTGAGATACGCAACGAGATCTCCAGAGCGTTGGAACGGGGTAAGGTAGATTTCAGCCTCTGGATCGAGAAGAAGGATACTGCGGACGCAGCTACTCCCATCAACAAAGGGCTGGTGACGAGCTATTACCGGCAGATCCTGGAAATTTCGGAGACAGAGGGAATACCGCAGCCGGAGGATTGGTTTGCTACCCTGCTGCGTATGCCGGATGTATTGAGCAAGACCGAAGCGCCGGAACTGACCGCGGAGGAGTGGGGACAGGTACGGGCCACCATTCACGAGGCGATCGCTCACCTGATGGAGTTCCGCCGGCAGGAGGGGGCGGCCCTGGAGATCCGTTTCCGCCGGAACATTGCCGATATCAGCAAGTTGCTCGCGGCGGTGGAGCCGTACGAGAAGGAGCGCGTAGACCGGGTGAAGGAGCGCATCACGGAGGCGCTGGAGAAGACGCTGAGTATCGACTACGACAAGAACCGTCTGGAGCAGGAACTGATCTACTATATCGAGAAATTAGATATCAACGAAGAGAAGCAACGCCTGCAAAACCACCTGCTCTACTTCATCAGTACCCTGGAAGGTCCGCACGGACAGGGCAAGAAACTGGGATTCATCGCTCAGGAGATGGGCCGCGAGATCAATACGCTGGGAAGCAAGTCGAACCATGCCGAGATACAGAAGATCGTGGTACAGATGAAAGACGAGCTGGAGCAGATCAAGGAACAGGTGTTGAATGTGATGTAATCTTTATATCCGCGGAAGTTATGGCAGGAAAACTGATTGTCTTTTCGGCTCCTTCGGGTGCCGGCAAATCGACCCTTATCCGGTATCTGCTGGAGCAGGATCTGAACCTGGCTTTTTCTATCTCGGCTACCAGCCGTGCCCCGCGCGGCACGGAGCGGCACGGGGTGGAGTATTTCTTTCTGTCGGCGGAAGAGTTCCGGCAGCGTATCGCCAACGGGGAGTTCTTAGAGTACGAAGAAGTATATCCCGATCGCTTCTACGGCACCCTGAAGGCGCAGGTAGAGAAGCAACTGGCCGAAGGGCAGAACGTGATCTTCGATGTGGATGTGGTGGGCGGATGTCGCATCAAGGAGTACTACGGAGAGCGGGCGCTTTCTGTCTTTGTGCAACCTCCTTCGGTGGAAGAACTGCGTCGCCGTCTGACGGGGCGCGGTACAGACAAACCGGAGGTGATCGAAGACCGTATTGCCAAAGCGGAGTATGAACTGGGGTTCGCTCCGCGCTTCGATGTGGTGATTGTGAACGATGACCTGCAGCAGGCGCAGCAGGAAGCACTGCGGGTGGTGAAGGATTTTCTGGAGAAACCGTAAGGGAAAGAGAGCGATGGCAGTGGTTACCGGGATTTTCGGCGGTTCGTTCAACCCCATCCATATCGGACATCTGGCCCTGGCCAACTACCTGTGTGAGTTCGGCGGGCTGGATGAACTCTGGTTCTTAGTGAGCCCGCGCAATCCGCTCAAGGTGGAGGAGGGGCTGCTGGAAGAGCAGGTGAGACTGGAACTGGTGCAACTGGCTATCGGAGGATATGCGAAGTTCCGGGCTTCGGATGTGGAATTCACCCTTCCCCGGCCTTCTTATACCATACATACCTTGGACATGCTGAAGGAGAGGTATCCGGACAGGGAGTTTGTCCTGATCATCGGGTCGGACAACTGGCTGTTGTTTGACCGTTGGTTCGAGGCAGACCGTCTGCTCCGGGAAAACCGCATCCTGATCTATCCCCGGCCGGGATTTCCTGTAGACGCGGAGAGCCTGTCGGAGCAGGTATCGCTGGCAGACTCACCGGTGTTTGAGATCAGTTCTACGTTTATCCGGGAGGCGCTCCGCCAGGGAACGGATATCCGCTATTTCCTGCATCCGGCGGTGTACAGGCGGATCGTAGAGGAAAAATTGTTTGCGGGTGTTTAGGGGGCAGAGAGGTCTATTTCCGGAGTGAAGCCTGCTTGCCCCACAGACCGGAGCGTAGGCAACTCTTCACACTGGAAAGAGAGGGTGTGCGACTCTTCCGGCGAATCGCCGTCCGGCCGGTGGGTGACCACCGCTTTGCCGGTGGAATAGTTGATACTCGTGTGCGAGGATTCGTGCGTGGCCCGGTGCATGGACCAGATATCCTGTCCGATGAGTTCGAAACGGTGGTTCTGATACCGGAAGATATAGGCAGATCCTCCCATGTACCAGGTGCCCGCGCTGTACCAATAGCGGAAACCCAGGCGCAGGGTACCGTTGTCCCGGATGGTCATTTCTTCGAAAGGCTCGTCCATCGTCGCGTCGCCTTCATCGGTGATCACAAAATGATCCGATTGCTCCACCAGCTTGTAGTGCCCGGTATCGGGGTCCCGGAAGGCGATGCCCAATATACGCGGATACCAGGGCTTGCTCCGGAAGCCTTCCGTGTCTTCCGCCGGAATGGAATCTTTGCTTTGCAATACGAAAGCGATATCGGGTATGCCGTCTTGATTCAGATCGCCCTCCGCGCTTTCCAACAGATGCCAGCGATCGGGAATGAATCCTTGCAGATCGGTAGAAGTGGCCGGGAGCGTGGGGTATCCTTCGAATTCTTTCTCCCCGGAGGTTGCCTCCGTATCGAAGTCTATGTCTATCTCGGGATGGAAACCTGCCAGCCCTACGGTTTGCAGGATCAGTGGTCTGTCTACGGTGAAAGAAACCGCGATCTCCCATTGGTTCACATCTGCATGGTCGTTTTCTTTGTAGGTCCGGATCGCTTTTCCGGTGGAGTAGTTGATACTTATCCGGGTAGATTCGCGGGTAGTGGACCAGTGACACGTACTGAGTTCCTGGCCGATCAGATAAAAGTTTTCCTGCTGATGCCTGAAAATATAGGCAGAGGAGTATCTTTCCCAATCGTCCTGCCCCGTGAAGCGGAAAAACAAGGTACCGTTTTCCCGGATACGCATCTCCGGATCTTTCCTGTTGGCCTCGTGGGCGGGGAGAAAGCGATGGGATTGTTCGACCAACCGGAATGCATTGTTCTCTTCCTCCCGGAAGGCAATGCCCAGCAGCCGGGGGTATTGGGTATCTGCTGAATAGCTGTATTCGCTGGAAAGGGTGTCTTTGCTTTGAAGCACAAATACCAGATCGGGCACTCCGTCCCGGTTGAGATCTCCCACGCAGCTATCCTGCAACTCCCACCCGTCGGGGATAAAGCCGGACAGCTCCCGCGCCGTTGCCGGGAGTACAGGGTAGCCCGTAAAAGATGCTGTATCCGGGGAGTAAGGGTGCTGTTGCTTTCCGGTATTCCGGCAACTCATCTGGATACCTATCAGGCTCAGAAGAATGAGAGTATATCTGTTCATCGTATATATGTGCTGATCGTGGTTGCAAATGTAATACGTATATTTGTATCACGGGTGAGAAAAGTTCTAAGTTTTAAGTTTTAAGTTATAAGTTTTAGTTTATGGATTCTTTTTATCTTATATTTCCGGATGTTACTTAAAACTTATCACTCAAAACTTAATTCTCGTTTCCGGATATTACTTATCACTCAAAACTTATCACTTAAAACTTATAACTCAAAACTTATCTTCTGTATCATAGCCTCCCATGCGGCATGCTGAGACCGGCATGTACGTCTGATTATCGGGCAAGGCGTCTATGAACTTGTTTCCTGATGGTTCGGGAAGAGCTACAATTGTCTGCTTTGTTGCAACAATCCGGGAATTTTACCTATCTTAGCCGGCAAATAAGCATCTATGAAAAACTATATCCTGATCCATTTCTTTACCTGTATGGTCCCTGTGCTGGTAGCGGCCTATCTGTATCATTTCGTCGTACGCGGACAAAGTGGACTGGCCTTTATCTATCTGACGGTGATTGCTGTTTTTTTCCTGAGCATTCTCTCCGGCATCCTGGGTACCAGATACAGCCACAGTATGTGGCTTCCTGCGGTCATCAACTGCGTGGTCATATTCATCGCCGCGATACTTTTAGGTCAGGAAGGGGTACTGATGATTATCCCTCCCATGTTTCTGGTCACGTTTGTCTGTAGCTTCTTCACCTGGCTCATTATGCACAGTTCTTCCGGCGCGGTTCTGCATTACACATATATACTGCTTTTTGTGCTTCTCTTAGGGGGAGGTATCTACACGTTCCTGGCTTTTGTCAACGGGCCGGTACATCGGGGAGACAGCAGTATCTTTTTCCGTACGCAAGAAACATCTGCCGGCTACGAACAGGTGACTCCCTCCCGGGAGCAACACGAGGCTTACCTGGAGTGTGTTCGTTTGTCAGGGGCAGGAAAAGAGATCGAAGAAAAATTCTCAAGCATCTATTCTTCTACCTTGCTGGTGGATAAGGACGGGGTACCCTATTCGGGAAAGGTCTACCTGTACCGTCCCAAACTAAAGATCAATCCACTGCCCCGGAAAAAGGAGGTATTGCTCTATTATATGGATGGTTTGTTATGGGGCTATTCTCACGGACAAACTCATTTGCCGACCGAATATACCAACAGAGCCTTGCTGCACCTGCCGGGGATGCCTGCCTCTTTGCCCTATCTGATAGACAAAACCTATGAGCAACGGGCGCTGGAAGCGTTGTCGTGGGCCGGAGCCTATTATGTGATGCCCGATCAGAGGCTGCTGGTTCTGGGAGAAGACAACAGCTTGTATCTCGGAGAGGTTGGTTTTCACTACAACGGGCTGTTGAGGTATATTTCCTGGGAAACGATGAACCTGAGCGACGACGAAGGGATGGACTGGTATCGTTGGGAGAGCCGGTTTTTTGATACGCTGGGATACAGTGGAGATCGTTCGGACTGGGATTCCCGGGCGTTTGTCCCTGTGGATACCCTTCCCGAAATCATACGGCCGGGAGCCCTGAAAGATCCCGAAGAAATCAGATTCATGGAAGAACACTTCGTTCACCCGGTAAGGATCTGGTTGCCGGGAAATACCTACACGTGGAAGGAGGGGGAATCGCTTCTCTCCAATCTGTGTGGGCTCTATGGACTGGACGCAGGGAAAGAGGATCTTCCGGATATCCTGATCGCGGATGCCCGGGACAAGTCTCTGCACGACACGCGGCCGGAAGACAGGCAATGGATCGGCGATCTGCTCAACCGGTGCGCCATCGCGCCTCAGCTGGAAAACCCGCACCAGAAACATCTCTGGTACAGTGACGCACCTGTCTGGTTCGTGATCCGCGAAAAAAGCACAGGGAAGAGTTTCTCGTTGGGCTATATAGAGGGAAGGTTTGTGATGAGAAATAATTTTTATACTTTCGTTTTTCCGGAAGAGAACCAGGAAGAATTTACGGAACAGATGCACCGGTGTATCCGGAAATACATAGAGGCGGAAGTTGGGTGATCTTCTGTATGCTCCGAAGGAGACAGGTCCCTGGTTCCGGGCCGGAAGTATATTTCCTCAGCGTTCCCCGAAGGGAATTCATTCATAGCCCGGTTTGTAGCAGTCGGACTTATCTGTTTTCCCCGGAGGGTATAGAACCATAGTCCGATTTGTCGCAATCGAACTTATCTCTGTTCCCCGAAGGGGATCCAGCAATAGACCGGGGATGAGTAAAAGGTTGTGTAACGTCAGTGAAACAACATGCAGCGAATCCCTGGGGTGCAAAACACACATACCAATCAACCTTGAAAAGGTTGCAGCAATCAGACGAGGAAATATCCTATATGCAACCTTTGCAAGGTTGAATCCTGTAGAACAGTTTACCCGGGGTAGCCCTGGTTCGCTTCACTGTCGTTGCGCTCTCCCAAGGCAACCCCGGGCTACTGATCTATCCCCTTCGGGGAACACAGAGAGGAATACACAGGTTACTTGCGGTCACTTTTACCTGTCTGTGGGTGCTCTTACCTGTCTGTGGTCGGTTTTACCTGCTTGAGGTCGCTCTTATCGGCTTGCGATTATTCTTACCGATTTGCGATCCCTTTTACCGACTTACGTTTACTCTGTCTATTTGTATCTATTCGTATCGGCTTGTGACCATTTGTGCCTTATTACCCTCTTGTAACCTTTCCTGCCGGAGCATGACCCCTGTTACCGGAGCGCTTCCACTACTTTCCCGATCAGTGCTCCGATGGTGTTCTCTGTTTGTGCTGTATAGAGGTTGCCGTCTGCTTCGCAGGCTTCTTCACTGGCTATGGCCTGTTGCAGTGCTGGCCTGGTAAGGGGGTGCACAGCGACTTTCTTTCCGGTGGCGGCTCCGGCGAAATCGAACAGCATACCTCCCACACAATGTCCGATGAGTATCTTTCCTTGTTGTCCGAAGGCTGCGATCACTGCCATCATGTCCTGGTTGTAAGGCGCGGAGGCGTTTTCACGGAATACGGGCATGGCATCGCCACAGGCAAAGACAAGAGCGTCGAACTCTTCTTCGTGTCCTTTGAGACTGGCAATCACATCGTCGGTACGGAGAGTGATACCGGAGTTGGTTTGTATCTCTGTAGTCTCTGCAACGGCAAATACTTTGTAAGAGATGTTGTTCTCAAAAAATGCTTCCAGGTACTGGAACAATCCGGAACCGTTGACCGGATTTACCGCGATTACTGCTACTTTCTTTTTCATCATGTAAATTCTTGTTAATGAGTAATACTTTCATTCAGTAAGTTTATTACTTTTGCGAACAAATGTAAGGGTTCCCTTTCGTACTCACAAGAACGGAAACGGAGTATAGTTGGTAACCTTTGTGTAACTATTGCTGGATATCAGAAAGATGGAACAGGCAAAAAATATAAAAAACTTTTTTCCCGGGGGAGTGTGTCCCATACGGAATATCCTGAGCCGTATCGGCGACAAGTGGTCTATGTTGGTATTGGTGACGCTGGATGCCAACGGGGTGATGCGATTCAATGAGGTGCACCGTTCGCTGGGAGATATTTCACACCGGATGCTGACCCTTACGCTTCGTACCTTAGAGGAAGATGGATTGGTGTACCGTAAGATATATGCGGAGGTACCGCCCCGGGTAGAGTATGGCCTCACGGAGCTGGGAAGTACCCTGATCCCTCACCTGGAGACGCTGGTAGACTGGGCAGTGAGGCATTCGGAAAGGATCATGGAGGGGAGAAAAGAGAAATAGAAAGGGGGAGGTAGTTGCTTCGTTCTGACCTCTTGATCGGATGGTTTAATAAAGGTACGTTCCGGATGGGAGGATATATGGTTCCTTCCAGGTCCTGAACAAATGCAAAACTTTCTGTGCAGATAGCCAAGAAGCCTGAAAAAAGAGTGGGATTGCGTTAAAATGCCTTTGCCACGAAGAACCTTTTCCTTTTCCGGAGTGTAGTACATACATCTTCGCCGACCGACGTTCCGGTAGTGGATATGAACTATCCGTTCCGGACAACAGGTGGGAAGGTATACTAAATGCCGGTTAGGAAACACTCCCTATGTGCACTTTTTCAGGTGCTGATAAGCGGGAGATATTGTGTGAATGGCTGGCGTTTTCAGTGGTTGACAGAAACGGAAACCGCTGTTTTGACCCGAATCCTCCGCACCGTATGTTCGCGGATTAGAAAAAGGGTTTTATTGGAAGAGAGGTAAAAAGGAGTGATTTCTTTTTTATCTCTCTTTTCGTTGTGTGTCTGTGATGGAAAAAGAGGAAAGAACCTGCTGTGTGAACAAACTCTAACCTCTTCCGGGAAAAGGGAAAAGATAGATGAACAAATACAGAATTAAGTTAAAACTACTGTTATATTTCAACCAAAGGGGGTGTTTTTTGCTTCTTCTTGTCACAGAGTCGCCAGACACATTCCCTGTGTGCTCAGATCGTGTGGATGGTGGCCCGGTCGGGACTATTTTTCCCATACGGAAATAACCGAATATATAAACAAGAAGATTAATTCAAAAAAAGAAGTATGAAACGTATTTTATTTGTATTGGTTGCCATTTTGGTGACAGGTAATGTGCTGATGGCACAGGAGCGTCGGGATGTAAAAACCATGTCTGATCGGGAGTGGATAGACCACATGACGGATCAGATGACTAATCATTATTCACTGGATGCGGATCAGCGGGCAAAACTGGATCGTCTGAATGATGAGATGAAACCGAAAATGGATCAGGTAGAGACTCGCTATCAGCGTGGAAATATGTCTGCTCAGGAACGTGACCGTCTGGAGAACGAGATGCGCGATTATCACAAGCAGTACGACGAACGTGTCAAGGATATCCTCAATGATAATCAGTATGACAGATACAAAAAGAGCAGAACGGAGCGCGAAAGTGCGAACCAGTTGCGCAGAGAGGTACGTCATAACAAATAATTAACAGTGTAGAAAGGAAGATCCTTTCGTACATCTGATCGTATCGTTTGCAGCCGGCTTTCCGGAAGATAGGGTGATGATCCTTCTTACCGGAAAGCCGGCTGTACGTTTGTGCAGGTAACCGGAAATCCGGTTCTCTCTTCTCCCTGAGGCATGCGGACCTCTTTCTTGCGGCTGATAGTCAGCGTGATACGGTGGTTGCGCCGGATGATATAAACAGCCTGATTTCCTTTTAAAAAGATACAAACAAATGATTTATTTAGTTAAAACCGCAGGTGAGTCTTAAACCTATGCATCCCGCCGCAGTCATACACACAGTTGCAACACTAAAAAACGACCTGGCAGCCGGAGGTTTACCGGATGACACGGAGAAACATGCTGAGCGGCCGGGCATACAGAGAAAATGAAAAAACATATGTGTGATACCGTGAGTGGCATGTGGAATTTCATGAAGTAATCCCATTAACGAATAAAAAGAAAGAAGATATGAAAAGAGTAAGTTTAGCAGTGATGGCTCTGTTTATGATGGTTGGACTGACAATGGCTCAGGGACCGCAGGGCGGACATAGAGGTATGGATGCGAAGGAACGCGCGGAAAAGATGACCGAGCGCATGGTAAAGGAATATGGCCTGGATGATTCACAAAAGCAGCAATTGCTGGAGGTGAATCTGGCGATGGTTGAGAAGATGGGCAATCGGCCCGCACCGGGTCCGCGTATGCATCCCGGAAAGAAAAGACAACCCTGTGAATGTGGTTGTGACTGCAAAGAGAAAGGCAAAGAGGCCAAAGGAGAAAAGGTAGCTGAAGGCGAAAAAGAGAAGAAAGTGGCCCGTGAGGAACGTAAAGATCGTCCCGATCGCAGAGACCGTGCCGAGCGTAAAGATCGCGGCGAACGCCCGCAGATCTCTAAAGAAGAGATGGAGAAACGCCATCAGGAGATGAAGGAAGCCCGGGATAGTTACAATTCCCACTTGCAGAAGATCATGAACCAGGAGCAATATCAGGCTTATAGCAAGAAGCAGGCGGAACGTGAACAGCAGATGAAGGAGCGGATGGAAAAAGCGAAAGAAGCCCGCGAAAGCCGCAACGAAGGATGAAGGGAGGTACGATCTATTTCCTTGGGTCATGACCCCTTATGTGATGATGAACATCAGGGAACGTTGACGAGTTAAGATGTACGATGTAAAAAGACAAGTCTGCTTACGAAAACATCCACTTTTGTAGAGACGCAAAGAGATTTACGATTTACTGATTTACGATGTACGATTGAAATTACATTTTGTAAATCCCCATACATTACATGTTAGATGCAAACATACGAGACGCATAGTTGCGTCTCCGCGGTATACGTATCCGTAATAACGTGCGTTTTCTATGATACTGTGTGACTTTATGAAGGGATACAACAGCTATATCAAATAAGTTTGTCTGAAAAGTCTGGAATGAACCCGGTCACCCTCATTACAATGGATTGTAGTGGGGGTGATCTTTTATTTCAGATTTTTCAGACATTTCCCTGGTATTCCGTAATCGGTTGGGCGGATCATTCAGGATGAGATGTTTGTTTGTCGGACGTATACCGCGGAGACCCAACTATGCGTCTCGTATGTTTGCATATAAAATGGTATGCATAGGGATTTACAAATATATTCTTTCTGTAATTTCAATCGTACTTCGTAATTAGCTTCGCTGACCGTTGGTTGACTTCGTCGACCGTTGGTTCGTTAAATCGTAAATCCCTTTGCTTCTCTACAGGTGGATGATAACTTGAGGTACTTCTCTTTCAAATCGTAAATCGTAAATTTGTAAATCGTCCATCTCTCCGTTTCTCCGTTTCTGCGGTCGCAAATCTTTTCTCCTTTATTTGTGTAATTGGTTGTCTTTTTGTTTCTTTGCCAGTACAAATATGAATGTCTTTTACATGGGAAAACTGATTTTGTGGGCAGTGTTGCCCATATCCTTGTTGGCAGCTTGCCAGGGTAGACCGGTAGAAACAAAAAATGACATAACCATTGTGATGCAACAGTCGGTCGATGCCTCCGGCCTGCATCGGATGCAGGTATCCGGAAATGAGCAGACGGTTACTTACCGCAATAAAGAATATCTCTCTTCTGTGGTGCGTGTGCCGGATGAGTCTCTGCCCGTAGTGACCAATGCGTCGGGCGACCGGTATGTAGATAATAAGATCACCCTGGATCTGAAACTCAAAGAGGGAGGAAAGCAGATCTTTGCCCAGACTTTTACCAAGCAGAACTTTTCTTCAGTAGTGAGTGCCGAGTTTCTCAGAAATGCCATTCTGGAAGGGATGGTGTACGACAAGACTACTCCGCAGGGGATTGTCTACGCAGCCAGTCTCAGCTATCCGCATACCGATCTGTATGTACCTGTGGCCATTACCATCACTGCCGACGGTAAGATGTCTATGGTGAAGGAAGATCTGATGGAAGAGGTGTATCTGTCCGAAGAGTGACGATTTCAAACTGTTTGTGCATAACGCGGAACCTGTAGGAAGTATATATCCATTATAGAGGGTACCTGTTGGCGGATAGAGAAGAGGTATGAACGTATAGCCGGGAAACAGGGAAAGTGATGCTTTTGTTTCTACAAAACTGATATTTTCCGAAACATATCAAAGGCAGTCGTAAGGCTGCCTTTTGTATTTTAGCCGCATGAAATTTTACATACGACACACCATGCGATCTTCTTTGATGTATTCCTTTCCGGCGGCCATGTTGGCTGTCGCGTTGCCGGCCGGTGCTCAGGAGAATCAGCCTGAGCGCCCCAACATCCTATGGCTCACCTTTGAAGATACCAGCTGGTACGAGTTGGGCTGCTATGGAAATGACCAGGTGCATACTCCCCGTATCGACAGCCTGGCCATGCACGGAATACAGTTTATGAATGCCTGGTCGGTGGCTCCTCAGAGTTCCGCCGCCCGTTCGTCACTGATCACCGGCTGCTATGCCACCACCTACGGGATGGATATCCATCCGGTACCGTTCGATACTCCTCCGGATATTTTCTTTCCTCACTGGCTCCGGGAAGCCGGATACTATTGTACCAACAACAGCAAGACGCATTACAACTCTACTACCGACCACAAAAGTTGTTGGGACGAGTGTCACAACCGGGCTTCTTATCACTCCATCCACCGGAAGCCCGGTCAGCCTTTCTTTGCCGTATTCAATACGGTGACCTCTCATATGGGGCGTGTGCGCACGTTCCATACCGATGGCAGGCGCGACTATACGATGGAGGGCATTTATCCCGCGTTGCTGCATTTGCCTCCGCATGTACCCGATCTGCCGGAGGTACGCTCGGACTATGCCGGATACCTGGAAGCTGTGCAGGATGTAGACAGGTGGGTAGGTTTTTTCTTAGACGATCTCCGCCAGCACGGATGGGATGAGCATACCATCGTCTTTGTGTTCAGTGACCACGGAGGTTGCCAGCCCCGGGGCAAGGGATATCTGTTTGAGACCGGACTGCGTGTTCCGCTGGTGGTCTATGTTCCTCCGCGTTGGCAGCATTTGCTACCGGAGGGGATAGCCGTGCAGGAGAAGTCGTTGGTGAGTTTTATCGATCTGGCTCCCACAGTGCTGAGTCTGGCAGGGGTAGAGCCCCCTGAGCATTGCCACGGCCGGGCTTTATTGGGAGAGCAGGCGGCGCGGGAAGCCCCCGATATGCAGTTCGCGCTGGCGGCCAATCAGCTTCATCACTTCATGCCGGTACGCGCGGCTACCGACGGGCGCTACAAATACATGCGCAGTTATATCCCTTACCGCTATTTTGCCCTGCGCAATTACTACCAGTGGGGAATGCCTTCCAACCAGGCATGGGACCGCTGGGTATGGAGCGGACACCGGAGCCGGCCGGAGTGGGAGCAGCCTTTCCGGCAGCATCCGGCAGAGATGTTGTTCGACCTGGAGGCAGATCCGTTCGAACTGAATAATCTGGCCGATGATCCGGCCTGTGCCTCTGTGTTGCTACGGTTCCGGGGGCGGATGGACGCGCACATTCGTCAGACGGTGGATCTGGGGTTTTTCCTGCCATCCACCCGCGGCGAAGAGATCTTGTACGACCGGGTGTGCTCGGAACCTTACCCGCTGGAAACGCTCTGGGCGGTGGCCGGAAAAGCCGGGCGGGCTGCTTTTGCCGATCTGCCTTTGCTGCTTGCCGCGCTGGCCGATCCGCATCCGGATATCCGTTTCTGGGGATGTGTGGGCATGGCGCAACTGGCACTTGCGGGCGTACAGACCGAGACTCCGGCGGATCTGTTGGCTCTTGTAGATGATCCGGATCCGTATGTAGCTGCTGAAGCAGCCTATGCCGCTGTCTGTCTGGGAGAGACGGAGCGTGGATTGCATCGTCTGTTCTGTCCGGCCCGGGAAGAGGATCGTAAGATAGGGTATTCCTTAGTGGAGGTGCTGGCTATGGATCCGCAGCGGCGGGAATGTCTGAGAACGTATGTACCGCAGTTGTGGGAAGAGGCAGAATCGCTGCCCCGCATACAGAACGAAGATGCCGGACTGATGGCGCGGGGCATATTGGTGGATCTGGGCGAGATGGATATCCGCGATATGTATGGCCCGGAGGCGTATGAAATAGGACTGAAACTCAACCGTGGCCGCCGCCCTATGGTGCCGTTGCCGTAGTAAAGAGGTTGCCCGCTTCGGGCATAGCCGTCAGACTGAGAAATCAGTAGTTTTTGTAGGTTCTGTTTTCGGTTCCCGGATACACACCAGGCTGATCTATGTGTTTCATCCCCACCCATTACCCGGCTCTGTACCGGTTTATTCTCTGTGTTCCCCGAAGGGGATAGAGCAGTAGCCCGGGTTGCTTTTGGAGAGCGGAACGACAGTGAAGCGAACCAAAGCTACCCCGGGTAAGCAGATATACAGGATACAACTTTGAAGAGGTTGCGTATAGAATACGTCCCGATCTGATAGCTGTAACCTCTTTAAGGTTGGGTGGATACCGGGGGACTGATCTCTCCCTTTCGGGGAATGCAGAGGAGGCAGGCTGCTATGAACGAGGTTGATAGTATGTCCCTTTGGGGAGCGCAGAGAAAGCCGACTGCGGTAAACCAGACTCCTGATCTATTTCCTTCGGGAACAGAGGGACGTATTGCCGGCTGTTTTCCGTAGACTGGCAGCAGAGGTCTCTTTTTGTTTCTACAAAGTTACCTCATTGATCAGTTCTTTCCCTTGCCGGAAGTCTTCGATGTTCTGCAGGGTAGTGGTGGCGATGTTTTCCAGTGCTTCCTGTGTGAAGAACGCCTGGTGTGAGGTAACGATCACGTTGTTGAACGACAACAGGCGGGCCAGTACGTCGTCGTCGATGATGCGGTCCGACTGGTCTTCAAAGAAATAGTCCCCTTCTTCCTCGTAGACATCCAGTCCGGCCGAACCCACTTTCTTGCATTTAAGGCCCTGGATGAGGTCGTACGTATGGATCAGCTGACCACGTCCGGTATTGATCAGCATAACACCGTCTTTCATTTTGCGGATAGAGGTCTCATCGATCATGTAGCGGGTCTCTTCGGTCAGCGGACAGTGGAGCGAGATGATATCCGATTGCCGGTAGAGTTCGTCTAAGGAGGTATAGGTGACCTGGTGTTGCCGGGCAAAGTCATGATCCGGATAGACATCGTAGGCCAGTATCTTCATTCCGAACCCGCGGAGGATGCGGATAAGTATTCGGGCGATCTTTCCTGTACCGATGATCCCTGCCGTTTTTCCGTGCATATCAAAGCCCAGCAGGCCATTGATGGAGAAGTTGCCGTCGCGTGTGCGCCAGGTGGCACGGGGTATCTTCCGGTTGAGCGAGAGCATCAGGGTCACCGTATGTTCTGCCACGGCATACGGAGAGTAGGCCGGTACGCGCACCACGGCGATCCCTTCCCGGCGGGCAGCCTCCAGATCTACATTGTTGTATCCCGCGCAGCGTAACGCCAAGAGGCGTACTCCACATCCGGCCAGTATGTGCAACGTTTCGGCATCGGCCGTATCGTTGACAAATATACACACTACTTCTGCGCCACGGGCCAGGATGGCATTGTTGCGGTTGAGATGTCCTTTGTAATACTGCAACTCGTACCCGAAAGAGGCATTGTTCTCGTTGAAAGAGGCCTCGTCATAGGGTTGCGAACCGAAAAATACAACTTTATATTTCATGTATTTCTAATTCATCAGGTGGGTAAAATGTTTGCGTAAAGATAAGAATGTTTTTTTTATTTATCCGTTCCGAATGGGTTGAAAAATAGGTTCGTTTCAAAAGAAACCAATTTGCCCGGGAAACTTTTTCCCGCTCTCTTCAAAAAAAATATGCACATAAAAGTTTGCTGTGTGCATATTTGTTATACCTTTGCCGCCGTTATAACTAAAATTAAGAATTCGATGAGAAAAAACTTGGGGTCGGCATTGGGATGCTGATCGTTTCACTTTCAACTTTTGCAGGTGGTCTCCTGACAAATACGAATCAACACGTTTTATTTTTAAGAAATCTGGCCCGCGATGCCTCTACGGAAATAGACGCGGTATACTCCAATCCGGCGGGACTTGCTTTTATGCCAAATGGTCTGCATCTTTCCTTCAATAATCAAAGTGCGTTCCAGACCCGGACCATCACTTCTACCTTCGCACCTTTTGTGTATAACGGTGGTGATACCACAAAGACATTCAAAGGTGAAGCCTCTGTTCCTGTCATTCCCAGTCTGTTTGCTGTGTATAAAAACGATAGATGGGCGTTCTCCGGAAGCTTTGCTATCACCGGCGGAGGAGGTAAAGCTACTTTCAATAACGGACTTTCTTCTTTCGAATCTATTATTGCTATTCTTCCTGTGATAGGTGAGGATTTGGGTATTAGTAAGTATGGTGTAGATAGCTATATGGAGGGAAAACAGTATATTTTCGGATTGCAGCTGGGAGCTACTTATAAGATCAATGATCATCTGTCTGTATTCGGTGGATTGCGTATGAATTTTGTGAGTAATTCTTATTTCGGATATCTGCGTAATATCAAAGTGAATAATGCCGCTGGTGATATGGTGATTGCTTCTGACTATTTTGAAGAAGTAGCTAAACAACTTCCGGAAAATAATCCGATGAAACCTTTGGTGGGAACACTGGCAGAGGTGACTACAGACAAAGACCTGGATTGTGACCAGAAGGGTTGGGGGGTAACTCCGATCATTGGTGCCAACTTCAACATGGGTAAATGGAATGTGGGAGTGAAGTATGAATTCAATACGAAACTGAATGTGGAGAATAAGACTGTGATCAACAGTACGGGTTTTCCTGCCTATAATGACGGGGTAAATACTCCACACGATATTCCCAGTTTGCTGACGGTTGGGGTTTCTTATGAAATACTGCCTGTACTGCGTGCTTCGGTAGGTTATCACCATTTCTTTGATACGCATGCCAAGATGGCCGACAACCGCCAGAAACATCTGAGTGGAGGTACGAATGAATACCTCGGTGGTCTGGAATGGGATGTGACGAAAGTGATCCAGGTAAGTGGAGGTATGCAACGTACCAAATACGGTCTGAAAGACGATTTTATGAATGACATCAGTTTCAATGTAAGCTCTTATACATTTGGTTTTGGTGCCGGATTTAAAGTGGCACAGAACATCAAACTGAATGTGGGTTATTTCTGGACCAATTACGAAACATACGATCGTGAGTCGGCATCCTATAACGATATTCCTGGTAAACTTGTTGGTATGAATGTGTCTGAAGCGGTTGCTTCTGCAATACCTGCCATTCCAGGTAAAGACAGTTTTACCCGTACCAATAAAGTATTTGGTATAGGTATCGACTATACATTCTGAAAACGGGATTCCGCAAGGTCCCGGTTTAGCTTGATTCATGGAGAATGGTAACGGGTATATATCCTGTTGTCTCTTGCTGTGAATTATTTTATATGGTGTAATCTAACTATTAGGTGTGCGGTCTTCCGGGAGGAAGGCCGTACATTTTTTATATATAGATTCGTATGTATCCGGTGAGATCAAAGGAAAATCTTTCTCCCGGTTACACGGATTTCAGGCGCATACTATCTCACATCCTGATGTATGGTAAAGTGACTAAGTCGGCCTGTAGATGCCGGACTGTTGTACAAGGGTAGTATTCTTCTGTAGAGACGCATATTTGCGTCTCAGCAGTACAAGTCCAATGGTGCATAGTTCTGATTGTGTAAGAGGTCTTCTATCTCCGGGCAGTTCTTTAACTGATTTTCTGATTATTCATCAAACAGATCGTTTTATCTATTTATATGTGATCAGACGACAGGACTGGGAAAAGATAGGTTCAGTGGATACATAGATATAATTGTACGTACACCGCGGAGACGCAAATATGCGTCTCTACAGGGGGAGGATGACATTGAAAGAGTTGTTTTTTAAGTCCTGAATCGTACTTCTTACACTTCTTTCCGTATCTGTATCTATAGGATAGTGGAATAACTTACTTAGAGATACAGTGCGATAGGTACGTAGGAAGGAAAGAGAAAGCAAAGAATGTTTATGGTAACCGATTTGTCTTTTTATTCACTAAATCCGAAAATTCATAATAAAATGTTTGATTTTCCTTGTATTTTCTTTTCTTTACTTCTCCGAAAACTCCTGTTTTAGAAAATAAGTCTGTATAATTATGGTTTAAGTATTCATTTTATACGTGTTTACTGTATATTTATGCGTCTTTTGCCTATGGAAGACAAAGAAAAAGACTATGGAAAACTTCCCAGGTCTCCATGGAAGATGGCGGAAGTCTCAATGGAAGGTGACTGAACTCTCCATGGAAGACTCCCAAAGTCTTATCGGGATCTGTTTTAAATGCCAATCAAACCGTATTTCTGTTCCGGAAGAGTGTTTTTTACGATGGAAAGAATAATAGAAAAAAGATCTTTATATAAATTTTAAATAAACAATAAGATATATAAGGGTGGTTTTTCGTAATAAATAGATTATAAAATCAAAAAATGATATACAAAATATATTTTCTGTGATCGCGCTGGCTGGCTCCGATCCGGTCAAAAGTATTTTCATCTGCAAATACGCCACTCAAAAGAGCTTCAGGTATCAAATTGACAATTTGTTACCTGGCTTTTCTGCTCTCTCTTACACCCCTTCGGAGCAGCTTAGTCAACTCCTGTCACTTCTAAGATCATATCCACAAATTCAGGTGCGTTGTTGTCGTTTACAAATACAATTCCCACCAATATCAACGCGAGAATAGCCACAAAGAAAAGTACGATGAAAGAGAAGAGGTAGATCAGGGAGCATCTCCAGATAGCACCCCACCACTTCACCCTGAAAAGTCCTTTGTAGGTCCACGCCGGAAAGAAGAGGTAAAAGAGGAAAAGGAACCAGCCCGTGTCCACATGCGCGTATTTCTCTATCGGGAAGAGAAGGGTGTCGATGATGACTTTCTGGCAACTGATATAGGCATTGGCAAAGAGCAGTTCGGTATAGTTGTATATCCTGCGTGTCTTCCGGTAGAAGAAAAGTTTGGTAAAAAGCGCGTAGAAAGGGATCATCAGGACACTTCGGAAGATGAGGGAGTCTGTCAGGCTGGAGAGCAGCATGCCCATGCTTCTGAGGGAACTTTCGTTGTCTTTGGCCAAGCGGATGCTGCTGTCGCGCAGTCTATCTATGGGATTGTTGCTTTTTTGCTTTTTGTGCTTTTTGTCTTTCTTCTCTTTGTTTTTCTTTGAAGAAGAAAGGTTTGTGGCTGCCGTGTCTCCGTTCAGAGAGCTAAGCTGCTGCTCTATGTGTTTGTCTGTTCTTTCGGTCAGGCCATCCGGGAGGGCTTCGGAGCCCAGGTCTCCGAGCGGTCCGCCTGCTATCCGGACGCTGTCTGTAGCCTGTACCGGTTCTTCGGGTGTCAGTACTTCTTTCCGGGCCAGTTCTTTTTCTTTAGCCTCTTTGTAGGCTTCAACGATCTTTCCGGTAAAGAGGATGATCCCGTAGATAGTACAAAGAATGATAAGCAGTGTGAACGGGTTGCGGTAGTCTTTGCGCTGTCCGGCAATGTATTCGTTGATCATCCGTCCGGGGCGGGTGAAGAGCATGCGGAACGTACGGATGAGGGTACCGTCGAAGTCTAAGAATGCTTTGAATATATTATCTATCCACGTACGGAAGGTCAGACGTTTTACATCGGCAGTCTGTCCGCATTCCGGACCATATTTAGAGGCCAGGGGAGAGCCACAGTTTCTGCATTTGCCCTCTTCTTCTTTGAAAACGGGAGTTTTCCGGGGCGTCCCGGGGTTCTCCTTTTCCTGCTCTGCCGGTTCATTTACCTGCTTTGGGATGGCTTTCCGGCGAAATAATTGCTTCAATCGCTTCATGGATACGTTTTATTTACTTAGTCGGGTCTGTTGTTTTTTGTGGGTAAAGAGAGTTACGTTCTGTCCGGAGAGAGGCGTCTGTCAGCGGTGTCCATCCGGCAGATGAAGGGAATCGGTTACATACAGGATCAGCAAAACAGAGATCAACAAACAGATCAGAACGACGATGAAAGAGAGCAGATAGATACATGCACTCTTCCGGATGGCGCTCCACCACTTGACATCAAATAGTCCTCTATAGACCCAGGCCGGGAAAAGGATATAGGCGATGAAAGTCATCCAATCCGTATCGTAGCCCATATATTCTTCCCAGGGCAGAAACAGGAGGTCTACCGTTACTTTCTGGCAGGTGATAAAAGCTGTGGCAAAGAGTAGTTCGGTGTAGTTGTACCTGTTCCTTGCTTTTTTCCGGAACAACAGTCTGGTAAAAAGCGCGTAGAAAGGGATCATCAGGATGCACCGGGCAATGAAAGAATCCAATAGAGCCTCTATCAAGGCTTTGAGGATGCTCAGCGTTCTTTTTATCTCTCCGCCTTTCTCCTTTTTTCCTTTGTACGGGGAAGAGGGATCCGGTTTCTTTCCGGCGGTATACACACTATCCGCAACCGGTGCGTGTGTGGCTGCCCGGATGCTGTCCGGATCGCTTATTTTCAGGATGGAATCCGGTTTCAGGGGAAAATTTTCGTTCCATTCCTTTTTGAATTCTTGTATGAGCTCTTCACTCACTTCCGCCACACTGGAACCTTTGTTTTCCCCTTTGAATATCTCACCGGAAAAAAGAATAGCCCCATAAATGGTACAGAGGATAATGAGTAGGGTAAAGGGATTCCGGTAGTCTTTGCGTTGGCCCATGATGTACTCTTTGATCATGCTTGCCGGACGCACAAACAACATACGGAAAGTACGGACCAGGGTGCCGTCGAGACTCAGGAAAGCATCCAGGATGTTTTGCTTCCAGTTGGCAAAAGTGAGGCGTTTGATGTTCGCGGTTTGTCCGCAGTGAGGGCAGAATTCGCTATCGAAAGGGGAGTTGCAGTTTCTGCACCTGCCCTCTTCTTTTTCGTCGTACAGGGCAGTTGTTTTCTTCACTTCAGGTTGGGATTGTAGGGGAGGCGTTTCGGTATGCGGTGTTCCGGATCCCTGTTCCGGCTGCTCTTCCGACCCGGTATCTGGTATTCCTACTTCTTCTGTCGATGGCTCTTCCGGTTCGGTATCCGGCATTCCCGTTTCTTCTAAGGGTAACTCTTCCGGCTCGGTGGAAGTCACTTCCGCGGCAGGGTCCTCAGGAATAGGTGGAGTCTGTTTGTCTGCTGTGTTTTCCATCTTCTGTGTGGATATCAGTGTCTAGGAGCTGTTCCGGTAAACCGGAAACACTGCAAAAATAAAAACACTTTTTATAATGTATACCAGAACCCAGCGATTTTATCTCTTTTCAGGAATATTTTTTAGTTTGCAGGAGGGTAAGGGGTGGTAAGTTATAAATGATAAGTAATAAGAGAGGGGGATATCCATAGACTGAACAAGGAAGCAGCCGGAGGTATTTGTAAATCATATCCCGGAAGATGGATTGTATGTAGGTAAAGACACGGGGAAATTCATCATTTACGGTTGAAAAGATAAATAGGTTAACGTCAATGTCCACCTGTAGAGACGCACGGCGTGCGTCTCAGCATGCCGCATGGAAAAGTATCCCTGGATATACATCGGTATAGAATATCTATACATACACATATCCGAAGTTGTATAACTGGTATCTATTCAATGGAGACGTACACCGGGGAGACGCACGCCGTGCGTCTCTACATGCGTATAGATCGTGAACCATCTTCTGTGTTTACCTGGTCTGAAGCCGTGCGGATAAGAAATGCCCGGATAAGATGCCAGGGAGTATTTTTATACGGGAAGCCGGTGCTTTCTGAAGATATCCCGGGCCTGCTCCAGCGCTTCTCCGGACAAGGCTTCTACGCCTTTGAGCGGATAGTCTATGTCTGATTGCTTGTATTTGTTCTCTCCCAGGGTATGATAGGGGAGGAGTTCTACTTTACTGATATGGGGAAAGCGGGTCAGCTTTTCCGCAAGCTGTTCGAGCTGGGAAGGATCGGCGGTGAGTCCGGGGACCACAACATGCCGGATCCATACCGGTATATGCTGCTCGCTGAGGTATTCTAAGAAAAGCAAAGGTACATCGGGTTCTATCCCGGTCAGGGTTTTATGAAGCCTTGGGGAAGAGGCTTTGATGTCGAGCAATACCAGATCGGTATAACCCAATAGTTGTTTTACCTTTTCGTTCAATATGCAGCCCGACGTGTCTAATGCCGTATGTATCTTCTCCTGGCGGCAGAGCTGAAAAAAGCGGCTCAGGAATCCGGCCTGTAACAAGGGTTCGCCACCCGTGACGGTGACCCCGCCCCTGGCAATGAAGTTCTTGTATTTCAGTACCTCCTGCAGCAGTTCTTCCGGTGTCATTTCGTAGGCAGGGGTACTTCTGGTCTCCCAGGTGTCCGGGTTGTGGCAATACAGGCAACGCAACGGACAGCCTTGCATAAAGACAACGAAACGTATGCCCGGACCATCTACGGTTCCGAAACTTTCTAAAGAGTGGATCTTTCCGGTCATCGGTTTGGAAGAGATATAAGTAGTCAGGCAGCCGGAGGCAGGCGGCAGACATGTGGGAAGAACCCTGTCTGACTGCCTGACTTCCTGCTACCTGACTACTGAGTGATTATAAAGAATGATTGATGGTTCTGGAGATCACATCCAGTTGCTGTTCTCTGGTCAGTTTCACAAAGTTCACCGCATATCCCGATACACGGATGGTCAGCTGCGGATACAGTTCCGGATGTTCCATCGCATCTTCCAGCAACTCTTTGTCAAATACATTCACATTCAGGTGCTGTCCGCCTTCCGGAGTGAAATAGCCATCGAGCAGCTGGATGAGGTTCTGTACCCGAGTATCGCGTTCTTTCCCTAAGGTGGCCGGTGAAACGGCAAATGTATAAGAGATGCCGTCGTGCGCGTGCTGGAACGGCAGTTTGGCCACCGAAGCCAGTGCGGCAATCGCTCCCTTCCTGTCGCGTCCGTTCATCGGATTGGCTCCCGGAGCGAAAGGTGCCCCCGCGGGCCGTCCGTCCGGCGTAGCCCCTGTCTTCTTGCCATATACCACGTTGGAAGTAATGGTCAGGATAGACTGTGTGGGTGTAGCATTTCGATAGGTCTGGTGCTGGCGGAGGTATTCCATAAACTTTCCGGTCACCTCTACCGCGATCTCATCCGTGCGGTCGTCGTTGTTGCCAAACGGAACGTATTCACCTTCCTGCTCGAAATCTACAGCCAGTCCGCGCTCGTCACGGATCACCTTCACCCGGGCATCCCGGATCGCAGCTAATGAGTCGGCCACAATAGACAACCCGGCGATACCCGTGGCACGGATACGCTCTACATCCCCGTCGTGAAGCGCCATCTGATATGCCTCGTAAGCATACTTATCGTGCATATAGTGGATCATCTTCAGAGCATTGATGTAGACCTTAGCCAGCCAGCGCATCATCTGCTCGAATTTCTGCATCACCTCGTCGTAATCTAAGTACTCACTGGTGATGGGAGCATACATCGGAGCCACCTGCACGCCGGATTTCTCGTCGCGTCCGCCGTTGATGGCATACAACAAGCATTTGGCTAAGTTGGCACGCGCGCCGAACAGCTGCATCTGCTTGCCGATCTTCATCGGCGATACACAGCAGGCAATGCCGTAGTCGTCGCCATATACCGGACGCATCAGGTCGTCGTTCTCGTACTGGATGGCCGATGTGTCGATAGAGACCTTCGCGCAGAACTGTTTCCAGTTCTCCGGAGCGTGCTGCGACCACAATACAGTGAGGTTCGGCTCCGGAGCAGGTCCCAGGTTGTACAGGGTATGGAGGTAGCGGAACGAGGTCTTCGTCACTAAGGTGCGCCCGTCTACGCCCTGACCACCCAGTGATTCGGTCACCCAGATCGGGTCGCCCGAGAACAGCTCGTTGTATTCCGGCGTTCTCAGGAACCTGACGATACGGAGTTTGATGATGAACTGGTCGATGAGTTCCTGTGCTTCTGCTTCGGTGAGGATACCCGCCTGGATATCGTGTTCGATGTAGATATCCAGGAAGGTAGACGTACGTCCGAGTGACATGGCCGCGCCATCCTGGTCTTTTACCGCCGCGAGGTAGGCAAAGTAGAGGAACTGCACTGCTTCGCGCGCGTTCTGCGCCGGGTGCGACACGTCAAAGCCATAGCCTGCGCACATCTTCTCAAACTCTTTCAGGGCACTGATCTGCTCGGCGATCTCTTCCCGTGCCTGTATGATCTCTTCCGTGATCTCCTGGATGTCCAGACGGATGAGGTAGCGTTTCTTCTCTTCGATGAGGTTGGCAGTTCCGTAGAGAGGTACTCTGCGGTAGTCGCCGATGATCCTTCCGCGTCCGTAGGCATCCGGCAGTCCGGTAATGATCGCCGAACGGCGGGCCTCCAGCATCTCGTCCGTATAGACGGAGAACACGCCGGCATTGTGGGTCTTGCGGTATTTGGTGAAGATATTCTTTGTCATGGGGTCCAGCTGGTAGCCATATGCGTTCAGGCTGTTCTCCACCATCCGGATACCTCCTTTGGGGAAGATGCCTCTTTTGAGCGGAGCATCTGTCTGTACACCGACGATCACTTCGTTTTCCGGGTCGATATACCCCGGTCCGTAGGTAGATATGCTTTGCGGCTCTTTGGTCTCGGCATCGTAGACTCCTTTTTCCCGTTCCGTAACGAACATTCCGGTGAGCTTCGACCATACCTTTCTGGTTTTGTCGGTAGCTTCTTGCAGGAACGAATCGTCGCCGCTATACGGAGTATAGTTGCACTGGATAAAGTCTCTGACATTGATCTCCTGTTTCCAGACCTCTCCCTGGAATTCGTTCCAAAAGTTGTTTTGAGTAATCATATATCTGAATCTTAAAGGTGTTTGTTGAATTCAATTGCAAAAGTAATGTTTTAAAACATAATATTGGCTATAAAACAGAGAGAAGAAGACATTTATAACAGATAATTTCGATAAATTAATAATAGGCTGATAATTAGTATGATAAAGTGTTTTGTTGTTGGGTATTGATGGGCTGAATCATCTGGTTGATAGATGGTTAATCGGTTTGATGATTTGCTTTGTGATTTTACCTGGTTTCAATTTGATACATAAATTTCCGGATATACGAAAAATAGGTATTCCAGGATCCGGAGAAGTTACACTTTATAAGTAGTTTTCTACACGTTTATCCCTCTTCTGTTTTTCTTTTTATATCTTTGCAAAAGATAAGATGTGCTGTAATATAGCCAGAGTAAACTCTGCTTTGCCTCCGGCTTTCACTGTCTTTGCAGAAAATAGGATGCGCCTTCGCATAGCTGAAGTAAACTTCGCTCTGCCTTCGGCTTTCACTATCTTTATAGAAGATAGGATGCGCCTTCGCATAGCTGAAGTAAACTTCGCTCTGCGTTCGGCTTTCACTATCTTTGCCTCATCAGATCCAAGCTGACTGTGGCGGGAAGATCGTGGTGAGCCGGGCCGTAGTAACGGAATGTAAAGAAGGGTTTACCGGGGTGAAGATCAATTTGTACCCAATGAAAACAGACGAAGAACAATGTATCGGAACTGCTGTTCTACTTCCAGGATCGGAAAAGCGTATGGAGCAGCGGGAGAAAGTCCTTACTTCCACTTCGTGGGTCAGTACCATCGGCAATGCCGTACTTTCCTTAGCTAAGGTGAGTATCGGGTTGCTGTCGGGAAGCCTGGCGGTATTGAGCGACGGGATCGACTCGGCGACAGATGTGGTGATCTCTGTGGTGATGCTCATCACCGCACGTATCGTGAGCCGCCCTCCCGATCGTAAGTATGTGTATGGATATGAGAAGGCCGAAGGGATAGCTACCAAGGTACTCTCTCTGGTCATTTTTTATGCCGGTATGCAGCTTCTTATCTCTTCTGCCGGGGCGATCTTTTCTTCCGAACCCCGTGAGATCCCCTCCGTGATCGCTATCTGGGTCACTCTCTTTTCTATTGCCGGGAAGTGGGGGCTTGCTTTTTACCAGGGCCGCCAGGGAAAGAAAATACAGAGTTCTTTGCTCATTGCCAATGCCCGTAACATGCGCAACGATGTACTGATCTCGGTAGGTGTACTTCTGGGACTTTTCTTTACGTTCATCCTCCGGCTTCCTGTACTGGACGCGGTGACCGGATGCTTCATCAGTTTATTTATCATGAAGTCTGCCATTTCCATATTCATGGAGTCGAATGTAGACCTGATGGATGGTGTGAGAGACGAAGCTGTCTATACAAAGATCTTTGATGCTGTATCGCAGGTGCCGGGAGCCTTCCGGCCGCATCGGGTGCGCTCGCGGCAGGTGGGCAACCTGCTGATGATCTCGATGGATATCGAGGTGGACGGACAGATGACGGTATTGGAAGCGCATCACATTGCCAGTGCGGTAGAGACAAATGTCCGTAGTCAGATCAGGGATGTGTACGATATCGTAGTCCATATAGAGCCGCTGGGACAGCATCATTCCGATCCGGAAGGGTTTGGTATCACTGAGGAAATGATCTGATTTACGATGTACTGATTTACGATGTACGATTGAAAAGAATAAAAGAAATACGTACATCACAGAGACACAAATATAAAGACGTAAATATACGTCTCTACAAAGGAACGGTAACATATAGATATTCGTAGTTCAAATCGTACTTCGTAAATCAGTAAATCGTAAATCAGTAAATCCTTTGTGTTTTCATTTTTCTCAGAGATTTTCCCGGAGAATGTGTATCTTTGGATCATAAAATGATATAAACCAGGAACAGGAATATGGAAAATCTTTTTTTCGCGAATGTGAATCGTGAAGATATTATACGGATCTTTGGTCAGATAAAGAAAGAAGAGATACCACTCTGGGCCGATCTGGGCAGGCATCATGTGATGTATGAATCGGATATCTATCCGGTACTGATGGTGCTGGCTTATCTGCATCGCGAATATCATCGGGGAGAGACGTTGAAGCGCGATTTTGAGAAAACAGAGTATGACGGGTTTGTGTGGTTGCTCCGGGAACTGGGATTTGTGAATATGCAGGAAAATTTCCGATATGCCGAAGGACAGATGGTGGGCGAAGAGATTTTGCCTCCGCGAAAGGCAGGCAGGAGGAAGACTTCTCTCTCTTTTTCCGACCTGTCCGGATTCCTGAGCCAGTCGGGGCTCCGGCTGGAAGCATCTTTGCTGGCCCGTTTTGTGGCCTCTTTATTAGCCAAACCGTTTGTGATCCTGACCGGGCTTTCCGGTTCGGGCAAGACCCGGCTGGCCTGCCTCTTTGCCCGCTGGATCTGCGAAAACGAGAATCAGGTGTGTCTGGTGCCGGTGGGTGCCGACTGGACCAACCGGGAGTCCTTGCTGGGCTATCCCAATGCGCTGGAACAGGGACGGTATGTACTTCCCGAGAATGGAGCCCTGAGTCTGCTGATCGAAGCCGGTCGTCCGCAGAACCGGCACCGTCCGTACTTCCTGATCTTAGACGAGATGAATCTGAGCCATGTGGAGCGTTATTTCGCGGATTTCCTCAGTGTGATGGAGTCGGGTGGCAGCATTCCGTTGCATCCCGACGGAACGGAGTGGGAGGAATGCGGTGTACCGGCTTCGGTACGTTTTCCGGACAATCTGTTTGTCGTTGGAACGGTGAATGTAGATGAAACTACCTATATGTTCAGTCCCAAAGTGCTGGACAGGGCCAGTGTGATCGAATTCCGCATCACGGAATCTGAGATGGCGAGTTACCTGAAACATCCCGGACCTCTGTCACCCGACGCTGTCCGGAAGGGAGGCGCGATGCTGGGAGCCGCTTTTGTTCACCAGGCCCGCCGCCTGAAAGAGACTACCCAAGAAGAGATGCCGGAGGTATGGCTGTCGTTTTTCCGGGAATTGCGTAAGGTAGGGGCAGAGTTTGGCTATCGCACCGCCTCGGAGATCGGTCGGTTCATGGCTGTGGGACGCGCGATTCGTCCGGAGTGGCAGACGGATGACCTGATAGATGCCGCGGTGATGCAGAAACTGCTCCCGCGTGTGCATGGGGCACGCCGACGGCTGGAGCCTGTGCTCCGCACCTTAGGCGCTTTGTGTCTGCGGGAGGGAGAAGATATAGAAACGTACCTGTCCGGAGAGATTCCGGGGAGAGAAGAAATGACAGAGAAAGTCCGTTATCCGTTGTCGCTGGAGAAGATCCTGCGGATGTATCGCGCGGTGGTAGAGAATGGTTTTACCGGCTATACGGAGGCATAACACCCGCAACGATGGCAGAGATATGTATACCGGTTGCCCTGCGGGCGGGAGGAAGCGTGGAACTCCGTATCTATGGCAGGGAGGGCACTCTGCAGGTGCTTCCGCTGGCTGAGGCGGAGCATCTGGGCGAATCTCCTTACCGGTTGCAAGAGGGCACAGAGTACGAATATACACTGCCCGGGGGATATGAACCGGAAGAGGAACCCGCGTTGGTGGTTCCTTCGCGCATCCGTCCTTCCGAGGGAAAGATACGTACGGGAAGCTATACCGGTATCTGGCGGATCGGGATCTTGTACCGCGGTCGTCCCGCCGGATGGACCGAAGTAGAGATCTTTCCGGGGAAGATGGATTACCGTACCGACTACCGACGTATGCTGGAAGAGATCACAGAGCATTGTACGGAGATCCTTCTGCAGCGAAACTCTCCGGTATCCCAGTATTTGCTTCCCGAAGGTCCGAAGACATCCCGGACCCTGTACCAACGCTTTGCCTTTGTGCGTTCGGTAGTAGGATCGGAAGAGTTTGAGAACGCCTTGCAGAGCATACTTTCCGCACCTGTTGCCCGTGGGTCGCGGGAGCAGGAGAACCGGGAGATCTGGCGCGGCGGCAGACTGCGCGGGAATGTGCTCAACTACATCGCTTCGGCCCGTGAGCGGATTCCTTTGCCCGCGGATCATCGACTGGCCTCCCGAATGAACTCCCTGCCTGCACGGATGCGCTTTACCCGGGCGGGAGAAAGTGTGGATACTCCGGAAAATAGGTTTGTCAAATATGTACTGCGTAGTTTCCTTACCTTTTGTGAAGAACTCAATGCCCTTTCCCACGCGGGCGGACGCGTGTCGCGGGAGAGTCGTTCGGTGATGGCCCGGTTGGAGCAATGGCTCGGACACGGTATGTGGCAGGAGGTGGGCGAATTGCGGCTGCTGCCTCTCCACAGTCCGGTGCTCCAGCGCAGAGAGGGCTACCGGGAAGTGTTGCGTTTCTGGCTGACGTCTGACCTGGCTTCGCGGCTGATCTGGGAAGGAGGAGAAGATGTATATGCCGGTGGCAAACGCGATGTGGCGGTGTTGTACGAATACTGGCTTTTCTTTAAACTGGCTGCTGTGGTAGGGGAGGTCTTCGGACTGCAACCGGATATGGCAGCCCTGTTGCAGGTGGCCGAAGGAGGATGGTCTGTCAGGCTCCGCCGGGGACAACATGTGGCGGTGGCGGGTATATACGAACATCCGGTGCGTCGGCTGCATGTGGAACTGAGCTACAACCGCACGTTCCGGGGAGACAGTCCCTATCCGGAAGGGGGAAGCTGGACACACGATATGCGACCCGACTATACGTTGAGTATCTGGCCCGTAGGGATCGGGCAGGAGCAGGCCGAGCGGGAGGAGCTGATCGTACATCTGCATTTTGATGCCAAGTACCGGGTAGACCGGCTGTCCGATCTTTTCGGGGAAGAGGGCGGAGAGGAAGAGAGCCGGGGAGATGCTGTGCGTACCAAACTTTACAAACGGGACGATCTGCTTAAAATGCACGCCTATCGCGATTCCATCCGCCGTACGGCCGGAGCCTTTATTCTCTACCCCGGTGTGGGAGAGGGACACCGTCGCTACCGCAGTTTTCATGAGATATTGCCCGGGATCGGTGCTTTTGCCATCCATCCCTCCCGGACTTCCGGTGGGTTGGAAGAGTTGCGTGGTTTCCTGAAAGAGGTGACGGAACATTTTCTCAACCGTACTTCCCGGCGGGAAAAACTCTCCTATTATACCTATCGGGTGAACCGGCCGGAGGAAAGGGCATCCCTGTTGCAGGAACCGCTTCCGGAGTTGCTGGGAAAAGACCGCGGACTGTTTGCCGATGAAACCACGGTGCTGGTCGGATGGTACCGGGATGAAGCGCAGTGGCAGTGGATCGTGCGGGAAGGGTTGTACAACCTGCGTACCGGCAGCAGGCAGGGGTCTGTGAGGCTTTCGCCTGCCTTCACCAAAGCGCGTTACTTGTTGTTACATACACAGGGTGAGGGACAGACCAGCCGGTTGATGCGTATTGTGCCGGAAGGGCCGCGTATCTTTTCACGTGCCGCTTTGTTGCGGAAAGGCTATCCGGAGCGGGAAAGGAAGATGCCTGGTTCGGAAGCGGAAAAACGGACGGAGGAAGAACCGTTTTATCTGGTATATAAAGTAGAGGAGGTGACCGATCCTGCATTGGCAGGCCAACGGTGGGACATCCGCAAACTACCCGGTTACCGGGGTGGCAGGCAGGCTGCCGAACCTTTTGCCGTTACCCTGGCGGAGCTTGTACAGGTAAAAGTACGGGGTAAGGGAACAGAGGACGCGTAGCATATTCCCTGAAGGAGAAGCGGAGGCTTTTACTGTGTATCCTGTATCGTAAAAGGGAATCCTGTTCCCTTTGCCTTTTCCGGACCTCAAAGTATACTTTTCCCGTTCGGGAGCGGACCTGCTTCCATTTCCGACTTGATCCGTAACGCGCCGGAGGGGCAGTTGTGTACCTGATGGATGAGTTCTTCGGTAGTGGCATTCTCTATCCGGATCCAGGGGCGTTCTTTCGGCCGGTATACGTTGGGCAACATACGCAGGCATACACAGGCATGTGTACACAGAGCGGGTTGCCAGACAATGGTGATCTCTCCGTTGGAATATTCTTTATGTATAGGTTCCATACTATTTTCGTTTTCTATGTGAATTGAGTTTCCCGCAGTACCACATGTTCCCACTGCGGATGTTTGCGGATATAGTCTGCTACGAACGGGCATACGGGAACTACACGTATGTTCTGTTGGGAGACGGCATCCAGCACCTTACCTACCAGCTGTGAACCGATACCTTGTCCGCGCAACGCAAAGGGAACCTCGGTATGGGTGAGATAGATATCTCCGTACCGGGATCTGATGTACTGCACTTTCGGGGTATATCCGTCGATATGGAATTCATAACAATGACGGAGCGGATTGTCTGTCAGTTCGTAATCGGGAGCCATATGTACTGTTCGTTTCTAACACAACGTTCAAACGAAGTTTTTGTTTGTTGGCAACATAGAAAAGCAGGAATCGGTATACTGTGGTTTTATCGTTGCTGAACTCCGCCAGTCTCTTATTTTGACATAGGTTTATACCGCGGGAATAAGATTTGTTTTGTACCTTTGCAAACCCTGCTCATTTTCAGGTAAATAGTAGAGAAAGAAAAACATTTTGCGTACATATATGTTTAAAAAATGAAACGAATTAAATTTTTAAGTAAGATGAACATAAAAAGAATGATGTGGGTTATTGTAAGTATAATTTTTGTGCTTATAGTTATCATCCTAATTAAGAC
>JAJBTC010000164.1 GCA_020861095.1 Bacteroides sp.
AAAAAGGAAAATTTGTTTGCGATTGTTGTCTGTATTATTCTGCTTCTACAGTCTGACTTCTACCAGAGATTAATATTAGGATTCATGGGAGTTTTTTAGTTGGATTTTCCACCTGGTAAAAGCCATTTTTCCGGATGTTATCACGCGTAGGAGACCATTATAAAATCAACGTATTTAAAAACAGTTAAAACATTTTGTACTTTTCACAAAGCCTTCTATATTTGCATTGTTGTTTATGCAATTATATACAATGTAAGCTGACTCATTCGGCAAAAAGATCACTCTTTCCTGCCGTCCCTGCGTTCAGAACAGCATAATCACTATTATCTCATTCATAATGTATAAGATACGATGAAAAAACTGATTGCTTGTATACTGCTGTCACTTTCTCTCTCTTCCCTGACAGCACAGGAGATACTTACGCTGGATAGTTGTCGTGCATTGGCCATTGCCAACAACAAAGAGCTGATGATCGGTACGGAAAAGATCCATGCTGCCTATTACCAGAAAAAAGCGGCTTTTACCAATTATTTGCCCCACATCTCCGGGACAGGTGCTTACCTGCATTCCGGAAAAGATATCTCTTTGCTGAGCAATCATCAGAAAGATGCTCTCAACGGACTGGGAACTCATATGCAAGGAAGCATCCAGGACTTTGCCCAGTCGGTAATTGCTCAATACCCCGATCTGGGTCCTCTGATGAGTTCGCTCGGAGGTACGTTGCCAGCTGCCTTAGACGGGGTCGGCAGTTCATTGGTAGACGCTTTAAATACCCATACCCGAAATATTTACGTGGGAGCTGTGACGCTGACCCAGCCCATCTACATGGGAGGAAAGATACGCGCGTACAACAAGATCAGCCACTACGCGGAAGAGCTGGCCCGTGAGCAGCACGAAACGGATATGCAGGAAGTGATCCTAAATACCGATCAGGCTTATTGGCAGGTAGTATCGCTGGTACATAAGAAAAAACTCGCCGAGGGATACCTGGCACTATTGAATAAGATGGACAGCGATATGGAGAAGCTGATCGGGGAAGGTGTAGCTACCCAGGCCGACGGACTGAGCGTGAAGGTGAAAGTGAACGAAGCGGAAATGACGCTGACCAAGGTAGACAACGGACTCAGCCTGGCACGTATGCTGTTGTGCCAGATCTGCGGACTGGACCTGCACACACCCCTCTACTTAGCCGATGAGGCCGTGGACAACCTGCCCGTACGTCAACGTCCGGCAAGTGCGGATGTAGAGACCGCTTTTGTCAACCGGCCCGAACTGCGCAGCTTAGAACTGGCCGGAAACATCTACCGGCAGAAAGTGAATGTGACCCGCTCCGAACATCTGCCTACGGTAGCCCTGACCGGAAATTACATAGCTACCAGCCCCAGCGCGTTCAACGGATTCGAAAACAAGTTTCGTGGCATGTGGGCAGCAGGCGTAATGGTGCAGATCCCGATCTGGAGCTGGGGAGAAGGGACATACAAAGTGAGAGCGGCCAAAGCCGAAGCCAACATCGCCCGGTACCAGCTGGAAGATGCCCGGGAAAAGATCGAACTGCAAGTGAGCCAGTCGGCCTATCAGGTACAGGAAGCTACTAAAACACTGATCATGGCCGAAAAGAACATGGTGAAGGCCAACGAGAACCTGCGGTACGCCACTCTGGGATTTGAAGAGGGAGTGATCCCTGCCAGTAATGTACTGGAAGCACATACGGCATGGCTATCCGCCCACTCGGAAAAGATAGATGCGCAGATTGATGTGAAACTCACGGAGATCTATCTGGATAAAGCCATGGGTATACTGAGGTAAGGACAGCCTGATGGCTGAACAGGTGCCGACATTTCTTATGAAACAAACCATCCATTATACAATTGCATAGATTATGGACAAAAGATCACAAAACAGCAATATGTTGCTGGTCTTCCTTACGCTGCTGGGTGTTATTGCCTTAGTAGCTCTGGTCGGATTCTTTATGCTCCGGAAAGGTCCGGAAATGATACAGGGACAAGCGGAGGTAACCGAATACCGGGTTTCGAGTAAAGTTCCCGGACGTATCCGGGAGCTCCGGGTGCGGGAAGGAGACCGGGTGAATGCCGGGGATACCTTAGCCATTCTGGAAGCCCCGGATGTGCAGGCCAAACTGGAACAGGCACTGGCTGCCGAAGCCGCGGCGCAGGCTCAGAATGAGAAAGCCCACAAAGGGGCGCGGCAGGAACAGATCAAAGCCGCGTATGAGATGTGGCAACAGGCGAAGGCGGGCGTGGAGGTCGCGGAGAAATCGTATACGCGTATACGCAACCTGCACGAACAAGGGGTGATACCGGCACAGAAATTAGATGAGATCACGGCACAGCGGGATGCCGCCGTGGCTACCGAGAAAGCAGCGAAAGCCCAGTATGACATGGCAGTGAACGGAGCCCAGCGGGAAGATAAGATGGCAGCAGCGGCAACGGTGGAAAGAGCGCGGGGCGCGGTGGCCGAAGTAGCCTCTTACCTGAAAGAGACGTATCTCATTGCCCAGACAGCGGGTGAGGTATCGGAGATATTTCCTGCCCTGGGTGAGCTGGTAGGCACCGGAGCCCCCATTATGAACATCGCTATCTTAGACGATATGTGGACCACCTTCAACGTACGGGAAGATCTGCTGGGCGACCTGCCTATGGGAGCGGAATTCGAAGCATTCGTTCCGGCACTGGACCACCGGACCGTACGACTGAAAGTCTACTACCTGAAAGACCTGGGTACATATGCTGCCTGGAAAGCAACCAAGACGACCGGACAGTTTGACCTGAAAACATTTGAAGTACGGGCACTGCCGGTAGAGAAGATCGAAGGATTGCGCCCGGGAATGTCTGTGATCATCCGGAAATGAAAAGAAGGGAAAAGAAATACATTGCCCTGAGGAATGTGATGGCCCGCGAATGCCGCCGTCTGATCTCGCGTCCGCTTTACCTGTTCTGCATGGTAATCGCCCCGCTGTTCTGCTATATATTCTTCACCACCCTGATGGACTCGGGACTGCCGACCCATCTGCCGGTAGGCGCGGTAGACCTGGACAACACCTCTACCTCGAGGAATATATTGCGCAACTTAGACGCTTTTCAGCAAACGGCTATCGTGGCGCACTACGCAAGTGTAGGCGAAGCGCGGTCTGCCATGCAGGAGGGAGAGATATATGGTTTCTTTTACATCCCGAAAGGATTGTCGCAGCAAGCGCAGACACAGCAGCAACCTACGCTGTCGTTTTACACCAACAACTCCTACCTGATTGCGGGTTCTCTGCTGTTCAGGGATATGAAAATGATGGGCGAACTGGCTGCGGGTTCGGCGGGCCGGTCGGTGATGCTGGCGCAGGGAGCTACAGACGACCAGGCCATGGCGCTGCTGCAGCCGATCGTGATCGACACGCACGCGCTGAACAATCCGTGGCTCAACTACTCGGTTTACCTGTGCAACACGCTTGTGCCGGGTGTGTTGATGCTGATGATCTTTATGGTAACGGTTTTCTCCATCGGCGTAGAGATCAAAGAGCGTACGGCCCGGGAATGGCTGCGCACGGGCAACAACTCGATCTATATCGCGCTGGCAGGGAAATTCCTGCCCCAGACGGCTGTCTTTTTCCTGATGGGGATCTTCTACAATGTCTACCTCTATGGCATTCTGGATTTTCCCTGTAACAGCGGTATCTTTCCGATGATCTTAGCTACGTTGCTGCTGGTACTTGCTTCGCAGAGTTGCGGCATTGTGATGATCGGTGTACTGCCGACGCTGCGCCTGGGACTGAGTTTCGCGTCGCTCTGGGGAGTGATCTCGTTCTCTATTTCAGGATTTTCTTTTCCGGTGATGGCCATGCACCCGGTGTTGCAGGCATTGAGCAATCTGTTCCCGCTGCGGCATTATTTCCTGATCTATGTAGACCAGGCGCTTAACGGATACGACATGGCCTATTCCTGGTTCCACTACGTAGCCTTGCTGATATTCATCCTGTTGCCCTTCTTAGTAGTGCATCGCCTGAAGGAGACACTGATCTATTACAAATACGTACCGTAATCCATGAAAGAGCTTACATTCACAGACAAGGTGAAACAGGGAATAGGTGACCTGTTCTATATATGGAGGGAAGAGTTCAGAACCACCTTCCGCGATCAGGGTGTATTGATCTTTTTCGTGATCGTGCCCCTGGTGTATCCGCTGTTATACGCGTTTATCTATACCAACGAGACGGTGCGGGAGGTACCAGCTGTGGCTGTGGATCAGTCGCGCACCTCTGCCAGCCGCGACTATCTGCGGCGGGTAGATGCCACACCGGATATCCGGATCGTCTCCTGGTGCAGCGATATGGAAGAGGCGAAGCAATGGATGAAGGAACACAAAGCGTATGGTATTATTTATATTCCATCCCATTTCAACGACGACATTGTGCAGGGGAAGCAGACACAGGTGAGTATCTACTGCGACATGAGCGGACTTTTGTACTACAAAAGTATGCTGCTGGCCAATACGGCGGTTTCGCTGGAGATGAACAAAGAGATCAAGATAGAGCGGGCAGGCAACTATACCGGGCGTGAAGATGAAGTGACCGGATACCCGATCGAATATCAGGACATAGCGATGTTCAACCCAACCAACGGATTTGCTGCCTTTCTGCTTCCCGCGGTACTGATCTTGCTGATACAGCAGACACTGTTGCTGGGTATCGGGCTGGCGGCGGGTACGGCCCGGGAGAAAAACCGTTTCAGGGACCTGGTCCCGATCAACCGGCATTACCAGGGTACATTGCGGATCGTACTGGGCAAAGGATTGAGCTATTACATGGTATACTCTATCGTAGCGGTATATGTGTTGTGCGCGGTGCCTCACTTTTTCCGGCTCAACCAGATCGGATTGCCTGGTGACCTGCTCCTCTTCCTATTGCCCTATCTGGCGGCCTGTATATTCTTTGCCATGACCGCCTCCATCGCCATACGCAACCGGGAGACGTGTATGTTGATCTTTGTATTTACATCCATACCCTTGCTGTTCATCTCCGGGATCTCCTGGCCGGGTAGTGCCGTACCTGCCTTCTGGAAATATTTCTCCTGGCTGTTCCCTTCTACGTTTGGTATCAACGGCTTTGTCCGGATCAACAACATGGGAGCTACCCTGCATGAAGTGCGCTGGGAATATCAGGCATTGTGGCTACAGGCAGGAGTGTACTTTATCACAACTTGCGTGGTGTACCGCTGGCAGATCATGAAAAGCCGCCTGCATATTATTGACCGCCACCGGGAGATGAAGACAAAGAGAGAGTGTGTGTGATTTTAAGGTTAGACAGAAGAACAAAAGAACAGATAAGACCTCCGGATATAGTTTATCTATATGTAAACTCTTTTTTTCTCTATATGTTCTTTTGTTCTTCTGTCTAATAAAAAGTATATCGTAATTTCCTTAGTTCTCCGTTTTTCTATCATCCTGTTCACCGGCTAAAAGCCACGGAGACAACACCTCCCGGAGAAGTTCCGCATAGCGCATAAATCCTACATCCGTAAAATGAATACCATCTACTGTGGCTTCTCCGTCTGTCCCGATCATGCGTTCCGAAGGCAAGAGGTAGATATACTTTTCTCCTTGCTCCTGCATGGCAGCGAAGATACACTGCAATGTTTCATTCTTTCTTTTTACTTCCTCGGCAATGCGCCGATCGTAGCGGGTATGGGTAAACACCGGATCTTCTACAAATAGAATGGGTGTAGAGGGATGTTTTTCGCGGATGACGCGGTAAAAAGCTTCCATACGTTCTTCCATCTGTTCCACTGAGGCGTTTGGCACAAAATCCAGGACAAACACTGAGGCATCTACACCGGCTATTACAGGAGCAATCTCCATATCTAATTGCCCGTTGCCACTAAATCCCAGATTGATCATTTCCCGGTTGAACCACCGGGACAGAATATGGGTGTGAGCCATACCGGGACGCGAAGCACAGCCTCCCTGTAAGATACTGGTGCCGTAGAAGACGACAGGCTTGTGCCGCCGGGGCCATTCTATAGCCGGAGGAGCGATGATGGCTAAAGAATCCACACCGATCTCCAGCGACAAGATGCCATCGTAGAGAGGAAGACAGAGCATGTATTCCCGCTCCCGCGGTTCCATGGAAGAGACAATGACAATCTCGTTTTTCTTCCCACGCGGCCGGGCAGTGTTGACAAATCTCCACTCTTCTCCTTCCAGGCAATACAGATCCAGCCCTTTGACACCCGTATCGGTCATGTGGTTCATGTGGTTGTCAAAAAGCAGTTCCCAACGCGCGGCGATAGCCGTGGAGTTGGAGCGGAAACGAACAGAGAGTCCGGCACTGTTCATGGCCAGATTCCAGAGCGGCGCGCGGCTCACCTGCTCCAGAGAATCGGGCAACCGGGCATAGCGGTTGGAGGTTTCCGGGGTGGCTTTTCCCCAGACGGGGAATGCAGACGCGTTGTGATATGTATACTGAGCAAAGAGGGGCAATGATGCCGCAAGTAGGCCCATACACAGGCAGGCGGTAAAGGAAAGTCTTTTCATAAGCAGACAGTCATAATTAATTGATATATACCTTATTCCGGCACCTTACTGAAACGCATATACCCTGTAGGATGCTTTTTTGTTGAACCTGCACCGCGGAGACGCACGCCGTGCGTCTCGTATGTTTGCATATAAAATGTTACGCATTGGAATTTACATAAATATTCTTTCTGTAATTTCAATTGTAAATCGTCAACGTTCCTTAGCGTTCATGATCCAAGAATGGGTCATGACCGAAGGGAGTAAATCGTAAATCCCTTTGCGTCTCGTAGGTTTGCATTTAAAATGTAATATACTGAGATTTACAAAATGTATTTTAAATCGTGACTCGTAAAGATTAAATCACTTGGAGTCTCTACAGATAACATCTTCGAGTA
>JAJBTC010000133.1 GCA_020861095.1 Bacteroides sp.
AGCTATATCAACATTTGATATTCAATTCATTCAGCACTTTCCGGATGGCTACAAAGGTAGTGATGCGGGTTGGAACCAGGGGCAAACGGAGTTTATTTTCGATCATCCCCATCGCATTGAGCATAGATTTCACACCCGCGGGGTTTCCATCTACGAAAAGAAGATTAAAAAGTTCTGTGAAACGATGGTGTATTTTCAACGCGTTGGCATAATCCCCTTGCAGTGCAAGACGTGTCATGCGACTGAATTCCCTTGGAAAAGCGTTGCCGATCACAGAGATTACCCCTACTGCTCCCAGAGTGATCAAAGGGAAAGTAATACCATCATCCCCTGATATCACATCAAAGTTAGCAGGTTTGTTCTTGATAATATCATCCATTTGTGTGATGTTGCCGGAAGCCTCTTTGATGGCGATCACATTCTTGAAATCGCGTGCGATACGAAGCGTGGTTTCAGCAGTCATGTTCACCCCGGTACGTCCTGGTACGTTATATAGGACGATAGGAAGATTAGTTGACTGAGAAATTGCTTTATAGTGCTGGTAAATTCCTTCCTGAGAAGGTTTATTATAATAGGGTACTACAGAAAGTATAGCATCTATTCCTGTAAAATCATCGTTTTTCAATTGCTCCACAATAGCACGGGTATTGTTACCACCTACCCCCAACAGGATAGGGACTTTTCCTTTTACCCGTCTTACAACCCTCTCTTTGATTGTTGTTTTTTCTTCTTCCGTCAGCGTCGGTGTTTCCGCGGTGGTCCCCAACACACATAAGAAATCCGCATTGTTTTGAAGAAGATAGTCTACCATCCGCATCAACGCGTCATAGTCGATACTATCATCCTCTTTGAAAGGAGTAATCAGTGCTACTCCCATTCCTTTCAATCTGGTTTGTATCATGAGTAATTTTGATAATCTCTTTTGGCTATTCAACTGCAAAAGTACGAATATTTTCTATTTTTATGGCATCAAGATATGCAAAAAAGGGCAATAGGCCGACAAATGGATATATTTCTGCCATATATATCTTCTATGATCGGTAAAGAATGAGTTAAAGAGTTGATCTCCTGAAATTTATTCCAATAACTGTAAAAATTCTTCTTCACTGAGTGTCCGAATGCCCAGTTTCTGCGCTTTTTCCAGTTTGGAAGGACCCATATTTTCCCCTGCCAGGATAAAACTGGTTTTCGAAGAGATACTTCCTACGTTTTTTCCTCCGTTCTTTTCGATCATCTCTTTATATTCATCTCTGGAATGAAGGTTGAATACCCCACTGATCACAATGGATTGTCCGGCCAGTTTATTGGTATATTGTTCTGCGTCTTCTTTGCTCCGTTGCAATTGTACCCCTGCGTTGCGAAGCTGATCTACGATCCTGCGATTATTCTCCTGAGAGAAGAATTTCAGAATGCTTTCCGCTATTTTTTCACCGATTTCATCGACATTTTTCAATGTTTCCAGATCGGCACCCATCAGTTCATCTATCGTAGAGAAAGCCCGGGCTAACTTTTTGGCTACCGTTTCTCCGACAAATCGGATCCCCAGAGCAAATATAACCCGTTCGAAAGGTACTTCCTTGCTCTTTTCTACTCCCTGAATGATGTTTTCCGCCGATTTGTCTCCCATACGTTCCAGTCCCCGGATGTCATCCGCGGTTAGCCTGTAGAGGTCGGCACTGTTACATACCAATCCCAGTTTGTAGAACATATCCACTGTTTCCGGCCCCAGCCCCTCTATATTCATCGCGCGGCGACTGATGAAGTGTTCGATCTTTCCTTTGATCTGCGGAGGGCAATGAGCTTCATTGGGACAATAGTGTACAGCTTCTCCTTCAATACGTATCAGACGCGCTTTACACTCCGGACAACGTTCGATAAATCGTACTTTTTCGCCTCTTAGCATGCTTATTGCATTTGTATCTACACCGGTGATCTTCGGGATGATCTCTCCTCCTTTTTCCACATACACCATGTCTCCGATATGCAGGTCCAGTCCTTCCATGATGTCCGCGTTGTGCAGAGAGGCACGTTTCACGACCGTTCCTGCCAACAGTACAGGTTCCAGATTGGCTACGGGAGTTACCGCACCCGTGCGGCCTACCTGGTAGGTCACTTCATTCAGTCGGGTACAGGCTTTTTCCGCCTGGAACTTATAAGCGATTGCCCAACGTGGCGATTTGGCTGTGAAACCCAGGTTACGCTGCTGACGGAGGCTGTTTACCTTGATCACAATCCCATCGGTGGCTACAGGCAGTTTTTTCCGTTCCGTATCCCAATAATGAATGTAATCGAATACTTCTTCTATCGAGCTGCATTTCTTCAGGTAAGGAGATATCTTGAATCCCCATCCGGCAGCTTCCTGCAGATTTTCATAATGCCCGTCGCAGGGCAATTTATCTCCCAAGAGATAATACAGATAAGCGTCCAGTTTCCGGGAAGCGACAACGGCCGAGTTCTGGAGTTTCAATGTGCCTGATGCCGCGTTGCGGGGGTTGGCAAACAGCGGCTCTTCGCGCCTTTCTTTTTCCCGGTTCAGCTCTTCAAATACCAGCCAGGGCATCAGGATCTCACCTCTTATTTCAAAAGCATCCGGATATCCTTTTCCATGCAGCTTCAAAGGGATGGAGCGTATGGTCTTGACATTTGTAGTCACATCATCGCCTTTCTCTCCATCGCCCCGCGTAACAGCGCGCACAAGTATTCCCTTTTCATACGTCAGGGAGATGGACGAACCGTCGTATTTGAGTTCGCAACAGACTTCAAATTCTTCGTTCAGGGTTTTACGTACCCGTTCATAAAAATCCGCGATCTCTTCTTCGGAGTAGGTATTGGCCAGAGACAACATCGGATATTTATGTGTTACCTGGATAAAATTTTTATTGATGTCACTGCCTACCCGTACAGAGGGAGAGTTCTCATCGTAATATTCCGGATGCTGCTCTTCCAGATCCTGTAGCTCCCTCATCTTCTCGTCAAACTCCTTATCGGAAACAGTTGGCTGGCTCAATACATAATAATTATAGTTGTGGCGATGCAATTCTTCCCGCAACGCTTCTATTTTTTCTTTCGCAGTCATAGATATTTGATTGTTTCAGGCAAAAATAACAGTTTCTCTTTGAATATTCGTATTTTTGCCGAAAATATAGTGAAAGCCGAACGCAGAGCGAAGTTTACTTCACCTATGCTAAGGCGCATCCTGTATTCTATAAATTAAACATACGATGCGCATTGATATAATAACGGTGTTGCCTGAAATGATCGAGGGTTTTTTCAACTGTTCTATCATGAAAAGGGCACAGAAGAAAGGACTGGCGGAAATACATATTCATAATCTACGCGATTATACAGAAGATAAATACCGGCGGGTAGATGATTATCCCTTTGGCGGGTTTGCCGGTATGGTGATGAAAATAGAACCCATAGACCGCTGTATCAGTAAGTTGAAAGCGGAGCGGGAATACGACGAGGTCATTTTCACCACTCCTGACGGAGAACAATTCGACCAGAAAATGGCTAATTCTCTTTCTCTGTCGGGCAATCTGATCTTACTGTGTGGGCACTTTAAAGGAATTGATTATCGTATCCGGGAACATCTTATTACCAAAGAGATCAGCATTGGCGATTATGTACTCACCGGAGGAGAACTGGCCGCCGCGGTTATCGCGGATGCCATTGTACGCATCATTCCCGGAGTCATTTCAGATGAACAGTCTGCACTTTCCGATTCTTTCCAGGACAACCTGCTGGCTGCTCCTGTATATACCCGTCCGGCAGTGTATAAAGGATGGACGGTTCCTGATATCTTGTTATCGGGCCACGAAGCGAAAATTAAAGAATGGGAACTTCAGCAATCTTTAGAAAGAACACACAGGTTAAGGCCTGATCTGCTGGAAGAATAATGTCAGCTATTTTTATTTCATACACTTTTCCAATCTCTATTCCCCAGGTAGATTATCCCGAACTTTCTTTCTGATCAGCCTTTCCCGTACAAGATTGGGCAGACCCCATAAAAAAGCCTCCTTCATTTAGAAGGAGGCTTTTTCTTTCTCTATGGATTTCTGACACTTTTCATCGGAATCCTATGCGAAGGGTTATTGTATGTTTATCAACCTACCTCAAGAGCACCGATAATTTCCCTTACAGATTTAAAACCGTGTCGGTTTAAGTAATTATTTATACCATCTATCGTCCGGATGGTAACAGTCGGATCAATGAAGTTTGCCGTACCTATCTGTATGGCAGACGCACCGGCCAGCATAAATTCAACAGCATCCTGCCAGTTCATGATACCGCCCAATCCTATGACAGGAATTTTTACCTTCCGGGCCACCTGCCATACCATACGCAAAGCTATCGGTTTCACTGCCGGTCCCGAAAGACCACCGGTCACCGTAGAGAGCAGAGGACGGCGTTTCTCAGCATCTATGGCCATTCCTAAGATTGTATTGATTAATGACACACTATCTGCACCGCTTTCTTCGGCTGCAAGTGCTATTTCTGTGATGTCGGTCACGTTCGGAGAGAGTTTCACGATAAGTGTCTTTTTGTAAGCAGAACGCACCGCTTTCACTACTTCCGCTGCTCCTTTGGCAGTGACTCCGAACGCCATTCCTCCGCACTTTACATTGGGGCAGGATATATTTAATTCTATAGCAGGAATATTTACAAGTTCATTGATGGCTGCCGCGGTTTCCACATAGTCTTCAAGGGTAGATCCCGATACATTCACAATCATATGCGTGTCTATCTCCTTTATACGGGGATAAATGTGATCTGTGAAGTACTTTACACCCTTATTTTGCAGGCCAACAGCGTTCAGCATACCTGAGGAGGTTTCCGCCATGCGCGGATACGGATTACCTTCACGGTTGTGAAGGGTAGTCCCTTTTACAAGTATACCACCTATTCGCGAAATATCGATGAAATCGGCATATTCTTCCCCATATCCGAAAGTACCGGAAGCGGTCATCACAGGATTTTTCAACTGTAATTCACCGATGTTTACATTTAAATCTGCCATAATAAATTGTTTATATTAAAAACCGGGCCCTCTTTACATACACACACATGTCCTTCCGTGGTATTTTCCACACAGCACAAACAAGCACCAATACCGCATGCCATTTTATTTTCGAGAGATACTTCACAAGGTATATTTTTACTTTTGGCATATGCCGCTACTGCTACCATCATGGGTTTAGGTCCACAGGTATATATACGATCGAAGCGTGTTTTATGGAGTATGGAATGGTGCACTACATATCCTTTTTCTCCGTGACTGGCGTCTTCTGTCGTGGTATATACTTCTCCCAGGGTTTCACAGAGCTCTCTCTGAAGAAGATCACGCTGCGAACGGGCTCCTAACAGGAAGGCAGGCTTGAAGCCTTTCTCCAGTAATTCCTTTCCCAGAAATACCATGGGGGCTATTCCTACACCTCCTCCGATCAGGAGTATCTTTTCCGACGAGTGCCGGGGCATACTGAAACTATTGCCCAGAGGCAATATTACATTCAGAATTTCGTTGGGACGGATAGCAGCCAGTTTGCGTGTTCCATCCCCTGCAAGCCGGATCAGGAACCATACTTCATTGTGCGTTTTATCTACGTAATTGATGGAGATGGGACGCCTCAGAAAAGTGGTGGGTGAGCCGTCAACCCGGATTTCTGCGAATTGTCCGGGCTGCATGTCCGGTAACGTCTGAGAGGAAGTAAGTTTCAGTAACACATACTGTTCGTTTATCTGCAGATTTTCTGTTACCGTCAGGTCTAAAATAAATTTTTTCATGTATGAGATGAGAGTAAGTTCATAATCTCTGCAAAGATAACACATATATTATTATGCTTTGCCTATTTCTTTGCAGGATACTTGTCTAATGAGATGGATTGATGGCTATTTTCTTTGGATCTCAGCTACTTTATTCACCTAATCAGGTAAACCCTCAGAGAGGATATGGAAATCTTGCAGAAGGTAGTATTCATTCTTTCCGGAGAATATCTATATGTATAAAGAACACCCTCAATTGTCAGGCTTAAAGGTTTCATAGGTATTATCATCAAAGAAAATCCTTATTTCAGTAATTTTCCGTGAAGGCTTCTCTATGTATCTAATTTCCTGTCTGACAATCTCTTTAGATTCTGATTGGGGCTGTTTTAAGCCAATTTCCTTGCGATATTCCGGAACTTCCGGAGTTTTCCCTGGATTTATCGCGTTCTCGTCAAACAGAGAAGGCAACATTTCCGTAGCATGTCCCTGGGTCGCGTTTTCATCCGTCATAGGGCCTTTTCCATAGAGCAGCCATTCCATATGAATGTGACTATAACTCTGGTGTACTTTCATAACTACATCCAGGCTGGGCTTATTTCTTCCATTCAGGATATGAGACAAGGTAGACTGTTGTATCCCTATACTTTCCGCAAAAGCGCCATAACTCAGGTTCTCTCTCTTCCTGATCATCTCAATGCGCTCTTTTATCTGCTCCAGTTGCTCTGTATTTTGTCCCATAGGATGTGATTTTACAATTGTTATTACAAATCGAAATTAAATACAAATGTAATACATCTGTTTTACAAGAACAAATATACAAATATAATATGAATAATATCACAAAAAGATAACTTTTTTTACCTGTATAAATAAAACGTGAATAAATTTTAATTCAACGTATATTTTTAATTTAATTAATTATTGAAATATTTGTTATATTTAGCTGGTATTTAAATGATTGTGTGCTTATAATTCGGTAAAAGACACCTATATTACAAATGTGTCTTATAAAAGCGCTTATTATCTAAATTAAAAATAGATTTAATATTGGTTATTTTTTTGGTTTTTAAACTTTTAAATAACTCTTGTTTCTGTTCTGAATACCGGGAGTTTACAAAGATAGTCTCTGTCTGTAAC
>JAJBTC010000045.1 GCA_020861095.1 Bacteroides sp.
TTGTACGTGTAGAGATAAAATCAAAAAAATCTATCTTTGTCCCCGGTTTTTTGAAAGGGCATATAGGTATGGTCTATCAAAGCACATTCATATATAAATCATTGCACTTCCTGAACCTTGGTATGAAAAAGACACATTTTTCATTTTTTGTGCAATAAACGGCTGAATGATGTAAGATTTTTGAGAGATTTATTAAATTTGTATTTTATAAAAAAGTGTAATTTATGAGAGACCTTCTACTACACCAGGATTTGTTGGAGGCTATCCGAGCAAGAGTACCACAGAAGGCTAATCTGACAAATGTATTGGTAGATATATTGTCCATTGATAAAATGGCTGTATACAGGAGGTTGCGGGGTGAAGTCTCTTTTACTTTTTCTGAAGTTATATTGATTGCCCGGAAATTAGGCATTTCTTTAGATGAATTTGCGCAGGTCGACTCTCTGCGTAGCAAACCCTTCCAGTTGAAAATGACAGAGCATGTCAATCCCCAGGAGATAGATTATGAAATGATGCAGGGATTTGTTGATTTTCTGGATGCCATCAAACATGTCCCTGATTCTGAAATGGCAGGCTCTACAAATATGATCCCTTCTTTTTTCTATTATAAGTATACCCATCTGACTCGTTTCTATTTGTTTAAGTGGGTATATCAATATGGACTTTCGGAAATTCCCGTTTATTATAAAGATGTTCACATACCCCCGCGTTTGAGGAAACTTCAGCAGGACACGATATCCTATTATCGTCATTTTAAGATGACCAAGATCATCTTTGATAATTTAGTCTTTTACTATCTGGTGAATGATCTGAAATATTTTACAAATGTCCATCTGATAGAACCGGAAGAACTGGAGATGATCAAGGAGGAACTGTTGTGTTTGCTGGAAGATCTGGAACGTTTGAGTATCACTGCATATTATAAGGAGAACGGGAATCGTATCCATTTCTATATCTCCAATATAAATTTTGATACGAATTACAGCTATATGGCCAGCAATCAGGTGTATTTAACCATGATCGGAGCTTTTATCCTGAACAACGTCGTTTCCAATGATAAAATGACTTTCGATCGGGTAAAAATATGGATACACTCATTGAAACGGCAGTCTACTCTTATTTCGGAAAGTGGAGAGAAACAGCGTATTCTCTTTTTCAATAAACAGCGTGATATTATCACTTCTTTATGAGATCAGGTATCTTTGGGCTATTAAAAAAGAGATTGTATCGCAATAGAAAATAAGAGTACTTAAAAGTGCTGTAAGCCGGGGTATTGAAAATATGATTTATTTCTACCTTGAAAACCCTATCACATAATCTCCTGGTATGTGGTGGATACATCATCTATCAGATCCGGGATGAGTGTTTTCTGATGCAGATATGGCATCAGAAATATCCTGATGTTCCATAGAAAATGTATCCTGTTCACAAGGTATCCCATTTACAAATTATCCGGTTTATGTAGTATTCCATTTATCAACTATCCTGTTTACTTAGGTATTTGTAGTGCTGTAGGCACGTTGGATTTTAGCACAGGGTCAGGTCGGGGAGGGTACCGGAGCGACCGCCGCCCTGGGGTGCGAACCGCACGAAAAAAGAGTGCTGCAAGCACGATCGAAATGTTTTTGCACCCTTTTCTTTCGATCGTACCTGCGGCACTCACTTTCTTGTGCGGTTTGCACCCCAGGGTAGCATTTGTTTCGCCTTCGCTACCGCTACGGCTGCACTGCACTTCCCCTGGGCTGGGATCGGTCGTGCTTACAGCACTTAGAGAAGTCCTTACCTATGTAAAGAGGTTGAAAAAGATCAGATTCTGATAAAGTAAAATCTATTGTGAGACCGTCTCTCTTTTTTAATCCGTGTAGAGATCAGTGATGATACCCTCCTGCGTCTTTTTCATTACCTCCTTCCGTAACAGGATTTTTTCTGAGATATTCGATACACCGTTTCAGATCCTCTATCATCAATTCGGCCATGTCTCTGCTGAATCCATGACGTACAAGTACACGTTGTATCACCATATCCTGGCAATTGGCAGGCAGGGAATAGGAGGCGATCTGCCATCCTCTGGATCTCATCTTATCGGAAAGGTCGTATAAAGTAAATCCCGGATCTACCCCTTTTTTAAGCATCCACGCGGCACCTGGAAGCGCGCTTTTTCCGTCGTATAAAATATCAAATATGCCCAGTTTCTTTACCTCTTCGGCAATATAGATACCATGATCCAGACAAGCCTGCTGGATACGCCGGTATCCTTCTTTACCGTGGCGGAGCAGGTTGTAATATTGCGCGATGATCTGACCACCCGGACGTGAGAAGTTCAGTGCGAAAGTCGGCATATCACCTCCCAGGTAATTTACCCGGAAAATGAGATCTTCCGGCAGGTCTTTCTCTTCTCTCCAGATTACCCAGCCTACTCCCAGAGGAGACAATCCGTATTTGTGTCCGGAAGCATTGATCGACTTTACACGGGGCAGCCGGAAGTCCCAGACAATATCGGGCTGGATAAAAGGTGCGATGAATCCTCCGCTTGCTGCGTCTACATGAATGGGGATATCCAATCCTTTTTCTTTTTCATAGTTGTCCAACGCGTCGCTTATGGCTTTGACATCTTCGTATTCCAGGGTAAAAGTGACCCCGAAAGTCGGTACCACTCCAATGGTATTCTCGTCGATGCGTTTGATCACTTCTTCGGCATTCATCAGAAGGCGGCCATGTTCCATCGGTATTTCTCTGATCTCCACATCAAAATAGCGGGCGAATTTGTGCCAGCATATCTGTACCGGACCTGTAATGATATTGGGCTTGTCATAAGGTTTACCTTCTTTCTGGCGTTTTTCCCGCCACTTCCATTTCAGGGCAAGTCCTCCCAACATGGCAGCCTCACTGGAGCCGGTGGTAGAACATCCGATGGTAGAGGCGCTTTCCGGAGAGTTCCACAGATCGGCCAGGATATGTACGCAACGATTCTCTATCTCTGCTGTTTGCGGATATTCGTCTTTATCGATCATATTTTTATCCAGACATTTATCCATTAACTTGTGGATGGAAGTGTCTACATCTGTCTGACAGAACGTCGCCAGATTCTGCTTGGCGTTTCCATCCAGCAGCAATTCATCCAGTAACAGGTCCAGAACGAGTTCCGGATCGTTGGGATCATCGGCCATCTGGTATTTGGGAATGTTGTGGGTAGCCGCATACCGTGAATAGAGATCGTATTCACTGTCACGTTTACGGGATTTAGTTACATGTAAAGGCATAATTCTCTACTTTTAAAGGGTTATTAACTATAGTATAAGTTTTCAGAAGAAAATCACAGAGTCTCACTTCGGGATACGGATGTTATTTTTTCTCTGTAAGATTATGTGTTGATAACACTTTATTTTCAAAGATTGTTTTTATCTTTAGATGCAATCTTGTATCCTTTTGTCAGTAACTATACGTGACAAACAGATTGGATTGGCAACCGGATCTTTTAAAGCAAACAGGATGACTCACCGGAAAAGCATTCCTTTGTACACTTTTCACCGGAATAAGTACGGCAGTAAATTGCAGGTAGATGTTGTGGAACTGCGGCAGATAAAAAATATCTGTTGCGGGATCCTTATCATACCTTGTCTTATTTTGATATCACTTTCATTACAGAAGGAAGTGGAGATTTTTTTGTAAATGGTGCCATGTATCAGGTGGTTGCCGGAGATGCGATGTTCTCTTTTCCCGGTGATCTGCGTTACTGGAACTGTGAACACATCTCTCAGGGATATGCTCTTATTTTTGAGAAAGAATTTCTGACCCATTTTTTCAATGACCCTTTGTTTGTGGAGAAATTGTCTTTTTTCCATGATACGCGGCTTTCTTCCAGACTTTCGTTGCCTCCTGATCTGTGGGAAAGGATCATCGGACTGCTGAAAGAGATCCGTAAAGAGATCGATCCGGAGAACGGGATCGACCATCATATGCTCCGTGCTTTGTTGTATGAGATATTGATACTTCTGCGGCGTGAATACGACAAAAGTATCAGTCAGGTTCCTGCAAAAAAAGGGAGGCATCACTCTTATTTCCATACCTTCACGGAACTCCTCTGTCATTCGGGTATTGGAGAAGGGAGTGTCGGTTATTACGCCGATAAGCTGCATATAACTCCGGATTATCTGAGTGATATAGTGAAGCATGTGACCGGGATCCGTGTGAAAAAATACATTCAGAAATGGAGGATATCCGAAGCAAAGAAATTATTGAGATATACAGACTGTTCCGTTTCCCAGGTGGCCGATCGTATGAACTTTGAAGACCCTTCTTACTTTATCCGTTTTTTCCGTACGCATACAGGAATGACTCCTTTACAGTATCAATCGGGCGGAGAGGAGGAACTGTGATTTTACGATTTACGATTTACAATTTGACGATTTACGATTGGAAAGACAAATGCGCTGGCGTAATCATTCACTTGTAGAGACGCACGGCGTGCGTCTCCGCGGTACAGTTCCCATATAGAATTGTAGTCATCCCCAACAGACATTCCATAGGTGTGTCACTATATAATTTGCATCATTACTGTGTACTATCTATAGTAGGTATTTCTCATTGGGTCTGCCCGGAACATGGTGTTTCTATATAATATAGTATCCGGTGATAATTTAATTCCGGCTCATACATACATTCCCGATCATCCCTTTGGAAGGAATCTGGTAATTCAGAATCTATTCGATCAGATACATACCTGCGTTGGACCTGCATCGCGGAGACGCACGCCGTGCGTCTCTACAGGTGGATGACTATAGAGATATACTCTGTCCATCTCATACTAATTGTCAGCTTTTTGCTGCAATAGCCGTACCGACCAGGTTGGCATTCTCCATCTGTTTGATATGTACTTCCACTTCATGTATGTCCAGGCTCAGTAAGATAGCCTGTAGTTCTTCCATAACAATCTGTTGATAGTTTTTTCCTTTTCTGTTCTCACTCCAGAAAAGACTGCCTTCGGCGATCAGGCAGACACGTTTTATCTCCGGATGGTGAGAGACGAGCAGTGAGATCAGACCGGCTAAAGAAGCCGCTACCAATTGGGCGGAACGTTTGTATATCCATCTTGCTACCTGTACATACTTTCTTTTGTGAAGATCGGGATAACTCATGATCGTTGTGAGCTTCTGGGCATCGAACTTCTCTTCAAACTCATTGAAAGGGAATACTGCTTTTAGAATATCTCCCAGATACATTCCGGATACGGCTTTTTCGAATCGTTGCCTTCCTTTGCTATCCGAAAAGGCATCTACGGTGTCATCGATCAGGGTAAGATAGGGTGGATTGAAATTGCCCGACTCCAGATTGACAGGTACCAGGTTGTGTTGTTGCTTTTGCTCGTCTGGTAATTTACTGATCTTATCGGACCGGATGAAGGTAGCCATATTGGTTCCTGTACCTACGATCAGGCCTATGTAGGCATCGTAACTCCTGTCTGTAAGTCCGGCGAAAAGACTGGCCACCGTATCATTGATAACATGTATGCCGCTGAAGCGGTTGGAGCAGTGTGCGTTCAACTCCTCAAGCAGAGGCTGTCCGATGGGTTGTCCGATCATTTCCTGTATGTTTACTCCTTTGGTCCAGCGAAGCAACCGGGCATCTCCTCCCGGCAGCGACTCGGCAGGATAAGAGAAGCAATACCCGATGGGCATTTCGTTGTCATGTTTGGTGGCGCAGATCGGGTCGGTCAGTTCTTTAAATAACTCCGCACGGGTATATCCCTGCTGTTTCATGATGGAGAGGTCTTTTTTCCAACCGTCGTTGGGATGGATGACAGTACCTTCCGGAGTGAATTCTACCACGGCTACCCGGTAATTTGTACCTCCGAGGTCCAGGACAAGGGCTTCGCCTTCGAGTGGCTTTTCCGTAGGATATACATAAGTAGGTATACATTGGATCTCCGTGTTGTCTTCCCGGAGCCCTGTTTCTATTCTGCTCTGGAGCAGCAACGCGATCTCTTTCAGTTGGGAGACGGTAAGTTTAAAAATATTATTTTTCATATCTGTTGGTATAATTAATATATAAGTATACTGTGAATCCTGAATGATTAACTGAAAACGTTTCGACACCGGATTTTGATTAAGGAAATCGGAAAATGAATGGTTAATTGTGTATGTAATGCAAAGGAGAAACCCTCTGATCGCTTCGGGATGGAACAAACGGTAAAGAATCTTTGTTAATACGCTATTCGGAACAATCATTAAATGGAGGAATATATGAAAACAAAAGAGTTATATAAAGAGGTCTCCTCGATGCTTTATCTCATTCGTAACGATGAAAAGAAGTTATCCCAGGTATTTAATCTGCTGGAAGAACTGGACGCCGGTACTCCCTCCCATGAGATCCCTTCGCCTGGCTCGTCAGATTATTCAAGTATTGTTATGCAGATAGCCGACGCGGTGAACGAAGGATATATCTGTTTCTTTAATCCCGACACTGAAGAGATAGAACAGGTTGCCTGCGAAGGTTATTTTGATTATGTTGAGATCGCCGAACAAAATGAGGATATGATCGATGAATTTGACCTTAACTATATGAATTGGGATCACTACATACGGATTGATCCGCTTCAGAAGGAAGATCTGCGACTGATCATGGAGAAGTATGTCAATGAGATGGACGACAACAAACTGTCTGCGCAGCTGAGGAATGTGCTTGAAACCGATCAGCCCCTGCGCAATTTTCTGAAAAAACTGAAAGAAGCCGCCAAGGAAGATGTCTGGAATGTATTTAAAAAGCAGGAGATTATTAATTATGTAAAAGAGCGATTGGCGGAAGTTGAACTTCCCGAAGAGTAAACGGATATTTTCCCATAAAAAGAGGCTGTCTCAAAATAGATTTTGATTTTCAAAAATCTTACAGTTTGAAA
>JAJBTC010000042.1 GCA_020861095.1 Bacteroides sp.
CTACAAGGATACGGATTTCTTCTGAAAGTGTCTATATATAATGTCGATTTTAAACACTATTCCGGAAAAGATTTTATATATTTGTACCAAACAGCAATCCAACCAGTTAGCATATGACAAAGCACTACAAACCCCTTGAGGAAAATCCCGAAGATAACGTGGTCGGAGAACCGGAAGCCATACCTTATGATATAGAGACCGAAATGACTTTCTCTCCACCGCTCCCTGAAGAAGAGTTGAAAAATGCTTTAACTACAGATGAAGTAATCAAAGTATGGTGTGAGTATATAGATGAAAAATTCGATAAATGAGAGTCTTTTATACCGAAAACGTCATCCTGTATATCCGGGAACTTACGGATATACTTTATGAAAAGCACTATTTTGGTTTTAAACATTCCGCGAAAGTCTATGTAACCTCGTTGATGAAGGAAGTAGAGGCAACCATCCATATTAAACAAAAACACAAAGCCCCCAGTCATTATTCAAGATACGGAAAAGACTTGTGGTATGTGTCTTATCCCAGAAACAAACGAACTACCTGGTACTTCTTCTTCACCTATCATCCCGACAGAGATATTTACTTTATCCGATACATTACCAACAACCATGCAGCCGGACACCTGCTTTGGTAAATCACTTTTCCGGAAAAACGAACAGCCCGACAGATCTGTTCGTTTTCGTACGGTTGCCATATTATCCCATTTTCGGTTAGATACTTTCCATATATGGTGAACATTGCGGTTCTGTATATGGTAAGCATTCCGGTTCTGTTGCTGCTTCCTGTTTTTAAATTTGTATATTTGAAGAATATAGAAGGCGGTTCGTCAATCTTTGCGTGCAAGCCCACACGATTGCCCTCACCTTTCACTATATTTGTAAAAAACAGGTATACCTGTTGTCAAATGTCATACAACCATTGATCCCATGAAAGTACAAACCCGGCTGAGCCTGTATTCTTCCCTTGTTTTCGGAATGATCTTCCTGATCCTCTCCATGCTGATCTACGGGCTTTACTACAACCGTACCCGAAAATCGCTGTACGAAAACCTGCGTAAGAATGCCTATATCTCCGCTTTCTTCTATCTCGAAGAGGATGAACTGAACTTCGAAGAATTTGAAAAGATCCGCAGGCAGTTCGATGAATTTGTTCCGGATTCGAGCTATCAGATCTATAACGAACACAACCAGCTCAGTTACGGACTTCCGGTACATCGGATATCCGATCCGTGGCTGGAGCGTATCCGACGGGAAGAGGCCGTCTCTTTCGAATGGGAGGACTATCTGTGCCACGGTATTTTTTATGAAGACAACCAGGGAGATTTTGTTGTGGTGGTATTTGAAAAGGCAGAGGTGCTGCATGATCAGGTAAAGCCGCTCGTGTGGATACTGGCTCTGGCCTTTGGCATTGGTCTGGTGACTTTCGCGCTGCTTAGTAAATGGGTGGCCGGTATGGCCTATCGTCCGTTCAGTACCGTAATCCGGCAGGTCAGAGATATATCTACCCATGACCTGGGCGTGCAGATTGCCTCTCCCGGCACCAAGGACGAATTGCAGGATCTGACAGAGACTTTCAACGATCTGCTGGTGCGTATAGCCGACACGGTCACCATACAGAAAAACTTTGTACGCTATGTATCTCATGAGTTCAAAACCCCACTAGCCGCCCTGTTGGGCAATCTGGAGGTCTTTTCCATCAAAGAACGTACACCGGAAGAGTATCGCCGGCTGTGCCAGACGATGATCGCGCAGGTACGTCAGATGGAGGAAACCCTGGATACGTTGATCGTCGTTTCGGACCTGCGCAAGGCTACCGAGATGACTACCCAGGTACGTATTGATGAACTTATCTGGGAGATCAGCCGGAAACTGCAAGAGATCTATCCGCAGGCACGGGTATCTATCCATATAGATATCCTGCCGGAAGATGAACAACTGATGGCCGTACCTCACGATCCTTCGCCACTGCTTACCGCGCTGTACAACCTGACAGAAAACGCGGTGAAGTTTTCACGGGGCAAGCCGGTAGATATTCACATCGGCAAGGAGGAAGGTAAACTCTGCCTTTCTATTGCCGATAAAGGGATCGGCATTCCGGAAGAACAGCTTCGTTTCATCAGTCGTCCTTTCTACCGCGCCGGGAATGCCGAACAGATACAGGGCAGTGGCATCGGACTTTCCATAGCTTTGCGTATCCTGGAAAAGAACCGTATCAATTACCGGATTGAGTCTGCTCCTCAGACAGGCACCGTGGTCTATCTGTTGTTCGGGTGAAATGTATCGTATATGTGCAGAATATATAACTGAGATATCCGTTGATTGTCGGCTTTTTTCCGGAACTTGCTATATGTTATCTTTGGATCTGACAGATGTAAGGGATGTTTTCCTAATTGTCGTTTATCTTGTAAAAGCATATCCGGATCATCAGAATGGCTATGGGTATTATCGCTATGGGTAATTCCCTCTATAAAAAATAATGAAAATCTTGTCCATACCCAGCAAACTCATTCTCGTAAAAGCTTCTGACTATGGTTTATCGAACCAGGGTAACTGAGGAAGTATGACAGAGCCCCACTAACAGCAGGCAGAACACCGGAGAAAATCCCGGCCAAACTGCGGAAATTGCAACACAATGTATATCTTTGCTACAACCGGGAAATACGCATATAGAAGAGAAAATGCGGTTTATGATGTTCTCATAGATTGCCTGAAAGAATAGAATGTAAAGAATAGGATCTTTGAAAGATCTGTTTATAGAATGTATGTATGCCAACAAGTAAAAATGCGCAATTGCGTTACCAGACATTAGATCGTTGCTTTAGTGATTTCAGTAGAAAATATGAAATCAAAAATCTTCTTGAAGAAGTGAACGAGCGGCTTTACGATCTGTATGGTGATGATTCCACCATCAAAGAACGTCAGCTTCGTGAGGATATAAAATTTATGCGTGAGCGTGTGGGCTACGATGCTCCTATACAGGCTTATCGGTACGAGGGTAAGAGATGTTATTATCGATATACGGATAAAGACTTTTCTATATTTAAGAATGAATTAACCCCCAAAGAGATCTCTGATTTACACTCAACCATTGAAATACTGGGCCGTTATCGTGGCATACCTGATTATGCCTGGCTGGAAGAGATTGTTTCAAGTCTTGAATATCGTTTTGGCGTAAAAGCCAGGCAGGAGAGCGTCATCTCTTTTGAACAAAACGAAGGATTGAGAGGGCTGGAATTCCTTTCCGACGTTATTGATGCGGCAGTCAATCATCAACCATTGGTCGTACATTATGCAACTTTCAGCGGGAAGGAATTTGTTAGTATACTGCATCCATATTATATAAAGCAATTCAATAACCGCTGGTTCCTTTTTGGATTAGAGGAGTATAACACAGGAAATCGTATTGCCAATAAAGCATTAGACCGTATCTCGAAAGTAGCCCATGCCTATATACCGTTCGTCAGGAATACATACATTAACTTCTCTACTTATTTTAATAACATCATAGGGGTTACCCACCCAGGCGATGACATAAAAGAAGAACAGGTCATTCTTAGGTTTGACAAAGAACGTTTCCCGTATGTCGTCAGCAAGCCCATCCATCATACACAAAAAGTGATCGATGAAGAAGCTTGTACGGTACGTATGGTAGTACGACCTAATAAGGAACTTGAAGCCAGGATATTTTCATATGGTCCGCAGGTCTAAGTAGTATCTCCTGATTGGTTCAGAATACAGATCTCAGGGAAAATCGCAGAAAATTATAAGAAATATTTTTCTGTGCAGTAAGTCTGCATGGAATTATCTTAACTTTGTTGTGTCATAACCCAAAAAGGTAAAGAATAACACAACTATCCATAAAATAAAAATGAACAAACAACAATTAGCCAATAGAGTGTGGGCATCTGCCAACAAAATGCGTTCAAGGATAGACGCCAATGAATACAAAGATTATATCCTGGGACTCATATTCTATAAATTCCTTTCAGACAACGAGGTAAACAAACTTCGTACCATCGGATGGAGCGACGAAGATATGAAAACACTCGTAGAAGACCATGAGGACAAAGAAGCTGTGATGATGATAAGCTATTGCCAGGAAAATATGGGCTATTTCATTGAATACAAATACCTGTTCAGTACATGGCTGTTGCCCGGCTCCGACTTCAGTGTAGCCGACCTCAGCACAGCACTCAATAATTTCGACCGGCTCATCGGTCCCCATTATAAACATGTGTATGCCGGAATCTTCAAAACCCTGCAAACCGGATTGAGTAAACTGGGCGAAAACCCGGCCTCACAAACGCGTGCTTTGAAAGACCTCATTAAGCTTATCCGGGACATTCCGACAGATGGCAGCCAGAACTACGACGTACTCGGTTATGTCTATGAATACCTCATCAGCAATTTCGCAGCCAATGCAGGGAAAAAGGCAGGCGAATTCTATACGCCCCACGAAGTAGCTGTGCTTATGTCGGAAATCGTAGCAGAACATCACAAAGAAAAACAGCAGATTGAGATCTACGACCCGACGAGCGGTTCCGGTTCGCTGCTCATCACCATCGGTAAATCCATCGGCCGTCATATTGCCGACAAAAGCCGCGTAAAGTATTATGCACAAGAGTTGAAGGAAAACACCTACAACCTCACCCGCATGAACCTTGTGATGCGTGGCATTACCCCCGGCAATATTGTAACCCGTTGTGCCGACTCACTCGACGAAGACTGGCCGAAACAAACCTCCGGCAGCGACATGGGCAAACCGCTCTATGTAGACGCAGTAGTGTCAAACCCGCCCTATTCGCTACATTGGGACCCCACGGACGGCGAATACGATGCACGTTTCAAAAACTATGGAGTAGCTCCCAGGAGCAAAGCCGACTATGCCTTTCTGCTCCACGAGCTTCACCACCTCAAGCCCGACGGAATCCTCACCATCGTATTACCTCATGGCGTCCTCTTCCGTGGCGATGCCGAAAAAGATAGCGAAGGCGAAGGAAAAATACGCAAAAACCTCATCGAGAAAAACCATATCGATACCATCATCGGTCTGCCTGCCAATATCTTCTTTGGTACAGGCATTCCCACACTCATCATGGTGCTAAAGCAGCATCGTAATAACGATGACATACTTATTATCGACGCCAGCAAAGGTTTCGTAAAAGACGGAAAAAACAACCGGCTCCGTGCCTGCGACATCAAACGCATTGCCGACACCATACGTGACCGCGCCACCCTCCCCGGCTTCTCACGTACCGTAGAGCGCGACGAAATTCGCCGCAACGGCTACAATCTCAACATCCCCCGCTATGTAGACTCCTCCGAAGCCGCTGAACCCTACGACATCTATGCCACCATGTTCGGAGGCATTCCCGAAAGTGAAATCAATCAGTTGCAAACCTATTGGGACGCCTTGCCTTCCCTGCGGGCCGACCTGTTCCAATCTGAACCCGGCCGGCCGTATGCCGGAATCAAAAGTGACGACATAACGGCAACGATAGAACAAAACACCGATGTATGCAACTTAAAGCGTGACTTTGCTGATGCTTTCTCCGACTTCGCCGGCGTACTTCACCAACGCTTGATCACGAATATCAGTTCAGTACAGGAATCCACAGAACAAGACGAGATAACCACCGACATCTTCCGTCGTCTGCAACAGATTCCTTTAGTGGATAAATACATGGCCTATCAATCGCTTTCCGACAATTGGGAGACCATCATTAGCGACATCGAGACCATTCAGACAGAAGGCATCGAAGCCGTACGCGCGGTAGAACAAGCCTATAAAATCGTGAAGAGTGGCAATGAAGAAATAGAGGTACCCGATGGACTGAAAGGACGTATTCTTCCGTTCGGACTGGTGCAACGCATAAAGTTCCGGGCAGAGCTGGACGCCATCAGTAACAAACAGGCACGCGTGGAAGAAATCCTCTCCTCCCTTGACGAACTGCGCGACAGCCTCACCGAAGGAGAAGCAGAAAAATACCTGGATGAAAATGACAACACAAAATTCAATAAAAAAGCGATCACAACCGGAGCCAAATCGAAGGGAGAGGATGTAGAGCCGGAGACCCGGGCCAAACTAAAAGAGATAGTAGGCTTATGGGATAAACAAACCAAATTAAACAAAGAAATCAAAGCAGACAAGATAACATTGGAACAACTTACCATAGATGCCATTGAAAACCTAAGCGACGAAGAGGTCGAACTATTCCTTCATAAGAAATGGATTGACCCGGTATGCGAAGGCATCAACGACACCTTATCCGGTGTACTTACAACCCTCGAAAAAACCGTTGTTGCATTGGAAGCAAAGTACGCGGTATCCTATAATGAGATTAATCGCAAGATTGTGGATGCTCAGAATGAACTGTCGGGACTGATTGCTCAGTTGACAGGCGATGAGTTTGCGATAAAGGGGTTGCAGGAACTTGACAAATCATTAAAGAGTTAAGATTATGACAAGACCAAAAATAAGATTTAAAGGATTTGAGCAAGAATGGAAGGAGCGTTCCTTAAGCAACAAAGAATTTACTATAACTGCAGGAGGCGATGCAAATAAGAGTTTACTCAAAACAAATGGTAAATATCCAGTTATAGCTAATGCCTTATCAAATGATGGCATTATTGGATATTACAATCATGGATATCGAATAAAAGGGCCAGCAGTAACTGTAACGGGAAGAGGAGATATTGGTTTTGCACAGTCAAGACACTATTCCTTCACTCCTGTTGTGAGACTCTTATCTATTCAAAGTGACCACGATGTCGACTTTCTTGCAAATGCAATTAATTGTCATACAATTGTAAGAGAATCAACCGGTGTAGCACAGTTAACTATACCTCAATTATCTAAAC
>JAJBTC010000211.1 GCA_020861095.1 Bacteroides sp.
ACAGGTTGAGTTACAGCTATGTTCACCTACCCGTTCACATTACATGAATATATGATATAAAAATAGTCAAGTACAAGTAACGGACATCAGATTCCGACTTCATACCTGACTATTTTTATTTTGTATGATCCCGGCAGATCGCTACCGGATCACTGAAGTTTTTCTTTTTCTTTAGCCGGATTGCGGTAATATACCTTTCCTTCCACATATTCCTGTGCGGCGATCAATGTGGGTTTGGGAAGTTTTTCGTAGTAACGTGAGATCTCTATCTGTTCGCGGTTCTCAAAAACCTCCTCCAGATTATCGCTGTACGAAGCAAACTCCTGCAGTTTCTTGGAAAGATCGCTTTTGATCTCCACACTGATCTGATTGGCACGTTTACCGATAATTGCTACAGTCTCATACACATTCCCAGTATCAGCACACAATTGCATCATGTCACGGGTAATGGTATTAGCCGGCGCGTTTGATTTTTTGTAATCCATAAATTTATATCTGATTTTAATCTTCTTTTTCTTCTTCTATCTCTTTGACAGAATCTTTGAATATACGTTCTGCCTCTCTGAGGTATTTACTTTCGGGAAACTCATTCCGGAAGGCATAATACTCGTCAATCGTTTCACGATACCGTTCGTCCCTTCTTTCTTCCACACTGTGGTTGGCCATCTCGTATCGGGAACGCAGTACCAATATAGAAAGTTCTTCGCGGTACTGTGTATAAGGATATTCTCTCAATGCATTCTGAGCAGTGATCACACAAGAAAGGTAATTATTTCCCAGATAGTTACCCAGATTGTAATACAGTCTGGCCGACAGGAGTTCCTTTCTCACCAGTTTGTCCTGCAACTCAAACATCATATCCTGTGCCTCCTGCTTCTTGCTGCTTTCCGGGAAATATTCCAGGAACAACTGCAATTGCTGAATGGCCTGATAGGTTCCCGACTGATCCAATCGCGCTTCCGGAGAGTCCATATAAAGAGCTTTTCCGGCATGGAAACGGGATAATTCGGTATATTGGCCCCGCGGATAAGTATTGAAATAGGTCATGAACGTATGAGCGGCAGTCACATAATCCTTTTGATTGTAATAGCTCATTGCCAACATATACAGAGATTCTTCCGCTTTATCGGTCCCTTTCAGGATAGTGATCAACTCATTCAGCAACGTAGCCGAACGGTTGTATTTACCCTGGGCGAAATAGGTCTTTGCTGCTTCGTATTTATACTCATAATCCGTACTTTTCAGTAACTTATTATATTCCCCACACGAAGAGAGTAAGAGCACTGTCAAAAGAGCTAAAAGGATATTCTTTTTCATTCTCGTTCAAAAATAATGCGCAAAGTTAAAGAATCGGGCGGAATAAACCAATTAATCCATGTTTTTTAATATAAAAAGCCTTATTTTCTCTATGAACCCATGTACTTTCAGGACGCATGATAAGGAATACACAGTGCGCACCTTGTCACTCCTGCGGCGAACCGTATATCTGATACAAACTCTGGTATGACTCTGCCAGTATTTCTTCCACATTCTCCAACCCGGAAGCATCTATCCACTCATTTGTTTCTCTTAATTCCTGTTGCAATTTCTCATAATAAAATCCGGGAAGTCCCAGTGCGGTAAATTCCTCTTCAGATAAAGGAAATACCATGTGATTGTCTACAATTTTCAGATTATTTACAATGGTTTTCTGAAGCAATTCCAATTCTTCATTGATCAGGCTATCTACCTGTTGCTGGTAAATCTGTAAATCAACAACAGGAATTTCCGTTGCGTTCTTTGTATTCTGAGCGCAACTACTCAGTATCAGAAAAGATACAAAAAGCAGAATTAGTTTAGATGTATTCATTCTATAGATCCAATTAAAATCAATTTATATATCAACCAGGAGAGTTACGATCTACCATTATTCCCTGCGGTCATGACCATTATCTGACAAGTAACACCGAGGAACATTGGACATACACCTATTATCATCTACATGTAGAGACGCATATTTGCGTCTCCGCGGTAGAAGTCCAACACAGGGCGGGGTTCGATAAAATGTAATCTTTAAGGTATATCTCTTCAGGTGCGTTTTCATCGCCATATATGCCATTATAACTATTACAGAGCATCCCAATCCCCTACAAGCAGGTCTTATAATCTATGATTTAGCAAAATCCGGAACCTACCGGATTTCCTGTCAGATACATACCCATATCGGATCTGTACGCGGAGACGCAAATATGCGTCTCTACAGGTGGATGCTACAGATTATACCCTGGTACTTCAATCGTAATTCGTAAATCGTAAATCCCTTTACAACTTATACAGATCACTTGCCGCCAACAGATCTACTTTGTGCTCCGTCAGCACCCGGATGCAATTGTCCAGATCATCGGGACGAAGGATCACATGGGCCACATTGTTACAGGCAAACGAATACATATATTCGATGAATACGCCCTGTTCCGAGAGATAGGTAAGCACCTGTGCCAGAGAACCCGGTATGTTGGGACAGGTGATCCCTACCACATTGGTCACATTCACGGCAAAATGATTTTCTTTCAAAGCCTTGTAAGCCCTGTCAGGGTCGGAAACAATGGCACGCAGGATACCAAAATCCGCGTTTTCAGCGATGCACAACGCAGAGAGATTGATTCCCTCTTTCGCTAAGACTTCAGTCACCTCTGTGAGACGTCCTGATTTGTTTTCTAAGAAAACAGAAAGTTGCTTGGCTATCATATCTTATATCAGTTTACGGTTATCGATTACTCGTTTGGCTTTTCCCATGCTACGCTCGATGGTACGCGGCTCTACCAGTTTCACATCCACTCCCAGTCCCAGTACACTTTGCAAACGGGTAGTCAATTTCTTTTTCAGTGCCAGCATCTTGTTGATCTCATCGGAATAGCAGTCGGCCCGTACTTCTACTTTTAGTTCCATCACATCGGTATTGTTGACCCGATCTACCGTCAGCATGTAGTGCGGTTCAAATTCCGGAAGTTCCAGGATCACCGATTCGATCTGTGTCGGGAACACATTCACACCACGAATAATAAGCATGTCATCGCTCCGTCCGAGGATACGATCCATACGTACCAGGGTGCGTCCGCACGCGCAGGTATCGTAATGAAGGGCTGTCAGGTCTTTGGTACGGTAGCGAAGCAGGGGCATTCCCTCTTTGGTGAGGTGGGTGAATACCAACTCTCCCGTCTGGCCCGGTTCTACCGGTTGCAACGTCTGCGGATCTACGATCTCCGGGAAGAAATGATCTTCGCACAGGTGAGTCCCGCTCTGACATTCACATTCGTATCCTACGCCCGGCCCGGCAATCTCACTCAGCCCGTAAATATCATAGGCTTTAATACCCAGTTTTTCTTCAATCTCCTTGCGCATACTCTCCGTCCACGGCTCGGCTCCGAAGGCACCGGCTTTGAGTCTGAACTCTTCGCGGGGAATGCCCGAATCCTGGATCGCATCGGCTATATAGAGGGCATAAGAAGGAGTGCAGCAAAGAACAGAAGCCCCGAAATCGTGCATCAACGTAATCTGTTTTTCGGTATTGCCACTCGACATCGGGATCACGGAAGCACCGATATGCTCGGCACCGTAATGAGCTCCCAATCCACCGGTAAAAAGCCCATATCCATAGGCTACCTGAAATATATCGGAATTATCAGCGCCATAGGCATAGAAACAGCGTGCCAGACACTCCGTCCAGGTCGACAAATCTTTCCGGGTATATCCTACCACCGTCGGTTTTCCGGTAGTACCGGAAGAAGCGTGGATACGTACGATCTGGCTCATGGGCACAGCACACATACCGAAAGGATAGTTGTCGCGCAAGTCCAGTTTGGTCGTGAAAGGCAACTTTACTATATCGTCGATGCTTTCTATATCATCCGGAGTGATACCCAGTTCCTGCATCTTCTTCCGATAGAAAGGGGTATTCTGATAAACGTGTGTGACGATCTTTTTCAGCCGGATGCTCTGGATCTTTCGCAGGTTCCCGCGATCCATACATTCAATGTTCTCGTTCCAAATCATATGTTTCAAGGTCTTAAAATTCAAACAATTGTTCTACTGCAAAGGCAGAACTTATTTACGATGTACTCATTTACGATATACGATCCGGAAAAACAAGTATTCCGATACATAGAGTGAAAGCCGTGGGCAGAGCCAAACTTGTTTGAGCTATGCCGAGGCGCATCCTGGATTTTGTAAATATACACAAAGAAAAGGATTTTTTGTGAAAAACCGCGCGCGACAGCTCAAATATTCCGGAGTTCTGTTTGTATAATCCAATTATTTTGCCGAATATTGCTTTCTGTTTGAAGCAGTCATTCTCCCCACCTTTATGAACCGCCTGAAAGCCGCCGTCTTCTGCGTAAGACAGCGGTCACAGAGATATGTATAAAGGGATCACAACACACAAAGAACAGAAACAACCCGTATTCAGAGGCTACAGGAAACCGATCTGCCCATACAACTGTTTATGTAGGAACAGCAGGTAAGATACCCTCAGACAATAGGTATAACTTTAATATAAGGAAAAAGATTCATGAATTTTCAATTGATATCCGCATACAAACCCACCGGTGATCAGCCGGAAGCCATTGCACAACTCACCGAAGGGGTACTGGACCATGTACCCGCGCAGACCCTCCTGGGGGTTACCGGATCGGGGAAAACCTTCACTATAGCCAATGTGATAGCCAATGTGAACAAACCCACTCTGATACTGAGTCACAACAAAACCCTGGCGGCACAACTCTACGGTGAGTTCAAAAGTTTCTTTCCGGAAAATGCCGTGGAATATTATGTCTCTTACTATGACTATTACCAGCCGGAAGCCTACCTTCCGGGTTCAGATACGTATATAGAAAAAGACCTTATGATCAACGACGAGATCGATAAGCTACGGCTGGCAGCGACTTCGGCCCTTCTTTCGGGAAGGAAAGACGTGATCGTGGTCTCTTCCGTGTCCTGCATCTACGGAATGGGAAATCCGGCCGACTTTTACGAAAACGTGATCGAGATCGAAAGAGGCCGTACGGTGAACCGGAACGTGTTCCTGAGACGTCTGGTAGAGAGTCTGTATGTACGTAACGATATCGATCTGAACCGGGGCAATTTCCGGGTCAAAGGAGATACGGTAGATATTTCTTTAGCGTATACCGACCACATCCTGCGTGTGGTCTTCTGGGGAGATGAGATTGATGCCATCGAGGAGGTAGATGCTACCAGCGGGGCCATGCTCAAAACCTACGAAAACTACAAGATCTATCCGGCTAATCTCTTTATGACAACCAAAGAGACCACTTTCCGGGCCATACACCAGATAGAAGATGATCTGACCAAACAGGTGGCTTTCTTTGAAAGTGAAGGCAAACCTTTCGAAGCCAAACGGCTGTACGAGCGCGTGACGTATGATATGGAGATGCTGCGGGAACTGGGGCACTGTTCGGGCATTGAGAATTATTCCCGCTATTTCGACGGACGGGCACCGGGTACACGCCCCTACTGCCTGCTGGACTTCTTCCCGGAGGATTTCCTGCTGGTTGTAGACGAAAGTCATGTATCTATACCACAGATCCGTGCCATGTACGGAGGCGACCGTGCCCGCAAGATCAATCTGGTGGAGTATGGGTTCCGGCTCCCGGCAGCAATGGACAATCGTCCGCTGAAGTTTGAAGAGTTTGAAATGATGACCCCGCAAGTGATCTATGTGAGTGCGACCCCTGCGGACTACGAACTCATCCGGTCCGAAGGGATTGTGGTGGAACAGGTGATCCGCCCTACCGGATTGCTGGACCCAATCATTGAAGTACGCCCCAGCCTCAATCAGATAGACGATCTGATGGAAGAGATCCAGCTGCGTATAGAGCGCAACGAACGGGTACTGGTGACTACTCTCACCAAACGTATGGCGGAAGAACTGACGGAATACCTGCTCAACAACGAGGTGCGATGCAACTATATACACAGCGATGTGGATACGCTGGAACGGGTGAAGATCATGGACGAACTGCGCCAGGGAATGTTCGATGTGCTGGTGGGTGTGAACCTGTTGCGTGAAGGACTGGACCTGCCGGAAGTTTCTCTGGTGGCCATCCTGGATGCCGACAAAGAGGGTTTTCTCCGCTCCCACCGTTCGCTTACACAGACAGCGGGCCGCGCGGCACGTAATGTAAATGGCCTGGTGATCATGTATGCGGATAGGATCACGGACAGTATGCAACGTACCATTGACGAAACCAATCGCCGGCGGGAAAAACAGCTTGCCTACAACGAAGAGCATGGCATCACCCCGCAACAGATACGCAAAGCACGCAACCTGGCTGTGTTTGGTACAGGAGAGCCGCAGGAGGTAGCTACGGGATATGCCTATGTAGAACCTGAAACGGTAGCTATGGTTGCCGATCCGATTGTAGAATACATGAGTAAACCTCAATTGGAAAAGAGTATACAACGTACCCGTAAGCTGATGCAGCAGGCTGCTAAGAAACTGGAGTTCATAGAAGCAGCTCAGTACCGGGATGAATTGCTGAAGCTGGAAGAGCTGATGAAGGAAAAGTTCGAAATGTAGATCTTAGCACGGGAAATTATTCACATAATTAAATAGTTGAGAAAGAAAAGTCTTAAACAATGTTATAAAACACATTTTCTTTACCGGAAAGTTTGCTATTCTCCGGAAGAGCCGTATCTTTGCAATGTGTTTTTCATAGTATTAGATTTAA
>JAJBTC010000219.1 GCA_020861095.1 Bacteroides sp.
CCATTGCTCACTGAAAAATTTAGTTCTATTGCCGAAATTAAAAATACCAACGTAAGTTAATTTAATAAATTTGAAGATTCGAAAAATACAAATAAAAAAGTAACGTTCCTTTCGACCTTCCCAGGCTACGTTTCCCAATAAATTCATACAAATATCTGCTCCGGGAGACTCTGAGAAACATTCAGTTTAAGTTCTCTTACCCTGCGCTTCTGTTCCGGCATTTCTTCATACAGAAAGAAAAGCGGATACAACGGAGTTTCCTCCCTTTGTATCCGCTTCTTAAATAATATATAAAACCGCTATCCGAAACCTATATCAATCGATGAATTCCACTTCACCCGTCTTCATATTGTATACGGCTCCTACGATCATTATTTCGCCCTTATCCTCCATTTCTTTAAGGATGGGACTGTGTTGACGAATATTTTCTACACCCAGCAGCACATTGTAATCACAAACCCGCTCCACAAATTCCGGGTTGGACGAAGATTTATCTCCCTGGTATCCTTCACCTGCTGTGCGGACCGCCGGCTGTATTTTTGCCAGCAGGGCAGTGATATTGCCCAACTCTACATCATCAATGGCGGACTTTATGGCCCCACAGTATTCATGTCCCAGCACCACAATCAGTTTGGAACCGGATACCTTGCAGGCATATTCCAGACTACCCAGGATATCTTCATTCACAATATTACCGGCCACACGTGCCACAAAAATATCACCTATACCTCTGTGAAATACATCTTCTACCGGCACCCGGGAATCCAGACAAGACAGGATCACTGCTTTCGGATACTGCCCCATAGCGGCTTCGCGTACTCTTGCCGTATTGTTACGAACCGTCAGATCGTCATTGACAAATTCTTTATTGCCCTGTTTCAACGTATCCAATACCTGTTGCGGAGTCAGTTGAGCTTGTTGCTCGGCAGTCAATACACGTGAGGTCAGTGCCTCATCTTCCAGGATCTCCATTTTTTTCTGTTTAGACAGGTCAGCTTTACAAGCACTCAGGCTTATCAGTAAAAATCCCGCACAGGCGGGAATCATCCATTTTTTACTCATACCTTATCTTACTTATTGTTTAACTATGATATCCAAATACATTACTTCAGTTATTCTTCTCCCCCTGGGATAGAAAAAAGTTTGTTTACATAAGAGCCGCAGAAACAGGCTTCTTTTATTTTACCCAAAGTAAGTAATTTTTTAGTTAAAAATAAAAAGTTATATTTCTTTTTCAAAGATCCGTTCTCCGGGTTATGCGGGAAACACACAATGATTTACGATGTACGGTTTGAAATTATTCCATGTAATTGTTTTATTTAATCCGATTTACTTAGACCTGAGAACAGAAGAAGAAAGATAAGATGTATAGAATGACATATATCTACAAGATAGAAGTTCGGACTTACAACTTAATACTCTTTTATGTTCTTATGTCTGATTAAAAAAGAAAAGGAATATGTATATTCCGGAAACGCGAATAAGCAGACGCGAATAGGGAGACGCAAATATGCGTCTCTACAAGTGAATGACTACATGAAAATATGTATTTTAAATCGTACATCGTAAATCGTCTAATCGTAAATCTCTTTATCTTCCCAGGCGGCCTGCGGCCGGATCGTCCATAAACAATTCTACATTTTCCGCATGATGGGCGATATAGGCGGCCGGACAGGTATCTCCGGAAGAGCAGATCTCGTATACTACATCTGCCTTGGATTTTCCGGTAATCAGAAAGATTACTCTTTCCGCGTTCATGATCGGCTGGCCGGTAAGTGCTATACGTTTCTGGCCATTGTGCGGATTATAACTCCTTTCATAGGTTTTCTGGGAAGTCAGCAGATATTCCTGTCCGGGAAAGATGGAGGAAGTGTGTCCGTCCGTACCTGCTCCCAGGAGTACGATATCAAAACAAGGCCAGTTGTTTACCTGTGGCACATGCTCCTCTACCAGTCTGGAGTAACGTATAGCCTCTTGTTCCGGTTCATTCTCCCCCATGATCCGGAATACATTTTCATAAGGGATGGGTGCGACGTTCAACATCAGCAACCGCATCAGTCCATAATTGCTATCTGAATTTTTAGGGGGTACACAACGCTCATCCACCCAATAAAAGTACATACGCTCCCACGGTGTGATCTCTTTGTATTCATTGGCCCATAAATCGAACATCAGAGCAGGTGTACTGCCTCCGCTTAAAGCGATGTGAAAAATCCTGTCGGGTTCATTTTCCAGCATTTCAACCAAGTGCAGAATCAGCGCGCGCGCCGTTTCGATGGTAGAAGGATAAATGTATGGTTTCATAACTCACAATATTGATCTGTGTTTGTCAGGTTCTTACATGGATTTGTCCATTTGGCACCATGTTCGTGCATAATTCCCTCGCTTGCCGGAGGGCCCCAGGTACCGGCCGGATAGCCGTAGAGCGGTGCATTTGTATTTTTTTCCCAATAGTCCAATATGGGAGTGAAAAATTTCCAGGAAGCCTCTACCGCGTCACTTCGGGTAAAAAGCGTCGGGTCTCCCTGAATACAATCTTCGATCAGACGCGCGTAGGCATCCCCTACTGCCTGCTGGCCCAGGCTCTGGTAGGTAAAGTCCATGGATACCTGCTTTATATCAAAGCCGGGACCGGGAGCTTTCATTCCGAACCGGAGGACGATTCCTTCGTTGGGCTGTATGCGTAGTATCAGTGTATTATATACCGGATGGCTTCCACTGGTGTACTGGAACATCCGATGTGGTATTTTCTTAAAATGAATAACAACCTCTGTTACTTTGGTAGGCATCTGCTTGCCGGTACGGATATAAAAAGGGACTCCGCTCCAGCGCCAGTTGTCAAAACCTACGCGCATAGCTACAAACGTTTCTGTTTTTGACTGCGGGTCTACATTCTTCTCTTCCCGGTAAGAAACCGTATTTCCCTCTGCCGTATATTGTCCGCGGACCACATACTCTTCCATCTGTTTTTCGGTAAGCGGTGTCAGTGCTTCATACACCTTCACCACTTCGTTCCGGAAGTGATCTGCGTTGAAGCGTGTCGGAGGCTCCATGGCTATCAGGGCTGCCAGCTGGATCAGGTGGTTCTGAACCATATCGCGCAATGCTCCGGCAGTCTCGTAATATCCTCCCCGGTTTTCTATACCGAGATTTTCCACTGCCGTGATCTCTACATAATCTATGTAGTTGCGGTTCCAGACCGGTTTGAATATCTCATTGGCAAACCGGAATGCCAGGATATTCTGCGCGGTCTCCTTGCCCAGAAAATGATCGATCCGATAGATCTGATTCTCTTCAAATACCGAAGCGTAGATCTCATTCAACCTGCGGGCAGACTCCAGATCGGTTCCGAAAGGTTTCTCTACAATGATACGTGTATGTTCTCCATTGAGTCCGACCTCTTTCAGATGAAGAGGGATCACTCCGTACAATACCGGTGGCGTAGCCAGATAAAAAAGAATATCCGACTCCTGGTCCACCGTAAGTTGCAACAGACGTTGTTTCAGTTGTTGATAATGATCTGTCGAAGAGGGATCCATAGGGAAATAATACAGATGACTGACAAAAGAATCCATCCACTTCGGATCTTGTCCGGACTGAGTAATAAACTCTTCCAGTTCGGTACGGATATAAGACTTATACTCCTCATCGGTATACACGGTACGTCCTGTGCCCAGGACATAGAATTTCTCAGGTAAGCGTCCGTTTCGGTAAAGGTCATACAACGCAGGCATCAGTTTTCGTTTCGTCAGATCTCCCGACGCGCCGAAAATGACCATTGCAAAAGAATGTTCAGCGTGTTTTGTACCCATCGTTTTTTTCAGATTATAAGATTTAGTTATACATTATAAGTTCCGGATTGCGTATCACCCCCGTGTCCTGTCCAGTTTTCATGGAAGAACTTTCCACGCGCCGCATCCCTGCGTTCAAACGTGTGGGCTCCAAAATAGTCACGTTGCGCCTGTACCAGATTGGCTGGCAGATCCTGCGACGTCAACGAATAGAAATAATTCAATGCGGAAGAAAATGCCGGGACAGGTAATTCTTCCCGGGCCGCGTCGGAAACAACAATTTTCCATCCTTTCAGAAGTTCCTTGATTTCTTCACGGAAATAAGGAGTAAGTAAAAGATTCATAGATGCCGGTTCTGCCGCATAAGCAGAAGCTATATCGTTCAGAAAAACACTTCGTATGATGCATCCTGCCCGCCACAATTTAGCGATTTGTCCCAGATCCAGTTTCCAGGAAAACTGCGTAGATGCTTGTTGCAGCACAGCAAATCCCTGAGCATACGAAACTAATTTAGATGCATACAAGGCAGCAAACAGATGCTCCTGGTACTCTTCTTTATTGTCGTGGCTTGCCTGCTGATCACCCGGGAAATACTGATGCGCCTTTTCACGCAGTTCTTTCTGCCCGGAAAGACTACGTTCAAACACCGCGCTGGCAATCAGCCCCAAAGGCATATTCAATTCCATGGCATTGATCACGGCCCACTTTCCGGTCCCTTTCTGACCGGCGGCGTCTAAGATCTCATCGATTAAGTACTTACCGTTACTATCCTTGTGCGACAAAATAGAAGACGTGATTTCTATAAGGTAACTACGTAGTTTTCCTTTGTTCCATCTGGCAAAGACAGCAGACATCTCATCGTTGTCTAAGCCAAGCAATTGTTTCATTGACCAATAGGCTTCAGCGATCAACTGCATATCTCCATATTCTATGCCGTTGTGGATCATTTTGACAAAATGTCCCGATCCGGCCGGGCCGATCCATTCGCAACAAGGTGTTCCGTCCGGTGCTTTCGCAGCGATACTCTGAAGTATAGGCTTGATCTCGGGCCATGCGTCCGCAGATCCACCGGGCATGATAGATGCACCGTTCAATGCTCCCTCTTCACCTCCGGAAACCCCGGCTCCTACAAATCTGAACCCTTTGGACTCGGCCAACGCCACCCGGCGGTTGGTATCTTCGCAATTGGAGTTCCCGCCGTCGATCAATATATCACCTGCGTCCAGATAGGGGAAAAGCTGCTCCATCAACTCATCTACAGCCTCTCCCGCGCGCACCATCATCATGATCTTACGGGGTAAAGACAAAGAAGAAACAAATTCAGGAATAGCAGTGTAGCCCTGGATATGAAGTCCTTTGCCACGACCATTTATAAAACGATCTACGACTCCTTCTTCAATCCCGGGCACAGTACGATTGTAAACAGAGACTTCCCAACCTTTGCTTTCCATATTCAAAGCCAGGTTCTCTCCCATTACCGCCAGACCGATAAGCCCGATATTCGATTTCTTCTGATCCATTTAATTAAGAATTATTATATTAATCGTTCCTTAACTATAACAGTTAAAAAGGGCTTTTGTTCGGTGAAAATCACTCAAAAATACTACATTTGCGAACACCGAACAAACATTTGTTATGAAAAATTTGCATCTAGGACTATTGCCCAGAATTGTTATCGCCATATTATTGGGTATAGGTGTTGGAAATTTTCTTCCTTCTGTAATTGTCCGCATATTTTTGACTTTCAATTCTCTATTCAGTGAATTTCTGAATTTCTCCATCCCTCTTATTATTTTAGGCCTGGTGACCGTTGCTATTTTCGACATTGGAAAAGCCGCGGGAAAGCTGCTTCTTACCACTGTTGTCCTGGCATACGGCTTTACTGTTTTCTCCGGTTTTTTCTCTTATTTCATGGGAGAAATGATCTTTCCGCAACTGATCACTCCGGAAATCTCTCTGGAAAGTATCCAGCAAGTGGAAGTATTGAGCCCTTATTTCAAAATAACCATACCTCCTGTAATGGATGTCATTTCAGCCCTCGTACTTGCCTTTATTCTGGGACTCGGACTGTCTGCAATGTCTGGCGAAGCCTTCAAAAATGTGGCACGTGATTTTCAGCAAATTGTCTTCAAAGTCATACAAAAAGTAATTGTCCCCCTGCTCCCTCTTTACATATTCGGTATCTTCTCAGAGATGACCTACTCCGGACAGGTATTGCCTATTATAAAGCTGTTTATCAATATCATATGGGTGATTTTCCTGATCCACGTCTTAGTGATTCTGCTGCAATATACGATAGCGGGAAGCATCACCGGGCGCAATCCGTTCAGGCTGTTATCAACTATGCTTCCTGCCTATTTTACTGCATTGGGTACACAGTCTTCCGCGGCTACCATTCCCGTGACACTGGCACAGACAAAGAAGATGGGAGTCTCCGAAGGGATTGCCGGTTTCGTAGTTCCTCTTTGTGCCACGATCCATCTCTCGGGAAGTACATTAAAAATCGTAGCCTGCGCGTTGGCTTTAATGATGATGCAAGGGATGCCTTATAACTTCCCCCTGTTTGCCGGCTTTATCCTTATGCTGGGAATAGCTATGGTAGCAGCACCGGGAGTACCTGGCGGAGCCATCATGGCGGCACTGGGAATTTTACATTCCATACTCGGTTTCGACGAGCCCACACAGGCTCTCATGATTGCTCTGTATATAGGAATGGACAGTTTCGGTACAGCGTGTAATGTGACGGGTGACGGTGCCATAGCTATACTTGTAGAAAAGATTTATCATCCCCGAAAAACAGCAGATAAGTGTGCCGATCTTTAACTAAATATCCTAATGAACAACTGTTTAGTTAACAAAAAATCAAGAATTTCAGTTCAACTTTTTATAGTTATCAAAAAAGCTACTAAAACTGATAATTATTAAGT
>JAJBTC010000072.1 GCA_020861095.1 Bacteroides sp.
GTATATCTTACTGTTCTTTCACCCGATATATTCTTGTAAATTTACAATACTGGAAGCAAACATACGAATTATAATTTACAAAACCAATATTTAACAAAATTATTTTTAAAAAAGTTAAGACATAATATATCATTGCCAGGAAAAAGCAGGTTCAACGCATATAAAGAAGTCATTGTATTCATTTGTTTCATCCTCCTGATTATTTAAAAAGCAGGTTATCCGCACTTACTCTATGGAGTTTCTTCAAAGAAGGATGCCTGGTTTTGTTGAAAACCCAATGTAATAAAAGATGTCCTGTGCAATTAAGTTTGATTAAACTTAGTTGTAAAGGTTATAAGATACCATCTGCTGATCTCGAAACAATGAATAAAGGTCAAATTCGGAGAAATATATACGAAGAAGCAAATAGATCTCTATCTGGAGGAAAACCAGTCACCGTGTAAACCAGTATAAAAAGAGACCTTCAGGAACTATATGCTATAGAAAATTATTTAAACTCACATTTACTCGTTAATTGATCTGTCCGGAACGGGAATATATATACTATTTGTATCTATAGTTATCTCTGAATAGAAACAGAATATAAAACATACCTGAGATAAAAACAACCTTTACTACAATCCATGGTAGTAAAGGTTATTCCGTAGATCTGAAATTTTTCTGCTATTTACTTTTTTATTTCTTTTTTATGGTCCTCCAACCTCATGCTCAGAACTTACTTCTGGCACCTCCACCGCCAGAGCGACCGCCACCATACGAGCGTCCGCCGCTTCGGGAAGAGCTACTCCGGGAGGAACTGCTACGGGAAGTTCCGGAAGAGCTGCTACTGTAGCTGCAACTTCTGCCGGAACTATACGACGTGCTCCTGCCTGAACTGTAATAATTCCTCCCTACTCTTACCAACATCGGAGTCACCATACTTACTTCTTCCAGATATCCGCAACTGCTACATCTGCGGGTCTCCTTCTGTAACCCCGTAGAAGTATACGTAGCAGGAGCAAGGATCTCAAGCTTTTCCCGATGAAAAGTAGCTTTCGTACACTTCGGGCATTTTTGCCGTCGTCTCTTCGCACTTCGCACCCAATAGACAATCAGACCAATGAGTACACCCCAAAGCAACACACCGATCAGTATACTTATCACTTCCTCCGTCTTTTCGGAAGAAGAGGAGGAAGAAGCATCCATAAAACTTTTTCGTTCGTAGTCACTTGCTTTCAGATATTCCGCAACACCCTCTACGCCTTTCAGCATCCCTTCGCTATATTTCTCTTCCTTCATAGCCGGAATCATATAGTCTTGCTGCAAACGATAGCACACCGCATCTGTGAGGATACCTTCCAGTCCGTAACCTGTTTCAAAGACCACAGAACGCTGTACGGGTTCCGTCACCAACAGGATCAGCAATCCGTTGTCATCTTCCTTTTTACCTATTCCCCAATGGTTGAACAGTTCCGTAGCAAACTCTCTGGAATCACTGTAGCCAATGCTATGGACAGCTACTACAGCTACCTCCATACTGTGACTATCTTCCAGTCCCTTCAGGATCCGGTTGATACGATCTACTTCTACAGGATAAAGGATCCCGTCAGGGTTACTGACATAGTTATCTCCATCCACCAGTCTCACATTAGGTACGGTACTTACCGTGTAGTCTACTCCCCACACTAAAGCAGGAACAGAAAACAGGCACAGAACAAAGCAAATCTTCAGCCAGGATCTTTATCTGACGGTTCTCTCTACGAACTGTTGCATATCCATAAGATTTAAAATTTAATAGCTGGAGCCTTCTCCGAGCCGGCTTCAGCAGTGAAATAGGCCTGGGGAGAAAATCCGAACAGTCTTCCGAGCAAACTATTCGGGAAACGACGGAGATAGGTATTGTATTTTTGGGAGGCCTCGTTGAACCTCTTACGCTCCACAGAGATGCGATTCTCAGTACCTTCCAGTTGCACATTCAATTCCTCAAAGACCTTACTGGCCTTCAGATCGGGGTATCCTTCGGAGATTACCATCATACGGGATACAGCCGTACTCAGTTCCACCTGCACACGCTGATACTGTCTCAAGGTCTCTTCCGTCGGTACTTCAGAATTTATACGGACAGAAGCTGCCCGTGTACGTGCCTCAGCAACCTCTTCAAATGCTTTCATCTCATGCGCGGCATACCTCTCAAAGAGAGCCACCAGATTAGGTATCAGATCGGCTCGTCGCTGGTATTGGTTCTCCACCTGACTCCAGGCAGCTTGTACACTCTCCTCATAGGTGATCATGGCGTTGTAATGAGAGTTCAACCATAGAAAATTGAAGAAATGCAGGGCAAACAGTATCCCTGCGACAATCCAGATTTCTTTATTTTTGTCCATAGTCTGACCAGTAAATTATCTGTATCTGTGTAGATCAGTTACAAATCTAATCAAATTTACAAGAAACACCTACACGTATTTCTACAAATCGCACCCGTTGCCCATAAAAAGCCCTGAGAAACATTGGTCCCCAACCGGAAGTGTTCATTTCAGCTCTTCATATCTCCATCTGTTCGTTTTCAGATCTACACACCCGTTTCCGCAGAAATTCACTCCTTCCTGTTCCAGCAAGAGCCTTTGTTCCGACCATCCGGGCACCAGCCGTCCCTGCGCGTTCACCACACGGTGGCAGGGCAAGGCAAGTCCTGTAGCACCTTTCAGCGAAGACCCGACCAGACGCGAATAGTTGGGCCTGCCCAACAACCAGGCTATGTCTCCATAGGTAGTCACTCGCCCATAAGGGATCTGAGCAACCACTTCATATACTTCTTTATTGAAAAGTTCCCGTTCTTTGGGTTCCATAGGCTTTATCCTCTGCGTCTGAGAAAATCCGTAGGGCTTTCTCCATATTGTTCTTTGTAGCATTTGGCAAAATAAGAAGGTGAACTGAATCCGACTTCATATCCGATCTCCGACACACTCTTATCCGAAGAGGCCAGCAATGCTGCTGCCTTTTTCAGACGGGCCATACGTAGCAACTCATTCGGAGCATAATTGGTCAGTGACTTGATCTTCCGGTAAAGCTGCACACGGCTCAGGCCCATCTGCCTGCCCAGGTCCTCTACATTCAGTGACGAATCACTCATACGTTCCCCGATCAGGCTGTTGAACTTCTCTACAAATTCCTTGTCTATGTCGCAGATCTCTTCTTTAGCCAGCGAAGGAGCATCGCCAAAAAACTGTTTCAACCGATGTCTGGTATTTAACAGGTTACGGATGCGGGACAACAACATACGGGAATTGAAAGGCTTAGATATAAAAGAATCTGCTCCACCGTCGTAACCCTGTATGCGTTCTTCGTCCATGGCGCACGCAGTCAGAAGGATAATGGGAATGTGACAGGTTTGCAATTCACTTTTCAGACGACGGCAGCACTCAATACCATCCATCCCAGGCATCATGACATCCAGCAGGATCACATCCGGGACATACTTCATCGCCTTCCGTATCCCCTCTGCCGCATCTGCCGCTTCCAGCACCGAATACTCGCTACGCAGCAGACCGGCAATGTAAGAACGGATATCGGCATTGTCATCGATAGTCAGCACAGAGAGCCCGAAAGGTTCATATACCTTCTCTGCCTCCGGTTGTGAACATACATCAGCCGAAAGTTCCTCGTTGAGATTGCTGACAACAGGCAGAGCCTTTTCCGTTTCACAGACAGATACCGGAAGTTCTACAGCGAATACAGTATCTGTTTTCTCATCGCTCTCCACCTCTATGGTCCCTCCATGCATATCCACAAATGCTTTGACCAATGCCAGTCCTATTCCCGAACCACTGTGGCTGCGGTCTATCTTATAAAATCTCTCGAATATATTGCGGATATGTTCCGGCGATATCATATCTCCGGTATTGGCTACAGTGAAACGCAGCCAGGCAGCATCTTCTCTCCGGACAGAAGAGAGTGTAACTGTCACTTTCCCATTCTCAGGAGTAAACTTAAAGGCATTGGAGAGCAGGTTGAAGTAGATCCGTTCCAGTTTCTCCGGATCGGCCATCGTGAGGAAATCTGTGTCAGGCATCGGATCGAAAGAGAAACGGATATGCTTCCTGCGTGCCGCCGTCCGGAAAGACTCATTCCATCCTTCCATAAGCCGGAGCAGATCTACCGGCAAAGGATGAAATTCCGTCTTACCATTCTCGTACTTACGAAAATCGAGGATCTGATTGACCAGTCGGAGAAGTATAGTCACATTTTTACGTGCCAGTTTCAGTAACCGATGTTCTCTCTCCGGAAGTTCACCTTCCGAAAGGACCTGATCGATGGGATCGGCAACCAAGGTCAGAGGAGTACGGAAATCGTGGGAGATATTGGTAAAAAAGACAAGTTTAGCATGGGTAGCCTCTTCCAGCTGCTGCGATAGCCGGATCAGCTGGTCCCGTTGTTCCTCCAGTTGGATCTTTTGTTCCGACAATTCCCGGTTCAGACGGTTCCTGCTTCGCAAGGTGCGATAAACGATCAGCAAAAGTCCGGCTACCAGGATCAGGACAGCGAGACTTCCAAACAAGATCAGACGCTGGGTAGCCACCCGCTCGAGATAAAGCACGACCCGCTGGTTCAATGCCTCTACTTTACGATCCGATTCATAGATCCGCCGGGTCTGCAGGTTCATCACCCGCGCATTGGTCTGGTCCACAACCGCCGTGTGCAGGATCGTTTCCCGGGCAAACTCACGTCCCTCCAGAATATCCATAGCCAGTTGCACTACCTTGTCCCCTTCTGTGGGGTATATAAAAGTAGCATCCAGTTCTTTTTGAAGCACCCTGTCTATCCCATAACCCTTTCCCGGCAGGGCATCCACCCCGATAAAAGTGATCTCTTCATTTCTTCCCTGTCGCCGGGCTGCTTTATACGCACCTGATGCCATCCGGTCATTCTGAGCATATAGAATATCAATCTGCGGAAAACGCGAAAGTATGGTATCCATCCTGTCCTCTGCTTCATCTTCCAGCCAGCCGGCATCTTCCCGACAAAGCAAACGGATCTCCGGATAAGAATGAATGGCACTCATCAATCCCTGATGGCGCTCCATGGCCGAGGTAGACCCACTCAGCCCGGTGATCTCCGCTATTGTTCCCTTTCCCTGTAAGAGAGATACTATATAATTTCCCACCGCTTTGCCAACCTCATAATTATCGGCACCGATATAAGCAGTGTAGTTTTCAGAGATGATCTTACGATCTACCACGATCACGGGAATGCCTTTATCATAGGCTTCTTCCACAATGGGAGTCAACGGAGCTGCCTCGTTGGGAGAGATCACCAGAAGATCTACCCCTTTGTCTATAAAATAACGTATGTCGCTCTCCTGCTGCCGGTTGTCATCCTTCACATTCCTTATCTCCACCTGTACCCCATAGAAATCAGCCTCCCGACGGATCTCCTGATTCATCTGGTGGCGCCATTCATCGTCACTGCATTGGGAAACTCCAATAACATATCGTGCACTTTCCTGCCGGCAAGAAGTGAAACCATAAACAACTAATAGTATCAGTAAGGTTATATATTTCATAGGTGTGATTTCTCCAATAAGTTCAGGATAACAAATATAATGATTTTACCGGAAGATGGATTACCTGACGACGTTTTAATATCTGAGAGTGTACGTTAACAAGGATTTCATGGACTTTGTAACCAGCAGATCATCTGTTTATATGATTACAATAGAGGAAACAACACCAGGACTATGGATAAAAGAACAGGCAAGATGGAAGGCAACATCTGTGTTCAGAAAAACAGAGAGTATCCCTATAATCTGGATACTCTCTGATACATATGATATTCTGTATAGTCTGTTCAGATCAGACAGAAGTGCAATGATTACTAAATCGAATATCAGAATGGATTTATTCTTTCTTTTTATGAAGACCTAATTGATAATCAATTAAAACAAGATATTAATTCCTAATTGAACCTGAGTCAGATCCAGACCCAGTTTGAAAGAATTCGCTTTGCTGTCACCAAACTTTTCGTTTGTATAACCCAGGAATCCAAATTTACCTAATAATTTAATATTAGGGGCAATGTTGAAAGCAACACCTGGTCTGAAGCCTACTTCAAACTCGTTGTAATTATCGTCAAGACCATTCACATGAGTAGTAGTATAAGCAATACCACCGTCAACGAACAGACTTGCCATATCTTTTTTGAAATAGGTATAGCGTACGAATGGATTTACCGAAAATGCATTTCCTTTTCCTGATAGCTCTCCGGCATCTACACTCAGGTGAGTATAACCAATAGCAAGACCCAGTCCCCAGGAATCAGAAAAATTAACACCGACCTCCGGTGCTATCAGAGCGGCTTTCGTTGCATCACCGCCTTTGGGTTTATAGGTACTGAATCCAACAGAACCTCCAAGCCAGTATTTTCCATCGTTTTGAGCGTTAGCTCCCATTGTCAGTCCACTGAGAATAAGAATAGTAAAAATTATCTTTTTCATTTTTGTTTCATTTTTAGTGTTTGTAATTCCGTTATTCAGTCTAGTAATCGGCGGCAAAGCTATACAAAAAAGAGTGAGCACAAAACAAACATACTGTAATTCTTACTGAACTTTGCAAAATATATTTTTAAGTTTCTTATTCTCTTGATGTTAGAAAAACAAATGTTTTTTCACTTATCAATCCTGAATACCTTATTATAAAAAGAAACAGGTAAGCCATATTTTATTTTACTTTTTTCCCAACTCAGGTAACACAGACAGTCGATACATGAGCACATCCTGACCCGGGATAGTAACCGATTGTGGTTTTTTCAATTGTTTACGGGTGGAGCCTGCATTTTTATGTTTCCAGAGATCATAGATCTGATAATCCATGGTATCAAAACAGGTCGAACGTTTGGAAACCTCCTCATCGCAAAAATTAAAATCTGTCCAGTTGATCACATAGGTCCGGGGCTCCGTATTGCGATTCAGCATACAGAAAGCCCAGTCTCCTTCTTCAAGCGGTTTGAACCAGAATTCCAATCCGTCTTCAGCCTTGAATTTAAGCCCTTGCACACCCAGTTTATCCTGATTAACAGCTATCACCTCTTTATTCAGGATGATTTCTCTGGTTTCTTCCGACATATTCCGTATGTCGTTCTCTAATATGAGCGGAGCCGCAAGCATACAGCACCTGGAGAAATGAGCCCGGTCCTGGTTGCAGGTCTGCCCATTACCAACTTCGAGCATATCGGGGTCGTTCCAGTGACCAGGTCCCGCATATTTGCGAAGTCCCTCCTGCATATCCAATATCTGGAGTACCCCCACGATTTCCAGCCATTGTGGTCATATACACAATCGAAGCAATTGTAAATATCCCCTGTAGTGCACCACATATGCCCGGTCTCTCTGGCCCACTCCCAGGGTTTGCTCTGTCCCCACTCACACATAGAGAACAGGATGGGCCGACCGGCAGCCAGCAGGGCATCCCTCATCAGGTTGTAGGCTCCTTTGGGATTGATGTCCCACGAATCACACCAGTCGTATTTCAAAAAATCTATTCCCCAACGGGCATATTGCAGGGCATCCTGGTATTCATGACCGAAACTTCCCGGACATCCGGCAAAGGGCGCGTTGTCCTCAGGAAAAACATCCAGTTGCTGGACGAGATATTCCTGCATCATGCCGACACCAATTTTGCCCTGGAAGTGTCTTCTATGGATTATGGTTCGCTGCGCAAGACCGGGTTCGAATACCGCCTCAACGAAGGGGCACAGTGGATCGCCCTGGCTGGCAATACCCTTTACTTCAACCAACTCCCGGCAGGGACCTATAGACTCGAGGTCAGGGCCAATACCGGCGACAGCAACCACAGCAGTATGCCCTCCCCGCTGCTTATCCACGTGCTTCCGCCTTTCTGGCTCTCGCCATGGGCGCACGCGGTCTATATTTTACTGTGCTGCGCCATCGTCCTGTTTACCGTATTGCGGGTACGGAAAAAAGCGCTCGTCAGGATGCAGATGCAGAAACTGGAAATGAATATGGCCAAACAGCACGAAATGGAGGAAGCTAAAATGCGCTTTTTCACCAACGTGAGCCACGACCTGCGCACCCCGCTCTCCCTGATCATCACTCCGCTGGAAAAATTACTGGCGGCGGAGATCTCCAACAAAAGCCTGCGCGGAGAGCTGAAACTGATCTACCGCCACGCGAACCTGCTGATGAGCGAGGTCAACCAATTGCTCGAACTACGCAGGCTCGACAACGGAAAAAGCGTACTGAGCCTTTCGCACGGAAATCTGCCGAAGTTCGTCAAAGAAGTCTGCCAGTCGTTTGAATATTATGCCAATAAAAAAGAGGTCCGCACCGACCGGGTTATTCAGACCCCCTCTATCGAAATGGATTTCGATAAGAACAAGATCCGGCGCGTCCTGATGAACCTTCTGTCCAATGCTGTTAAATTCAATACGGACCGGGGAAGTATTGTGATCACTGTAGACCTTATTGTGGGTCCTGAGGGCGAAGTAGCCCGGATACAGGTAGCCGACACTGGCATCGGCATCCGGGAAGAGAACAAACCGCTGATCTTTGAGCGCTTCTACCAGGAGGATCACTCGTCGGCATACATAGGGAGCGGCATCGGATTGCATATCGTCAAGGAATATGTGGAGATGCACGGAGGTGGGATAACGGTAAAAGACAATGCGCCGCAGGGCAGTATTTTCACAGTCACCCTCCCCGTTCCCGGCAGGTCCGGAAATATGGAGAAGCCGGAGGTGCCGGAAGCAGAAGAAGTACCCATGCCCGATGAAGATCAGGAATGCCCCATTCTGGTAGTGGAGGATAATGACGATTTCAGACAATTCCTGATCAACTGCTTGAAAGACCATTATCCGGTGGTTGCCGCCCCGCACGGCAGGAAAGCACTCGCCATCCTGGCACAACAGCCGGTGCGGATGGTGATAAGCGATGTGATGATGCCGGTGATGGACGGTCTGGAGCTGTGCAACAAGATAAAAGGCGATATCCGCTTTTCGCATATTCCTACCATCCTGCTGACCGCGCGTACGGCCGATGAGCATAGGCTGAATGGCCTGAAAGAGGGGGCCGACGACTACATTACCAAACCTTTTAATCTGGAGATCTTGTTGCTACGCGTCCACAAACTGCTGGAATGGAGAAAAAACAGCCACAAGCGGTTCAGGGCAGTGGATGTGGAACCCAGTGAGATCACCATCAGTTCGCTGGACGAACAGCTGATCGCCAAAGCCATCAAATTGGTGGAAGAAAACATAGACAATCCGGATTTTACGGTCGAAGAGCTGAGTTCGGCTGTGGGCATGACCCGGGGCCATCTGTATAAAAAACTTATCCTGATCACCGGAAAATCTCCTGTCGAATTTATCCGGGTCCTGCTTATCAAAAGAGGACGGCAATTGCTGGAGAAGAGCCAGCTCAGTGTGGCTGAGATTGCTTATCAGGTCGGGTTGTCGCCCAAGCAGTTTACCAAACACTTCAAAGACGCGTATGGTGAACTTCCGTCGGCCTATAAAAAGAAAGGAGAAGAGCCCCCTGCCTGAGGGCAGGGCAAATACTGTACATTTGTATCCAAGAACGGGTTCATTTGGATCGGACAGGGAAAAATGCCGGGATATAATACATTTACAGGACATAGAGCAACGGGAGGTTTATCATCTTTGCATACCTTTTGTTTTCACAAACAGGTTAACCGTAAAAAAACAGGTCAAGATGAAAAAAATATCCGTTACTCTATTCAGTCTCTTCGTTCTCTCCGTGTTCCTCTACCCGCGACCGTCTCAGGCCGGGAAAAGCAGATCGTACGAAATCCATTCGCCCGACGGTCACATAACGGCTGTCGTAGAGATCGGCGAAGACATCAGGTGGCAATTGAGTCACGACGCTGATCCGGTGCTTCTTCCCTCTCCGCTGTCCCTCACACTGACGGACGGGGAAATAGCAGGAAAGCAACCGCGGGTAAGCAAGGTCACGCGGAAGACAATAGATACCTTTTTCGAAACTCCGTTCTATAAAAAAGAGAAAGTGACTGACCATTACAACCTATTACTCCTCCGGTTTACCGCAGGATACAGTGTAGAATTCAGGCTATACAACGACGGAGCTGCCTATCGTTTCCACACCCATCGCAAAGGTGATCTCACCATCCGGGACGAAGAGGTGGTATTCACCTTTGCAGGTGATCACAAAGCGTTTGTGCCCTATATCAATGACAGGCGCGACGGCGAACGCTTCACCTATTCGTTCGAATCGTTTTACGATGAGATCAGGCTCTCGGAAATGAAGAAAGATTCCCTGGCTATTGTGCCTCTGCTGGTAGATTTGGGGAACGGGAAAAAAGCGGCGATCCTGGAAGGGGATCTTGAAAATTACCCGGGACTTTTCCTGACCGCCCATCCGCAACTGTCCCACACGATCCGGGGAGTCTTTGCTCCTTATCCCTTAGAAGGAAAGACTGGCGGACACAATAACCTGAATTTCATTGCTACCAGACGGGCGGCATACATCGCGCAAATCGACGGGCAAAGCACTTTGCCCTGGAGAGCCATAGTGATCAGCCGGAAAGATACCGACCTGGCCAACAACGACATGGCGCAGAAACTGGCATCGCCCTCACGCATCGCGGATACGTCCTGGATCAGGCCGGGAAAAGTGGCCTGGGACTGGTGGAACAGTTCGAACCTTACCCACGTAGATTTCGTGGCAGGTATGAACAACGCGACGTACAAGTATTTCATTGATTTCGCCGCGGCCAACCACCTGGAGTATATCATTATAGATGCCGGATGGAGTGCGGAGGAGACCCTGATGAGAACCGTGCCGGACATAGACATAAAGGAATTGGTGGAATACGGCCGGAGCAAACAGGTAGGAGTCATCCTCTGGGCAAGCTGGCAATTGACCGATAAAGAAGCGGACCGGGCTTTCCCGTATTACGCGGCGATGGGCGTAAAGGGGTTTAAGGTAGACTTCATCGACAGCGACGACCAGCGGATGATCCGGTCGGTCTCTTCCATCGCGCAAAAAGCAGCCGATCATAAGCTGCTGCTCAACCTGCACGGATTCAAAGCCACAGGTATGCAACGCACCTACCCCAATGTGGTAAACTTCGAAGGGGTAAAAGGTCTCGAGAATTTCAAATGGGCGCCCATCGTGAACGGGCAGATCAGAGACGATGCTCCCCGGTATGATGTGACCATCCCTTTCATACGTATGCTGGCAGGGCCGATGGACTACACGCCGGGAGCCATGAGCAACAAAACCCGCGAAACCTATCGTTCGGTAAACAGGCACCCCATGAGCCAGGGAACACGGGTGCATCAGCTGGCAATGTACACCGTGTATGAAGCACCGTTGCAAATGCTGGCCGACAGCCCTACTGCTTACATGCGCGAACAGGAATGTACCGATTTCATCGCACAGGTGCCTACCGTATTCGATGAGACCGTCGTACTGGATGGTGAGGTGGGAGAATACATCATCCTGGCACGCCGAAAAGGAGTTACCTGGTATCTGGGTGCACTGACCAACTGGACAGCACGTGAAAAGGAAATTGACTTCTCCTTCCTGGGACCCGGGACCTACGAGGCCGAACTATTCCGCGATGGCATGAACGCAAATACGGAAGCGACCGATTACCGGAAAGAAATCATCCGTATCTCGTCCGGAGATAAAATACAAATCCGGTTGTACCAGGGAGGAGGCTATACCGCCCGTATCTATCCCATCCAATAAAAGTACCATGCACACGCGTAACTATCTCCTTTTATGGCTGGCTGGCTTACTGCTACCCATACACTTCTCTGCCCAGATCCTGGACGCGACAGGCAACGTATGGAGAGTCACTGAAAGATCTCTCCTGCATTCGCTGAACGGCGACTGGAAATTCCGGTTCCTCCCCTCACCCGACTGGAGCCGGTACAGGGACTTCTGCCAGACTGACTTTGACGATTCGGAGTGGGAGACCATACCGGTGCCCGGCAACTGGGACATTCTCGGGTATACCACACCCAGATACGGCAATCCGGACAACCTGACCGGACTATACCGCACCTGCTTCGGGGTTCCGGATGGCTGGAAGGGACAGCGCGTGATCCTGCGGTTCGATGGTGTACTGCGCGGATATGAATTGTGGGTGAACGGGCACCCTGCCGGAAAGTGGGAATCGTCTCATCATACCTGTCAGTTCGACATCACTCCGTACCTGCAAGCAGGGGAAAACACGTTGGCCGTACGGGTATATACTCATTACAAAGGGTTCGATTTCGATGGCAACGACGACTGGGCCCAGGTAGGGATCCATCGCAACGTGTGGCTGATGGCTGTGCCCGACACCCACATCAAAGATCTGACTGTACAGACCTTCCTGAAGCCGGAAAACCGGGCTTCCGTACAATTGAACTTTGAAGTAGCGGCTTCCGGTCCGGAAATGGCCCGTGAACTGTTTATAAAAGGAAAGTTGCTGGATCCGTTGGGGAATATGGAAAAAGAATTCACTCTCCCCGTGGGTCACTCCCAGGAAGCGGAAACGGAGTTGTCTATTGAGAAACCCATGCTGTGGAATGCCGAAACACCGCATTTGTATAGTTTACACTATTCGCTGGTATCTGCCGGAAAAGAGTTACAATGCTTCACCGAAAAAGTGGGCATCCGCGAAGTCACCATAGATGGTACTGTGTTTAAGGTGAATAGTACTGCCATCAAGCTACGCGGTGTTACCCTTCATGAGACCGATCCTTTTCACGGGAAAGTGGTAGGTGAAGAGGTAAATCTGACAGACCTGAGGATGATGAAAGAAGCAAATATAAACTTTATCCGGACCACCCATTATCCGCGCGATCCCCGTTTTTACGAGTTGTGCGATTCCATCGGAATGTATGTGATGAGCGAAGTACCTTTCGGTTACGGAAGTTCCAACCTGTCTGATCCGGGTTTCCAGGACATTCTGCTTACACGGGCCGATGCCACTGTGCGCCGCGACAAAAACCATCCGTGTATCCTGATATGGAGCATAGGCAATGAAAATCCGCTGACTCCCATCGCCGAAGAGACCGGACGGTATGTAAAGTCTATGGACCCGACCCGCCCGATCTGTTATCCGATGGAACATTCCTATTTTCTGGAACTCAATTACCATATCCCTGACTTTGTCGACATCTATGCCCCGCACTATCCGCCGGTAGCTACCCTGAAGCACTATGCCGAAACAGCCCGCAGGCCGGTTATTTTAACTGAATATTGTCATTCGCTCGGGCAGTCGCTCGAGGAGCACAAAGAGTTGTGGGAACTGATCGAAGCCCACAGCCACCTGGCCGGAGGGAATGTATGGGAATGGGTAGACCAGGGAATGCCCAAAGCGTCCGGAAAGAGAAGCAGCAGATTGGGCTGGACGAATGATCTGTGGCTGAATGACAGCACCTGCATCAGTATGGAGGGCAATGCCGGAGCCGATGGGATACTGTATGCCGATCGTACTCCTTTGCCCAATTACTATGAGGTAAGAAAAAACTATGCGCAGGTGATGATCCCGGAAAAGGAGATCTCCATAAACCATGATCAGGAGATCAGGTTTACCCTGCACAACCGGTTCGATTTTGTAGATCTGAAAGACAAGGTACAGGCCGGGTGGTTCATCACAAGCAATAAAGATACCCTGTACAGTGGCCGTTTTATCCCCCACTGTGGGCCAGGCAAACAAACCGTTGTCACACTAAATCCCACCGGAAGGTTAGACACGGATAAAGTGAATCTGCTTCATCTGAACATTTACACGAACGACGGATATTGCATCAACACGCATGTGATCGGCCTCACGGGTACTACCGACCCGATAGATTATACCGACAGACTGAGCGCGACACAGAGAAAGAGCCTGAAACCGGAAAAAGTATGGATGCGAACGAAAGATCTTTTTTCCCATCCCCGGGTAACCTCCCTGATCCAGGAGCCTCCCCTGATAAGAGCAGGCCGTAAGCTGTCCATGTCCGAACAGGTACGTGTGTCGCGGCAAGTGGTAAACAACTACCTGTTAAGAGCGAATGTATCGGAGAGCGAATATCCGAAACGGAAAAAGCAATCCGCGATCCAACAGAAATGTATATATCAGAACCAGGAGATCAGCATAGATGCTGCTATAACTTATACCATAAATGCCAATTATGGCGTTGCTATCCATTTCGACGCAACACCCATCGGATCGGACAAACTGCTACTGGAAGCCGGGATCGCTTTTTTACTGGATAAAGATATTACAAAGGTCCAATGGCTGGGTAATGGTCCCTACGCGTCCTATCCGGGGAAAAACAGTGCGAACAACCGGGGAATGTACGCGCTCTGCCAGGACGATCTTTATTTTGAAGGAAACAGGCAGGGAGTAGACCTGGTACTTTGTACCAAAGACAATGGAGATGGTATTTTATTGGTTTGCAACCAGGGAAGCGTCAATTTTGAACAGACCGATAAAGGGATTGTTCTGACCTACAATTCACTTGTTTCCGGTTTGGGCGGGAAATTACGCACAACGGCTTTTCCTGTCTATGCCCACAGCACGGAGTGTTTCTCGGGTGATCTCTCTCTGTATTTCATAAAAGGGGACAACTGGCCTTCGTTACTGACCGACCTGTTTGTTCTACCCGATGAAATAAAGGCTCCTTATCATCCGTTCTATTCGGTATTTGATACTTATTTGCTCAGATTCAATGATATTATTGAAGGAGATATTTACTGAGATAACGCAGGAAAAACCTTAAATCTGATATAGTTTTACATTTCACAAAATGGCTGTTTCATCCATAGGATCTATTTCATAAATAGTTATTCTATGGGGAAACAGCCTTCTTTTTGTGATCGGGAAATTTATTTCGTAAATAAGTGTTCCTGATCAATGGTATATATGATCGTTGGGATTTCGCAGAAAAGCAAAGAGATTTACGATGGGACGATTGACGATGTACGATTGAAATTGCAGAAAGAATCTGTTTGTAAATTCCAATGTGCCACATTCTATATGCAAACATACGAGATGCACGGCGTGCGTCTCCGCGGTGTATGTCTGACAAAAAAGCATCCTACATGGGCTATAGCCTTCCCATGCGGCATGCTAAGACGCACGGCGTGCAGTGGTGTCCGGAATAAATCGTTAGCATTTGAGATCATATGCTTTATTTCAAATAGTTACATTTGATTTTCTACCCGGAGGATTTCAAGCTATTACTTTTCCGGAAGCTATTAGTAAATGACACTCATGTACTCCGATTTCCTCTGAAAACCCGGAGGGTTTTCAGAGAGAGTTATGTACCGTAAAGTCACTTCGGGCTTTCAGAGAGAGTTATACACAGTAAAGCCCTCCGGGCTTTCAGAGTGGAATGAGGATCATTTGGATAGTTCCGTAAAACTTAACATAGTTTTCCGGACTCTACTGCAAATATGCGTCTCTACAAGTGTATGATATCATGTATTTTCAATCGTAAATCGTCCAATCGTACATCTCTTCGCATCTCGTATGTTTGCATATAAAATGGTACGCATAGGGATTTACAAACAGATTCTTTCTGTCATTTCAATCGTACATCGTAAATCGTTAAATCGTAAATCTCTTTGTGTCTGTAGAGAATATAACGGGCATAAGGTCATGCAAGTATCCTGTCCAGTAGCACCTGTGGCAGTTCCGGCATAGCACCACTCTGTGTACAGACATAGGCAGAAACCTCTACCGCCAGTTTATGGGCCTCTTGTACCGGTTTACCACTCAGAAGTGCTGCGCAGAAAGCTCCGGTGAAAGAGTCTCCGGCCCCTACCGTATCGGCCACTTTCACCCGGGGGGTCTCCTGATAAGAGATCGCTCCCGGTGTGAATACGTAGCTGCCATTGGTGCCACAGGTCAGAATAAGCATTTTCAGGTTGAACTTGGCAAGCAGGATCCAGCACTTATCTTCGAGATCGATACCGGGATAGCCGAACATACGGCTGATCGTCACCAGTTCTTCATCGTTTATCTTGAGGACATTGCACCTACGGAAAGATTCCATCAGCACCTCTCTGCTATAGAAGCTCTGACGAAGATTGATATCGAATATCTTCAGCTGATCTTCCGTATCGGGCATAGTATCCAGGAACCGGTTAATGGTCCGGCGCGATACCTCGCTCCGCTGTGCCAGTGACCCGAAACAGACAGCGCGGGTACTCAGTGCCAGACGTTTCAGAGAATCCGTAAAAGGAATATTGTCCCACGCCACATTTTCTTTGATCTCATAGCAAGGAATCCCTTCCGCGTCCAGAGTCACCTGTACGGTACCTGTCGGATAATCCACGGTTTCTATCTGGCATTGCAGCTTTTTGCCGCAAAAGACATCCAGGATCTCTTTTCCCAGCGCATCCCTGCCCACGGCACTTACCACACGGCTATCAAAGCCAAACTGTGAGACGTGGTATGCAAAGTTGGCAGGGGCACCGCCTATCTTTTTTCCATCGGGCAGCACATCCCAGAGTGCTTCGCCCATTCCTACAATGATTTTGTTCATGGGTATTATTTTCTGTTTAAAGTTATACAACGTTTGCCTTTCCGGTCGGAAAAGGAAGGGGTAAAAACCTATTTGCTGATCTTAAAGGTGAAAGAGAGCAGATAGATGACTCCGACCATCATGACGATCACAGCCCCTGTCTGGGCCATCATCCGGTCCGAGGCGATCCCCATCAGCAACGGGAATACGGTGCCTCCGAACAGCCCCATGATCATCAGTCCGGAAACTTCATTTTTCTTATCCGGTTTGTTGAGCAACGCCTGAGAAAAGATGATCGGGAAGATATTGGAATTGCCAAAGCCGATCAGCGCCACACAGATATAAATCGTTGTCGGGGTATCCGCGAAGAACAATCCGCCCATTCCCAGAAACATCAGTACTGTGCTGAACGCGAAGAACTTTTTGGAGGACAGTTTGGCCAGGATAAATGCCCCGGAAAAACAGCCTATGGTACGGAAAAAGAAATATACACTGGTCGCATAGCTGGCATCTTCAATGGTCAATCCGCACCGCTCGATCAGCAATTTGGGAGCAGTTGTATTGGTACCTACATCAATGCCCACATGACACATGATACCCAGGAAAGAGAGCAGGATCATGCCATTGCCCAGCAAAGCAAAACACTGGGCGAAGGTAGAAGGGTTGTCTTCTTTCTCTTCCGTGATTTGTGTGACACCCAGGGTCAGGACCGCCAGAATAGCCATTACGGAGAAGATCGGATAAAGGATCTGCCAGTAATCAAACTGTACGGCACCCCAACTGGCCAGGATAGGGGCGATGAAAGAGGCTATCGCTTTTACAAATTGTCCGAAAGTAAGCGAGCTGGCCAGCCGGTCTCCACTGATAATATTGGTGACCAGCGGATTGAGCGAAACCTGCATCAACGCGTTCCCAATGCCCAGCAGGGAGAAAGAGATCAGCATGCCTTCGTAGGTATAGCCGAAGACCGGCACCACCACTGCCAGTAGCGTAATGATCAGACTGATCATGACTGTTTTCTTCCGGCCGATGCGGTTCATCAGCATACTGGTCGGGACCGAGCAGATCAGGAACCAGAAAAAAACCATAGAGGGAAAAAGGTTGGCCTGCGTGTCGGACAACTGAAAATCATTCTGTACAAAATTGGAAGCTATACCCACAGAGTCTACAAACCCCATAGCAAAGAAAGAGAGCATGACAGGTATAAACTTCAGATACGTATTGTTTGTCTGTTCCATGACCATCTGAATTGAGTTGTATATGTGATACGATGATTTATAATTCTATTGTATAGATCCGCAAGTCTGTGACCCGGTAAGAGCCTCCCTCACTGTAGAAGGTAGCCCGGTTGTAAGGCTCGGTAGGGAATACAAGATTGGTCATAACAAACCGCCCTCCGTCTCCGAAGGCTTCTATGCTGGCCTTGTCTACAAACAGACGGAGTGTGAATTCGTTGCCCTCCTCTATCGGGGCTACGGTGACTGCCGGAAACTCTTCACTGAAAGCGGTTACTCCGCTACGGGTACGATCCATGGAGAAAGTCCTGTCTTTCAGGTTGTAGATACAATTTACCTCTTCTCCCAGGGCATTGTACAAACGGAACCCCATCAGATCCGCGTCTTTGTTCCGGATGGTCATTTCTATTTCATAGGTTCCTTCATTGCCTTTCAGTAGTTCTTTGATATCGGTGGTACGGCTTACGGAGAAGGCATTTTTCTTTATCACATTCCCACGCAGGGTCTCCATCTCCGGAGAGGGTGAACTCCTGAGATAGGTTTCTCCCTGATAGGTATAGAGGCTCAGGTCGCGGGGGATGGAGTTGGAACTACGGAATTGTCTGGTAGGTACCTCATTGGCATACTGCCAGTTGCTCATCCAGGCAATAGCAATGTGGCGATGGTCCGGCGCGTTGCTCCAGGTGACTGTCGCATAATGGTCTTTCCCCCAATCCATCCACTTGGTCAGCGCAGGAGATTCGTTGACGAATGTCTTCCCGTCAAAAGTCCCTGTGAAGTACTGTGTGGCCGAACCACCGAAAGGTCCTCCCGGGTTGATGTTACAGATAAGTACCCACTTTTTGCCGGAAGTACCCTCTACCGGCAGTTCGATCAGGTCGGGACATTCCCACACACCGCCGTGAGCGCCCTGGTCCTCTCCAAAGTTGCTCTCCAGCTCCCACTCTTTCAGGTTGGAAGAAGAATAGATCTGCATCTCCTGTCCCGCTGCCAGGATCATCACCCATTTTTGCGTAGGCTCGTGCCAGATCACCTTCGGATCACGGAAGTCGGGTACCGAAGCGCTCACCACCGGATTGGCATCGTATTTGATAAACGTCTCTCCATTGTCCAGGCTGTACGCTATACTTTGGGTCTGCCGCTCTCCTGCCGAGGTATAGAAAGCGACAATGGCACCTGCTCCGAAACCGGCTGTATTGTCTTTGTCTACCACACAACTGCCACTGAAGATGGTACCCAGCGCGTCCGGAGCAATCGCTACGTTGCGATATTCCCAGTGGACCAGATCGGGACTGACGGCATGTCCCCAGTGCATATTCCCCCATACAGAGCCATAGGGGTTGTATTGATAGAAGAGGTGATACTGACCGTCTTTATAGACCATTCCATTCGGATCATTCATCCACCCGTAACGGGGAGAGAAGTGATACACAGGACGGAATTTTTCCACGTTGGAATCATCAAAGGTATCTGCCAGCTGTATGTTCTGCCAGCAAAGAGCTTCATCCGCTACCCGCGCGAAATTGAATACCACATGCTGTCCTTTATACAGACTGATATCTACCGGTACATAATAGTCTACCTGATCTACAGCCATACGGACATCGAGTCTGTTGACCATCTGATTGTCTACAATCATACTCACAGCAGACTCGCCCGCACTCTCCTGCACAGGAAGTAACAGTAAATTCTGTGGAGATGCTACACGGACCATGGTATGACCCTCTCCGAGGTGATGAACGGATAAAGAAGCGTCTGTCATCTGCGCAGAGACAAACAACGAAAAGAAGCAACAGGTTGCCACCAGCAGACCTTTTAACTTTTTACAAGAAGGAAAGAAATTACTCATATTTTTCTGGTATTACGATATCATCCAACGGTATATCTGTGGGTTCAGATGTTGCAAATATAGGCGGTAGGATCTGTCTGGGCTGTAACTTTTGTTTCAGACACTATCATTTTTGTTACTTCTGCCGGATTTCAGTTCGGTAATCCGGTAAAAGCAACATCCCGTTTCTCAGGAACAACAGCAGGATGAATAGGGTTTATAGATAAAACGGTATAAAGCAAACAGGATAGCTTTATAGCAACCTTCCCACGACACAGGACTGATCCGGGGACAAACAGATCGGCCGGAACCGGCGCAGACAGCCCGATTATATGACTTTCTTTTTTTTCCTGTACTGTTCGCGGAATTCTTTGGGCGAACAGCCTTTCTTCTTTTTAAAGATACGGTTGAAGTTGGAGAGGTTATTGAAACCGCAATCGTAGCAGATCTCCGCCACAGACATGGTAGAGTCTACCAGCAGACGAGAAGCGAACCCCAGCCGGATATCGATGATGTATTCGGAAAGATTCTTGCCTGTGCGGAGTTTGAAAAAACGGCTGAAGGAGACAGGGGTCATGCCTACCATATCTGCCAGCTGGCTCAGGCGGATCTCCTCCTTGTAGTGGTCATTGATATATTCCTGTACTTTGGTTACTCTGCGGCTATCGGATTGTGTACCGATCTTGGCAAAAGAAGAGCTGGACAAGGTACATGCCTCTTCTCCGAAAAGGGAAAGTTCGTAGAGAATGGTAAGGAACTTGATGACCGCGTAAAACCCCTGTTTTTCGGAGGCCAGTGTATCGAGCAGCGGATATACCCTGAGGATAGCCGACATAGGAAAACAAAGCCCTTTCCGGGCACGTTCGAGCATTTTCCGGATAGAGTCGAACTGATTCTTATGTAAAAAGCTTTCCAGAAAAAGGTCGGAGGAAAACTGGATAGTGATCTCCCGGATCTCTTTCGAACAACATTCGTGTTGCTCCCAGACATGCTCCAGTTCCCTGCCTGTGATCAGCACCAGGTCGTAATCACCGATGATCTCCGTAGAATCTCCGACGATCCGGCGTACGCCCGCAGCTTTTTCCGTAAAATTAAGTTCGTACTCGGCATGATTATGGATCGGATAGGTAAATTCTGTTTTATACCGTTCGGCAATATAAAAACAGTCTTTGTCGGAAAGCGGGGTAATCTCACGGATAATATGGTGTTGGTGTTTCTGCATAGATAATAAAAGGTATATAAAGGTATCAGTACCTCAAAGATACAATACTTTTTTATTTTTGCTACACTCCTTAGCCTAAATTTAATACAACCACCTTTTCGTTTACTGCATGGTTGATCACGGCAGTTCATTTATTGAGGGTATAGCCATCAGGCTATGCAAAAAGAAGTTGTCTTCAGAGAGATGAATGGGAGATAAGGGTACTTTTTACCCATTCTTTGCCTATGGGCTGGCAAACTTTTGCCAGTCGGGTGGCAACACCTCGCCAGTGGGATGGCAAAGTCTTGCCATTTGGGTGGCAAAACTTTGCCAGGAGGGCGGTGGCAGGTTGGCAAAATGCTGGCAATTTAAGAGTATTCCGGACCGTATGCTGACTTCATCAGATGGACTTTCTCTCATCAAACACACGATAAGAAGCAACTACATCCAACCAAAGGGCCATGGAAAAGAGAAACACAAGAGATCCATCCACAAAGAGAAGGAAAGAAAAAAGCCCTCTCCATACCATAGGGAGAGGGCCTCTTGCTCGTTTCTTTATGCCTGCTCTACAGTTCCGCGTTTCGGGATGCCGTGCCGGATAGCAAACGGAAATCGGCACCGCTGGGATTCTGGAATACCCGCAGGTCAAACTCTCCGATAATGGCAAGCACATGATCAAAGACATCGGCCTGTACTCCTTCATAGAAAATCCAGTTTGTACCATCGGAGAAGAAATAGAGTTCCAGAGGTATTCCCTGCTCCGTAGGCTGCAACTGACGTACCATACATATCATCTCCTGGTTCACTGTGGGCAGGTTTCTGAGATAGTTGGTCAGATAGGCACGGAATACTCCCAGATTGGTCTGCCGGCGCCCATTCACCAGAATAGAATCATCTATCTGATTCTCGGCGTTGTACTCAGAGACGATCCTTTGTGTTTCTATGATGTAATCGCTGAGCAGGTGTATCTTGCTGTATTTTTCCAGCATCTCCGGCGTACAGAAGCGTACACTGTGCATATCTATATTGATCGAGCGTTTCACCCGCCGTCCGCCGGAAGCGTGCATGCCCCGCCAGTTCTGAAAAGAATCACTGATCAGTGCATACGGAGGGATCGTAGTGATGGTCTTGTCCCAGTTCTGCACCTTCACCGTATTCAGGGTTACCTCTATCACATCTCCGTCGGCTCCGTACTTAGGCATCGTGATCCAGTCTCCCACCCTCAGCATATCGTTGGCAGACAACTGTATGCCTGCCACAAAACCTACGATGGAATCTTTAAATATCAACATCAGGATCGTAGCGGCAGCTCCCAGTCCCGTGAGCAGTACGGCAGGCGATTGATTGATCAGTATGCTCACAATACAGATACCTCCGATAAATATCAGAATGATCTGTAAAGTCTGCAGGAATATCTTCAGCGAACGTTCCCGGCACTTCTCCATGGAGCTGTACAACGTATAGATAGCCACAAACATGGCATTGAGAAAACACAGGAAGACAATGATCATATAGATCTTGCAGATGCGCTGGATAAAATCCAGGGTCTCCGCCTGCTCGCGGAAGACAGCAGGGATCAGTATATAAATGATGATCGGAGCTACCAGACGGCTCAGGTGGATCATAACTTTCCGGTCAAAAAGCACATCGTCCCAGGTAGCTTTTGTGTTTTTTACCAGCTTCTCAATGGCACGCAGAATGAACCTGCGACAAAAAGCATCTGCCAGAAAGGCAAGGGCAATGACCAGCAGAAAGGCAATGAGATTATCGGCCTTGCCGGCCGCCTCAGGTGCAAATCCCAGATCCAGTAACAATTCGTTTATACGATAGATGAGTCTTTCCATACGTGTGTAACAATATGTATCAATAGGTAGAAAATAAAAAATATCCTACCGGTAGTGGTCACCGGCAGAGGGTACAAATATAAGAAACTGTTTTGACTTTCCACGAATAATTGAGCGTTCTGTTTGTGCTCTTTTCCTGGGGTTTGTTTTTGTTTTCTTTTTGCTGGCTGATTGTTGTTGGATGGATGTTGGGAGACGCAAATATGCGTCTCTACTATACGGTGGGGTCATAGCCGTGAAGATAAAAGAAGTCCAGGTTTATATTTCCTGTTTTTCGATTTCCGGATATACACCCGCCTGATCCTACGTTCTATCTGAGTGTGGTCTCTGTGTTCCCCGAAGGGGATAGATCCATATCAGGGATAGGCTGCTACCCATTCCTCTGTTTAGTCTGACAACTATGCCTATGAGGTATGGTTCCGAGAACAGAAAAACCGTGCTCAGGCGAAGACCGGATCAAGGAACCAACCAGATCCAAACAATTCCTGAAAAAGAGGGATGAGTTTTTCTATTTCTCCTGTTCCAGGAACCGGCGGATATCTTCTCTGATCCATTCATACAGGAACAGACGGCGATAGCCCGTATTGCGGCGGAGCACTTCTTCCACTTTCACCTGGCTGTTGCGGTATCCGGAGAGTTCGTTGCGATACTGACGATCGTGTCCGGCCAGTTCGGAGATCTCCCGTTCCCGCTCCCGGCGAAGCACCGTACAGACAGGGATCAGAAGCGGCAGCACCACATTCTCTACCAGATGATGTCCCTGAATATAGAGATACGTGGTGTCCGGGGTCAGCCCCAGTTCCAGTAATTCCCTGCCCAGTGCACGTACGGGTTCTATCTCTTCCGGAAAACGCTTTTCCAACTCCTGCAGTTTGTGATGGACCTGCTTGCGTACACCCTGTAAAGCCTGTTGCGGATGACGAAGGTTCACATGGCCCAGACGGACACAACTGTTGAAGGCATTGATCGGGAAAGTACGGGTATCGTTTTTACGATAGAACCGGACCGACCAGAGGAAAAGCGGATAAACCGCCTGGGAATACTCTGCCAGAAAAGATTCGAAGTCCATCAGTTTCCGATCGTTGAGTGTAGCCTGTACACACACCCTGTGCAGGCTGCCTGCATAGCAGCGATAGTTCTCAATGGCATAAGCGTACGTCTGAAAAATATAAGGATTGGAATTGATCTTCCGGGATACGGCGGTCTTGCCCTGCAACAGAAAATCATAATCACTGTCTACACAGGCGATAAGGCTTCTGCCCAACTCTTCCGTACGCAGTGTATGCATCAACACCGGTTTCTTCCCTTTGGCTAAAGAATCTGCCGAAGGGAGCATGACATGAAAATAGCGGCTTTCGTCTTCAAACTCTTCGAGCAGGGAACGCCAGAAAGGTATATCGTCGTAGCTTTCCACATACGCCACGACACGTCGGCGGGCCGTACGCGGACGCATCTGATTGGCCGCGTGCAGGTATTTGGAGGTAATGTTTTCAGTAAGTCGTTTCGCCATGATCCGGACAGGTATTAGGCCTCTATGGGAGTAGAGATGTCACTCACCTCTGTTACAGCATCCAGCCACCCCTCCATGATCACTGCCGGAGAATGGGTACTGACGATCAGCTGTACATTCGGGTTCAGTTCCCGGAGCATAGAGATCAGACGTTGTTGCCACTCGATATGCAAAGAGGCTTCCGGCTCGTCCATAAACAACACAGTATGTTTGCCGTCCTGCACCAGCACAGTGAGCAGGATCACCAGCATCTGCTTTTCTCCGGAAGAGAGTTTATCCGGACAGAGCAACTCTCCGTTCTGATAAAAGGCAATATCATTCCGTTTGCGGTCAATGGTCTTGCCGGTATATCCGAACAGTTCATCTACCAGATCCTGAAAACGTTGCTTCTGACGGGACAACTGAGTGGCCTGTATACGTTCCTCTTCGTCCGGGCTGTGGAGCAACTCGATCATGCGGTTGGCTACATTCACCTGATAGTCTAAGTAACGACGCTGGAGCTGATAGAGCAGCCAGTCCAGCTCGGAACGTATGATGGCATCTTCCACACGGGTGGTAAAATCTCCCACAGGCAACGGACGATCGTAGCTACGGATCACATCGTAGGGGATATAGGTAGCCTCCGGATCATCGAAAGTGATATGCACACCAAAGGTGTTCCCATTCCGGATCTTTCCGGACAGACGGTCGAGCTGGTCTACCGAATGACGTAAGATGGTACTCTTACCCATCCCGTTGATACCGGAAAGGATATTCACATCCGGGCGCAACTCCCAGTCGATACGCAATCGTCCCCAGAGGGCATCGATCTCTATATGTTTGATGTAATGAGCTTGTTTTTCCATAAGTAAAGATTTTATCAGACAAACTTACAGAAAAAAATCCTATTTCTCTTTTCCGGAAAGGTTTTTTCTGGCAGGTCCGGTCCCATAAAATACAAAATAAGGGGCAGAGGAAGAAATTACAGGTATCCCTCTTCTCCAGAGTAGAGGTCTGATCTACGGTATAGCTCCTGTGCTTTCTCTTTTCCCACACGGGTAAAGGAAAGCACAAATCCCTCTTCAAAGAAAAGGAATTCGATCTGATCACCCATTCTCACATCTACCCAACGCATCCTATCTATCCGTTGGTAATGACGGAAACAATGGTAGAGATAGGGATTGATGCTGTTCTCTATATCGATCAACAAGTTGGCTTTCAGACATATCGCTCCAGCATCGGACCGGGTGTTCCAGTCAAAACCAAATTTCAGCAAAGCCTCTGTATCGGTAGGACACCGGATATAGCTGTGGTGCATGAGCGGATCTGTGACACTCTCCCATCCGGACATATCCTGCCGGGTCAGGATGTTCCCGATCTCTTCTCTGGTGTGTCCCAGACAGGTCTGCAGGACAGAGAAAAGACGTACGATAGAAACTGAATAAATTTCGTTGTCCATAAGTTCAATGAGATTAGCAAAGCCATACTACGGTATGGCAGAAAGAACACAAGCAGACTCCGTTCTTTTTTCGGGAAAACATCTTTCCGGAATGTATATACTTCCGTATCCGGGGTCCTTTTACCAAAAATACCACAGATCCGACAGTAGACAAGGAAATAAAACCGCCGATAATGGTATTTCCAGACACAGGCAAACGAAACCATCAATCTTTCAACCATTTATCATTTCCCTGATACTGACTTCCGTTCTACCCATGCGTTCCTTTTCACTGAAAAAGGTATACTTTCTTCTGCCAGATCTTCCGGAAAAAGGAAGTCTCCTGGCTTCCGGTCTCAGGGGATCCCTGATCAGCGGAAACCGGAATGTGTGAGGTGTATAAAGCATATTCCGGTTCGCTCTTTTCTGCCTGCGGAGTAAACAAATCCAATCCGATTTTGTATACCTTGGTAGCATATATATATAGAATGTGCCCCGGATATTTTCGCAAGTGAACTTGCGCAATGCCTCCCGGCTTTCACTATATGTAGAGAATATAGGATGCGCCTCAGACATTTTCGCAAGTGAACTTGCGCAATGCCTCGGCTTTCACTATATTTGCCGGTAATTTCAAAAACGATCCTTTGGATGTCAAACGATAAAAGCCTGAAAGGGCATGCCGCCATGCTGGCTGCCAATGTATTGTGGGGGCTGAATGCTCCTATCGGAAAATCTGTGTTAGGGGTATTCAGTGCTCTTTCGGTGACCACTTTCCGTATGGTAGGAGCAGCCGTTGCCTTCTGGATACTCTCTCTTTTCCTTCCCCGCGAGCACATCGATCACAAGGATATGCTGAAACTCTTCTTTGCGGCATTGTTCGGTGTAGTATTCAACCAGGGAATGTTTGTATTTGGCTTGTCACTCACCTCTCCGATCGATGCTTCCATCGTTACCACCACCACGCCGATCATCACCATGATCGTGGCTGCTTTGTATCTGAAAGAGCCTGTGACCCACAAGAAAGTAACAGGGATATTTGTGGGAGCCATGGGAGCGCTGATCCTGATCCTCAGCAGTCAGACCGACGCCGGGGGTAAGTCGGGCAGTATTTTAGGAGATATTCTCTGTCTGGTGGCCCAACTGAGCTTTGCTATTTATCTGACGGTATTCCGCGGACTGATCTCCCGGTATTCTCCGGTCACCATCAGCAAGTGGTTGTTTATCTATGCTTCCCTGTGCTACCTTCCTTTCTCGTATCGCGACATCGCCTCGATAGATTTCCAGTCCATACCGTGGCCACTCTGGGCACAGATCGGATATGTGGTACTGGGAGCTACTTTCCTTTCTTACATCTGTATGATGACGGGCCAGAAACTTCTGCGTCCCACCATCGTGAGTATGTACAATTACGTACAGCCGATCGTAGCTTCCATCGTTACTGTGGCCCTGGGAATGGACGTGTTCGGCTGGCAAAAAGGGGTAGCCATCGGACTGGCCTTTCTGGGAGTATACATTGTGACACAAAGCAAATCCAGGGAACAACTGGAAGCAGAAGGAAAACTCTGAGAAGGGTTTTTCACGACGTGTAGGAGCCCTCTGCTCCGCCCACAACCGGAGGGGTTATACCGGCCTGATACTCAGGAGCACCGATCGCGCAATTCCCGGAAATAGGTATCCAACAGTTCTTTGGCAGCCATGAAAGAAGTGAGTTCGCCCTGCAGCACCTGTTGTTCCTTCTGCCGGAAAAGCGGTGCTACGACCGGATGATGATAAAAACTATCCCGTAGCTGCTCATTGATACTCTCATACATCCAGTACTTGCTTTGCTCGTTGCGGCGATATTCGAAATAACCGTTTGCTTTGACAAAGGCAATGTATTCGTAGACCATATCCCAGATCTCTTTGACACCGAGGTTGTAGAAACCGGAATAGGTGAGCACCTGTGGGGTCCAGCCCGATTCCGGGGCCGGGAACAGGTGCAGGGCATTGCGGAACTGGGTAGCTGCCAGCTGAGCCTTCTCTATATTGTTACCATCGGCTTTATTGATCACGATGCAATCGGCCATCTCCATGATCCCCCGTTTGATCCCCTGCAGTTCATCGCCCGTACCGGCCAGCTGGATGAGCAGGAAAAAGTCGACCATAGAATGTACGGCAGTCTCACTCTGTCCCACTCCCACCGTCTCCACAAATATCTTATCAAATCCGGCAGCCTCACACAGGATGATCGTCTCCCGTGTTTTGCGTGCCACTCCTCCCAGAGATCCGGCCGAGGGGCTGGGGCGTATGAAAGAATCGGGATGTACGGAAAGCTTTTCCATACGTGTCTTGTCTCCCAGGATACTTCCCCGGCTGCGCTCGCTACTGGGGTCAATGGCCAGTACGGCCAATTTGCCACCCTTTTCCAGCACATGCAGCCCGAAAACATCAATAGAGGTACTTTTTCCGGCACCCGGCACCCCACTGATCCCGATACGAACGGAGTTTCCCGCATACGGCAGGCATTTCTCTATCACCTCCTGGGCCACCGCCTGATGTTCGGGAAGTACGCTCTCTACCAGCGTGACCGCCTGGCTCAGGATGGTAATATTTCCCTGGCGTATACCCTCGACATACTCATCCACAGAGAGTTCGCGCCGGCGGACCTTGCGTTTCAGATAAGGGTTCACGGAAGAGGGTTGCTCCACTCCCGCGTTGACTACAAGTCCTTTGTATGCTTCGTTGTTTTCAGGATGTTCCATCTGCCACTTATAAATTACTACTTACAACTTATAACTTAAATAAGTGTTCATCATTCATTATATATATCCTATTCCGTACCCTGTAGAGACGCATATTTGCGTCTCAGCATACCGAATGGGAAGGCATAGACTCATGCGGGATGTCTATTCTGTTGGACCTGCACCGCGGAGACGTACGCTTCTGGGTTGTATCTGCATTGCGGAGACGCACAACCTGTGGGTTGGACCTGCACCGCGGAGACGCACAACCTGTGGGTTGGACCTGCACCGCGGAGACGCACGCCGTGCGTCTCTACAGGCAGCCCCTATCTCTGTAGACAAAGTCTTATAAACTCATTGTGTATATACCTGTCATAGATAAATCGTATCGTGTGTATGTACGAAATCCCAAGGATTATATATACAATGAAGGATGAATACTTACTACTTAAAACTTATCACTTACTACTTATAATATTTACTTCTACTTTCGGCTTTACCGGATCATTGGTTATGATCAGGAATCTCAACGGTTTTCTACTCTTATTCAGATTTTTCTTTTGCACCACTACCTGCAGCGTAGTCACCTCACCGGGTTGTAAAGTAGCCTTCTTCAAACGCAACTCGATGGCATTATTGAATACTTGCAGGCGGTTGACCTGCAACGGAGAATGTCCGTCATTCACTAAAAATACTTCATGGATAGCCCGGTTGCGCTTAGTTAATTGAGTAGTCAGATCGATTTCCGTCTCCGAGATATGTATCCTGGGGGCATTTGCCCTTTCCGTCTCAGACATCCCGGAAAAATCGGGCAGCATGACTGCCGACAGAGGTAACTCGTTCTCTTCATTCACCTTATCTCCCGCAAACCGGGCCAGATAGACAGAAGTCTGAGTAAGGCCATAATCAGGCAGTTTTTCCGTATCTAAGGTCAACCGGATGATGCCCCGTTTTCCCTTCAATAACACCTCCGGCTCTTTCTCCATGTTCACATAATGAGGCAAGTGCATCAACGTCGGTTCATAAGGCCGGTCGGACGTATTCACCACATTGAGTACAAGCTGCGGATCTTCTCCCCAGTGGCTGTCCGGAAATTCCAGACTGGCCTTGTCGATCAGTATCTGACCGATGGCATGTTCATAGATCCGGCTGTAATCGGATATTTCCTGAACCACTTCCCCCGTAAACCGCAGATAGACCAGGGAAGGAGAAGCGTTGCTATAGATCGCGACCGACTTGTCAAACCGACCCAATGCTTTGGCATCGAACGTAGCACTCACCCTACCCTGCTCTCCGGGAGCAATAGGAGTCTTTGTCCAGTTGGCTACCGCACATCCGCACGAAGTAGTAACCTGTGTAAGCACCAAAGGTTCACTACCGGTATTGGTAATGGCATATTCGACGGTGACCGGATGTTTCCATTCGACCTGTCCGAAATAGTGAGTTTCTTTATTGGAAGTGAGCCGGGGCTGCGCTATCAACGAACAAACGGATACAAGAAAAATATATAATAGCCATATACTGCGTTTCATAAGATTCACTTATGGTTTTGTGGGTTAGAAACGCAAAAATAACTGTTTTTGATGAAAAAGAGACAAAAATCAGATTTTATTCTCCACACGATCCGGGAATCCGATGTCATGTTTCCTATTCACAACTATCCGGGAATTTCCTATGGATGGACAAACAAATACCGAAAGCCTGAAAAGAATTTCCTGATCAGATCCTATATCCAGAAGTTAACGTCCCGGAAAAGAAATCATAGAGTAAGTGAATAAAGAAACGTATGATCTGTACGTATAAGCGGAAGTTCATCATTCATTGTATGTATACGATTGTGGTACACTATAGACGAAATCACAGAAACTCCTGTTGTAGATAGATGGCTTATAAATGGTGTACCACCTCTCTGCCGCATAACGGAGCACGATACATATAATTAATGTCTTTGGTTCCTCACCATCTTCCGATCTGCTTCCATAATACAAATACAGTGCCTTTCGCTCCTTTCCTTTTTCCGGTTTCATAATTCCAAATTAGTTCTTTATATTTGTAGGTAGAACAAATCCTCATTATACCATGAACACATTATCCAATGAATATCTCACCATCCGGGTATCCGGAAAAGGAGCCGAACTTTGCAGCCTGTTCAGCCATGACACCCAAAGTGAATGCCTGTGGCAAGCCGATCCGACTTACTGGAAAAGACACTCCCCTGTACTGTTCCCCATTGTGGGTAGCGTATGGGAAAATCAGTACCGTTATCAGGGAAAAACGTACTACCTGTCGCAGCACGGATTCGCACGTGACCGGGAGTTCGAACTGATCTTAGAAAAAGAGGATGAACTCCGGTATCGTCTGGTCAGTGACGAAGAGACCCGCAAGGTATATCCTTTCGATTTCTGCCTGGAGATCGGCTACCGGCTGGAAGAGAAACGGGTAGAGGTGATATGGAACGTAAAGAATCCGGCACAGGAGAAACTCTACTTCCAGATCGGTGCTCACCCTGCATTTAACTATCCGGATTTCCACGCGCCGGATAAGATACACGGATATTTCGGCTTCGACCGGATGGAAGATCTAAGCTATATACTGATCCCGGAAAAAGGATGTGCCGATCCGCAGACCTCCTATCCCCTGGTACTGGATAGCAACGGACGACTTCCTATAGATATCCATACTTTTGGCAAAGACGCGCTGATCCTGGAAAACAGTCAGTTGAAAAAAGTCTCTCTGTACGACCCGAAGGGGAATCTGCGGCTCAGCCTCCATTTTGACGCTCCGGTGATAGGCCTCTGGTCGCCTCCGGGCAAAAACGCTCCGTTTGTATGTATCGAACCCTGGTACGGACGGTGCGACCGCGCCGGATTCACCGGAGCATTTGACCGGAAAGACTGGATACAGTTACTCGAAGCCGGTGAAGAGTTCCAGGCAAGTTACACAATAGAAATCCATAACTGATCTTACCTAATAAACCCTGGACCCATTTCCAACACCAGCTACACTGCATGATGACAAGATTACTTTCTATATGCCCCGGCCTGATCACGGGTTTCCTGACCGTGATCTATGCACAGACACCGTATACCTCCCTTCACCCGGAAGATCCGATCGGGTGGGATCAAAAAGAGAATAAGATCTTCTATCAGGAAAAAGAGATCATTCTGAATGAAAAGAATTTCTTTATCGACGGTAGGTTGAGCGATCAGCAGATCGGAGATCATCCGTATGTATTCAATTCCATCCAACAGGCCGTAGCCCATCTGCAGGATGGGACCGAGGAGGAACCCATGAGGCTTCATATCGCTCCGTATGTATACTGGATCGATGATCCGGACGATGAAACTGTCCGGATGCCTGTGCAGGGAAGTGTTCCGTTTGGTATGACGATCCGTTGCAACTGGCTCACCCTTTACGGACTGTCCCGGGACCCGCAGGACGTGGTGCTGGCCAGTAACCGCGGACAGACGCAGGGAGCTTCGGGCAACTATACCATGTTTTTCTTTGATGGCGATGGCCTCTGTGTAGAAAACCTGACGATGGGCAACTATTGCAACGTAGATCTGGAATACCGTTTGCTACCTGGGCTCAACCGTGAAAAAAGAACATCTACCATCACCCAGGCACAGCTGGCCATGTGCAACGGAGATAAGATCGTGGCCCGCAATTGTCGGTTTATCAGCCGGCTCAATTCGTACCCTCTGGGCAGAGGCAGGCGCACGCTCTTCGATCGGTGCTATTTCGAATGCACAGACGATGCCCTGGCGGGCACAGGGGTATATCTGGATTGCCGATTCACCTTTTTCAGTTCCAAACCGTTCTATCAGACACACGGTACAGGGGCAGCCTTTCTGAATTGCGACTTCCATATCCTTACCCGCAACCGGCAATACCTGACCAAAGTGGGTAGTCCGGTGACATTAGTCGATTGCAGATTTACCCACGAGACAGACTCTCTCTTTATCGGATGGACACAGGACCCTATGGACGACCTGCGTTGCTATCAGTACCATGTGACACTCAATGGCACTCCGGTCCGGGTACATGCCAATAAACCCTGGCTCACAGTAGATATGACAGGGAAACCCATACTGGATGCCTACCGGATCGAATACCAGGATCGTATCTTATACAACACGTATAATCTGTTACAGGGAGAAGACGATTGGGATCCGATGGATATAAAAACACACATTTTATCCGCAGAAAAGCAATTCGGACGTCCACTGACCGGACTATCCACTTACCTGCGGATCACTCCGGAAAAAGAGCAGATCGAATCGGGCAGTTCGGTAGCCGCTCTGTCCGTAGTTCCTCTGAGATTCGGGAATTACGCCAGTACAGATACGAAAACAACCTGGAGTGTATCCCAGGAACAATCTGCCTATGTGAGGGTGAACCCAATGACAACTAAGTGCTTAGTCAAAGGAACGAATGAGAACGATGAGACACAGACGGTATGGATCCTGGCTCATACTGCGTCGGGGCTGGAATCGGCAGCTGTGCTGACTGTGGCTCCGGGATTTACAGATCCTCCCGCGTTCTTATCTCCTCCCCGGATCACTAAAAACGGCGGGACCTATCAGGTAGAATACCAACTGGATCTGCAAGGCCGGAAAGACGAGTCTTTGATCACCTGGTACCGCTGTGAGAATGCCGAAGGAGCAGGAGCACAAAAAGTAGCTGTCTCCCGCAGAGGTATGCCGGAATATACCTACGAACCCACCCGGGCAGATCAGGGATATTATTTCATGGCAACGGTAGAACCGAAACACTTGCGTTGCCACCCCGGAGAGGCAGTGAGTATATGCTCCGGTGAACCGGCAGAGGAGATACTCTCCGGATCTTCCGGATACAAGTGGACTACGGATTTCCGGAACTTCCCTACGGACTATCAACCGGAACTGATCCCGGGTATCTGGACAGTAGACGCTTATAAGCCTTCGGATGTACGTGACTTTGACTGGACACCAGACCCTACCCGGGGATGGGAATATACACTGGGATGGGACAATGCGAAAGTATACGGGCTCACCCAGGTGAGCCGGGGAGCCCGCCTGCTATACACTCCCTTAGAAAAAGAATATGGAGATATGTCTCTCTGGTTGGAACTGGCTCCCTGTAAATCGGCCGGGCAGGGATTCGGAAGTGCTACCGGTCAATACATGGATATATACATCAGGTTCGATCCATACACACTCTCCGGGTATGGGTTACGTATCATCCGAACAACCAAATACGATCACGCGGTGGATTTCATGTTGATGAAGTATGAGAATGGAGAAGCCACTCCGATCTCCGAAGTACACTCATCCAATTGCTTTGTAACCACCTGCCAGATCCGGCTGAAAACCGAAAAAACCGGCAACGGACAGGAAAAGCTCTATGCTTCTGCCAGGACCACAGGCTCTCCTTCTCCATCGCCCCATCCGGAAGTCGGAGAAGAGGTTCGGATCTCCTCTTTCATAGACGCGTCTCCTTACGGAGGTATAGGAATACAACATACAGGATCTACAGGTACCAATGCTATATTGTTGCAAAGACTGGAATGTACATGGGAAGAGTAACCAACGATTGCTTTATCTGATTGGATGTGTTCCTCATTTATTCTGGTATGCGTTTATACCCTATATAAGTTGGAAGATGAATGGGTAGCCTATCTCTGTAGAGACGCACGGGGTGCACTGGTGTCCGGAATAAATCGTTGGTATTTGAGATCATATGGTTTATTTCACTTATGTATATCCGGTTTTTACCCGGAAGATTTCAAACGGTTACATTTCCCCCCTATACTATCTAAATGACATTCATTCTCTCTGAAAGCCTGAAGTGGCTTTACTGTGTATAACCTTTTCCGAAAGCCCGAAGTGGCTTTACTGTACATATCTCTCTCTGAAAGCCCGGAGTGGCTTTACTAGCAATAGTCCTCCCTGAAAGCCCGGAGGGCTTTAATATGACTAACCCCCAGTGAAGCGAAGCATAGCGGAGCGACTGGGGGTATGGATCCGTCCTCTGACTTCAACCCCGAAGTGGGTTGAATGATTTTCTAAAGTATATAACGATGTAAAATCCCATTCATACTGTGCGGAAAGGTGTAGTTCCATATTCAACCCACTTTGGGGTTGACTGTAGATACCTCAGATATACCCCCAGTCGCTTCGTTACGGGCAAGGCCCTTCACTGCGCTTCATTGGGGGTTAGTCATATTAAAGCCTTTCGGGCTTTCAGAGGAAACCGGGGTAGATCAGAAAAAATCAAAGTAAGTCAAAGGAAATCAGAGGAAATCGGATTAAATGAGTGCCATCCGGATAGTTCCGGAAATCTTATCCTATTTTTCCGGACACCCATGCACGCCGTACGTCTCCGTGTACCGGATGGACATATATAGGCATGAGCTTCAATATAGTCACACATGGGGAATGGAATGCCTGCAACAGCTAAAAAGTCCCTGTTCAAGAGATACATACATGGCGGAGAGGCACGCCGTGCATCTCTACATGTTCCGGAGGTCCCATATGGACAATAGAGACGCTTGTATAACAGAAATACCATGTGCTATATGCTGCAAATGAATTGTTTCAAAAGGACAAAGATCTCCCGGCCAACCCTCCGCGGTATTGTCCTATCAACTTATAGAAGTAAAAATGGATTCCGCACAGGTATATCCCTCTTCGTAGAGATCGGTGAGTTTCTGTACGTCCCGCTCCATGCGGTCTACCGTCACCGGACGCTCAGGGCGGATCACCAGAACGCGGCCCTCCTCTTCCATGCGCTCCACAAACTCCAGTTGCCGGTTATAGATACTACACCGATGGCTCAGAGCCTCCCTTAATTTCGGATATTTACGATAAACCACAGGAGGAACACGCAGGTCTTTCGAATCTTTCCGGTAGCCCTTGTTGCGTGTTAACACCACCACATTCCGGCTATACCCATCGTCTATGGCACGTTGCAGGGGAATGGAATCAACAATACCACCGTCCAGCATGGGAATACAATCGATATACACGATCGGACATACGAACGGAAGACTGCTGGAAGCACGGACGATATCAATCACCCGCTGTTTGTCACTTTTCTCTTCAAAATACATGGCCTCACCCGTGAGGCAGTTGGTAGTCACCATCACATACCGACCCTTTGAACCGAAATAAGCCGGATAATCGTAAGGAAGAATGCGTTCCGGAAACTCGTGAAAGAGAAGATCAAAATCCATAATATTTCCTTTCTTCACCAGATGTTTCCAGCTGATGTAATTGTATTCCGCAAGCAGATCAATGTTGCTGTATCTGGCACGTCCGCGCTGTCCGGACATGTAAGAAAGCCCATTGCATGCACCGGCAGAAACTCCGATCGTATAGGGAAAACGGATGCCCCGATCCATAAAATAGTCCAGCACACCCGAAGTGAAGACACCCCGCATGCCTCCTCCCTCCAATACCAGTCCGGTAGCACGGTCTATAGGAAAAACAGCAGTTTCACAGGAAGCATCACAAGCTGTTGCACAGTTCTCCATAACTCATATTCTTAAAAGGTCTGGCCGCATCATTGATAATAAAACGGTCACCAAAGGTAACTTTTTCTCTTTACTTACAAAAAATCCCCGCAAGAAAACCGAAATAAGATCTTCCATACAGCATACCCCCTCTCTGTAGAAAATACATCCTACTTTATGCCACACCCCTGTGGACTGCATAAAAGGCAGATAGGGAAGATACCGGCAAATCGTATCTTCCCTATCCCTGTTCAATCAGATATAACAAATAAGTTACGCTATTCCAAATTGTAAATCGTACATCCGTACATCGTAAATCCCTTTAGTCTTCTTCCCACTCGTAGGGTTTAAGTTCCCATACATCGTCCAGACGAGCGCTGGAAGTCTCTCCGGTTGCTACAAAACCTCTGGTCTGGTTCTGATTGGAGAAACCCACCGCATTGATACGGGAAGTTCCTTCGAAAGGAGTAAGGTCTTCTCCATACCACAGGTCTGTAGAAGGGTCATAGATCCAGTAGTTGGTACGGTAAGATCCTGAAGCAATTTGTCCCGTCACCAGATACGCCCTTCCATCGATTACGAAAGCCGCCGCGTTGGAACGCATGATATCCGTATAGTCATCATCGTAGTCTTCATCACTGTCACTGTCATAGATATCACGAAGTTTTTCCCAACCCCCTGTCGTTCCGTTGGCCTGAGTCGGATCATACTTCCACAAATCGTCCGTAAGACCACCGCTATCGCTGTTTCCACAACAGATGTAAGCAACATCTTTGATCACAAAGGCAAGTGCACCGTCTCGTTTGTATCCACCGAAACCATACACCTCTTCCCATTGTAAACCGGAAGAGGCATTCGGGTTGAATCTCCAGAAATCCTTGTACTGTCCGTCGTCGTTACGTCCCGTACCTACATACCCGTAATCACCGATACTGAAAGCGAGTGCGCCGGAGCGGGCATCTCCTTTGAAATCGTCCACCTGCGTCCAGGCACCGACGAGTGTATTTCCGTCTTCTACAGTGGTCGCGTTCGGGTCAAACTCCCAGGTATCTTTCAGATATTCAAAATTGTCACTGTCATATCCTGTGGTTACATACCCTTTGGAACCTACGGAAAAACCCACCGCTCCGTTGCGCCTCGGAGCTGCCGTAGGCATACTGGCACACTTCATCCAGTAGTCGTTGTCCATATCGTAGCGCCACACATCATGCACACAGGTGGAATAATCATTGGAAGCATTCTTCACCGCGCTTCTGTAACCACCGCATACATACAAGTAATTTCCAATAACAAAAGAAGCTGTCCGGGTACGAACGGGTCCGTCTAAGTCCGATTTACGATACCAGACTCCCAGTGTCTTGTCGCTACTATCTGTACAACTGCTTATTGCAAATACAAGGAGACATATCCAAAACAGGCTTGTTACTGAAAAGCATTTTATTGTTCTCATGTTTATATTCTGAATTTAAATGATTTCAATTCCAGGGAACAAATATAGAGGTGAGTAAACAGACACGAAAAAACTATCGACGAATGCCCGCTTTTTCTCTACTAATCAAAAAACAGAAAATATAGTCGACAAATTCACCCCTTTTGTCGATACTATTTGCCACTTTACGTAATATAGCCTTTTTTTGCTGCACTTTTTAACACAATAAACCTCATGAAACGACTATTACATACGTTTTCATTCTCTATACTCATCTGCATTTTTTATTCCTGCTGGGACGACAACAACGTGGCAGGAAAAAAATGGGTAGAGAGTTCTTTTACTAATATATATACAGACACCTGTACAGTGGAGTTGAGCACCATTCTTCTGGATTCTATCCCCACCTCCGGTGATACACTGGCACAAATAGGCCATTACAAGGATGATTTGCGGGGCAATCTCTTCAGTTCTTTCTACACCGAATACCTGATCCCTTCGGGTTCGATCAGTGAAAACTCCGATTATGCCTATGACTCCCTGACCATCACCCTCATTCCATCTAACAATTACCTGGGAGACACGCTTGCCGTGCCACAGACGATGTATATCCATCAACTGAAAGAAGTTATTGATCTGGATACCGAATACAAATATAATGTTTCCGACATCGCTTATGATCCGGAACCATTGACAACATTCACATTTACCCCCTATCGCGGGAGAAAAGATACCATAGAAAGAAGGCTTCCGGACGAACTGGGTGATTCAATTTTCAATATGCTGAAAAACAGCGATCTGCGACTCAGTAATCAAGACTATTTCCGTTCTTTCTTCAACGGACTGGCTTTCTTCGGAGATTGTAACGATAACTGCATCAATGGCTTTCAGGTGAATGACAACAGTTTCGCTATCAAGCTTTATTACCGCCGTCTCGATGCCACCACTACCGATCAGGTCATCGTTTTCAAACCCAATACCACTTACAATTTCAACAAAATAGAGCATGACCGTACCGGAACTCCTTTTCAGGAGTTAGAAAGCGGTAGAGAGAATGTATTCCCTTCACAGGAATCGGAACATCTGGTTTATATGCAGGCACTATCAGGGATCTATGTAAATATCGAATTCCCTTACCTGAACGATCTGAATAAGCTGGGAGAACTGGCAGCTATCGAAAGCGCGGAACTCCGTCTCTATCCTGTACAATACACATACGGCGACCAGGCACCGCTACCCGAGACCCTGTATCTCTATACGACCAACGATGAGTATGTAACTGATGAATACAGCGATGTACAATCCGGTAGTTTAGTAATCGACGAGGTGTACAGCGAAGATACTTATTATTCGTTTGATATTACCTCCTTTTTGCAATCCAACTTAGGTACCAGCGGAAACAGCAGACAAAAACTGATGCTGATGATGCCCGGCGATCAGTTTTACTCAACAGTAGACGGAGTCATTTTCGGAGACAGAGAACACCCAACCAGCAACTCCAGACTCTACGTCCTCTACAAAACTTACAACGAAAAATGAGAAATATACTTATTACTTTGCTCACAGCCTTTATTTCGACCCTGAGTACGGCACAAAATATGACAAATGCTCCGACCTCTATGTTTGGTATCGGAGAACTGGCGACAGGAGACAGAGGACAATTTTCCGGTATGGGGGGAATTTCCATCGCACTACGAGCGGATAATTTTATCAATAGTTCCAATCCGGCAGGTCTTACTGCCCTACCAGCCAGACGGTATGTAGTAGACGCAGGAGTTATGGTCTCCTACGACAGCTATACGGAATTAGGAACAACCAACACCTCTGTCACAGGCAACCTGAACAATTTCGGGATCGGTTGCAGGATTATCCCCCGCTGGTGCGCGGCCCTCTCTTTCACTCCAGTCAGTAGTGTGGGATACGCGATCACCCAGGCCGAACCGGTACAGGGCACCAACGGATACATCAATTCTCTCTACGAAGGACAGGGAGGTCTCTCCAAGATCAGTATCAACAACGGTATTCTCATCACTCCCCGCCTGTCGGTAGGAGTTAACTTCTCCTACGTATCCGGAACTGTTAAGTATACCGAGACACAAGGAACTGCCACGGAACAGTATAGTTCGTTCAAATATGCCGTTTACAGTGATTTCGGACTTCAATACCACCTGCCCATAGGTACCGACAGATCGCTGGTAGTCGGTGCCGTATACGGATATTCTCAGAAACTGGTACAAGACAATGATCTGTATGTGTATAGTTCCTCTGCCGGAGAAGAAGTAGACAGAGACTGGAAAAAGGTGAAGCAATATATGCCACAGTATACAGGAGCAGGTGTAGCCTACAATACCTTGCGCACTATCATCAGTGCCGAATATAAATATGTGAACTGGAGCCGCATGGGATCGGATCGTTCCTTCATCAAATTCCGGAATCAGCACCTGATCAAAGCAGGAATGAGTTATGCAGTAGGAAATATATATAAAAATCCGGTGCGTGTTATGGGGGGCATTGGCTACCAGAATTCTTACATGGTGATCAGTGGCAACAATGCGGATAACTATCACATCAGTGCCGGATTGGGTTTTACCATCCGCAATACTAACACGCTCTCCGTAGGGGTCAAATACAGGGATCAGTTCAATGTACCGTACAACCGGCCACACGAACGCGGATTTTCCGCTTACCTGAATATCTCTTTCTCCGAACGGACCTATCGCGGAAAATTGCAGTAAAATCATATCATCGACATACAAAGCCGCTTGCTCCTTTCCGTATCGACAGCGTTGCAAGCGGCTTTTGTGTTTCCCCGCAAAGAAAAAGGAATAAGTCTTTCCGGATGCGCAGGTTTCCCCTGGATGTATATACCGTTTTTATGGAAGAAAATCGTATCTTTGACACAAATATGAACAATTAAAATCATTTATATGAAGAAAACATTACTTACTGCTATTGTTTGGCTTTGTGGCATGGGACTTTTTGCTCAGGAAGGATTTCAGTTTACCACCGTCAAAGAGATCCCGGTGACTTCTATCAAAAACCAGAACCGTTCGAGTACCTGCTGGAGCTATTCGGGACTGGGACTACTGGAAGCGGAGCTGCTGCGTACAGGCAAAGGAGAATATGATCTCGCCGAGATGTTTGTGGTACATCATACCATGACAGACCGCGCCGAAAGATACATCCGTCTGCATGGAGAAAGTTCGTTCTCTCCCGGAGGAAGTTTCTACGATGTATTGTTCTGTGTACAGAATTATGGCATTGTACCTAAAGAGGTGATGCCGGGCATTATGTACGGAGATACGCTGCCTGTACACAACGAATTAGATGCGGTAGCGGAAGGATATGTCAATGCACTTGTCAAAGGGCGTCTGACCAAACTGACCCCGGTATGGAAAAAAGGGCTCAGTGCCATCTATGATACCTATCTGGGAGAATGTCCCGAACAGTTTACCTATCAGGGAAAAGAGTATACTCCGAAAACATTTGCTCAGTCTCTGGGACTGAATATGAATGACTATGTATCGTTCTCTTCTTTCACCCACCATCCTTTCTATAGCGAATTTGCTGTGGAAGTACCTGACAACTGGAGAAACGGTCTCTCCTGGAATCTCCCGTTGGACGAATTCATGGCCGTTATCGACCATGCGATCAGCAACGGCTATACCGTGGCATGGGCCAGTGACGTGAGCGAAGTTGGCTTTTCCAGAGACGGAGTGGCCGTAGTGCCAGTGGAAGACCCGACCGAACTGACCGGATCCGATATGGCCCGCTGGACCGGACTTACCGCAGCCGACAAAAAGAAAGAACTGACCTCCCGCCCGCTGCCGGAAAAAGAGATTACTCAGGAGCTGCGCCAGATAGCTTATGACAACTGGGAAACAACCGACGATCACGGTATGCTGCTGTACGGAGTGGCACAGGACCAGAACGGAAAGGACTACTACTTAGTGAAAAACTCATGGGGTACCCGTGGCGAATACAACGGCATATGGTATGTTTCCAAAGCTTTCGTTGCTTACAAAACGACGAATATCGTGGTACATAAGGACGCATTGCCTAAAGATATTGCGAAGAAACTGGGATATTAAAATTTTGGCATTTATCAGATAGACAATTGATTCTTAAGATATCTTCCTTTTGAGATTTGTTTTCATAGAATGAATAAGAGGAATCTGAAAGGAAAATATTTTATCTTCTGTGAAATGGTAAGACAGATACGACGTTGAATAATATCTGAAAATTTCATCAAAAGGTAAAACATTAGTAATTAACTTTTTCAATTTACTATCTTTGATATATTAGAAACACCCACAATCATCACAGTAGTCTATCTCTTTTAGTTGTGATTAGCTTTCAAATTACTATCTTTGATATATTGCAAACACCTTCGCG